>CAZXHR010000065.1:0-20760 GCA_964640465.1 uncultured Opitutaceae bacterium
GGGGGAGAGTCCGGGACGGGCGTGGCGGCCGGTGGCGTTTCCGGCGGGGTGGCGGACAAACCGCGCAGGCGCAGCGAAAGGTGAGGGCGTTCCTCGTTGCTCATTGCTGTAGGATGGCGAAAGGCGGTGGCGGAGGGCAACCCGGCGTTGGCGTGAATTCAACCGGTGCAGCAGGCTGTGCCATGGAGCGCTTGGGCGGCTTCGGTGAGGCGGTGGCGGAGATCGTCGACCATGCGGGCGAATGAATTGCCGGGCATCGAAATTGCGAAATGGAAATCGGGATTCACGGCGCGGGCGGCCTCCTCGTCGCCGAGGACGAGCTGGGTGAGCCATTTGCCGAGGCGCAGGCGGAGGGCCATCTGAGTGTGGACCGGGGCTTCGTGCGGGGCAAACTGATACTCGATGGGCTCGACGATGGACTCGGGGAAGAACCAGTGGCGCATCGCCCAGGCGGCGGCCTGGGCCTGGGTGAAGCCGGCGGCGGCGAGTTCCTGGTCGGGGATGGGCTGGGGGTTGGAGAAGGCGATGAGCGGCCGGGCGCCGGCGGCGGGCTGGTGCTGCGCCATGTGGTCGACGAACACCTCGCCGAGGGCGTGGAGCAGACCGATGGTGTAGCCGGTGGTGCCGGGGGCGCCCATTTCGCCGCAGAGCATCTCCATGGCGAGGGCGCAGGCGACGGATTTGCGCCAGAACAGCTCCGCCGATACGCCGTAGAGGTGGAGCGGTTCGCGCGCGGTGGAGGAGAGCGAGTAGAGTGCGACGAGGCGATAGGTCTCCTTGAAGCCGATCGCCACGATGGCGTCGTCGAGACTTTCCACGGACTGCCCGCGTGTGCCGTAGTAGGCCGAGCGGCTGACGCGCAGCACCGCGGCGGCGAGTCCCGGGTCCAAGCCGATGAGCTCGATCACGTCCTCGGTGTTCGACTCCGGCTCGGCGAGCAGCTCCAGCAGCCGCGGTATGACGGCGGGAGTCGGGGGCAGATCCTGCAGCAGGGTTGCGATGGTTTGGGGATTCACGGATTCCACAGTGTCCACCTTTCGGGCTATCGGCCGGCTGAGGGCCGGGTTTAGGGGAATGTCCTTAACGTTCGGTTCGGCCGGGTTGGGCCGATGGGAGAAGAGGTTCATGATCGGGATCGGAGGTCGTACTGGAGTGCTGCGAAACCGGCGACGATCGACGCCTGGAGGGGATGGCGGCCGTCGGTGACGATGGGCCGGCCGGCGACAACCACATCCCGGATGCAGGCGCGGCTACCGGCGAAGACGAGCGCGGCGGGAAGGGTGGCGGCATCGGTTCCCCCGAGGGTGGGATCGGCGAGGTCGACGGTGAAAAAGTCGGCGGGGCGGCCCGGCTCGAGCGCTCCGCCCGGTGAACACAGGCTGGAGGCGCCTTGGCGGGTCGCGCAGTCGAGCAGGTGTGTGGCGAGTTCGGCGGGATCGGGCTCGGCGCCCGTGGCTGGCATGCGGGCGAGGACGATGCGACGGCCGTGCTTGAGCCGCAGGTGGTATTCGAGCTCACGAGCCTCCTCGAGAAGATCGATCTGGGTGTTGGAGTCGGTGCCGAGCGCAACGGGCACGTTGCGGACGAAGAAGGAATCGGCGGGGGCGATGCCGTCGCCGAGGCTTCGTTCGGTGGTGGGGCAGGAGCAGACGTGGGCACCGGCGTGGGCGAGGATGCCGATCTCGTGGTTGGCGATGTGGATCGCGTGCACGGCGGTGAAGCGCGGTGGCAGGACGCCCTCGCGGTCGAGCAGGCCGATGGGGGTGGTGTCGTGCTCGGTCAGGCAGGCCTCGTTCTCCTCCGGCTGCTCGCAGATGTGCATCTGGACTGGCCCCGGGGCGGACTGCATCGCCGGCAGGAGGGCGCGAAGGTAGTCCGGCGGCACGGTGCGCACCGAGTGGGGGGCGAAGCCGGTCCACGCCAAGCCAGCGGCGGTGTCGGCGGCGAGGGCGACGCGCAGCTGGCGGTGTGCGTCGAGGTAGGCGTCGGGCGAAGCGACGATGAAGCGCTGCTGGGCGATGCTGGGGGCGCGGTGCCAGCCGGCGCGGGCGTAGGCGCCGTGGAGCAGGCAGATGCGCAGGCCGACCTCCCGGGCGGCGCGGACGACGGCCAGGGCCATGGCGTTGGGCTCGGCATAGGGGCGGCCGGAGGGATCGTTGTGGAGAAAATGGGATTCGCCCACGGTGGTGATCCCGGAGAGCGCCATTTCCAGAAACGCCATGCGCGCGGCCTGGTGGAGCGAATCCGGGTCGAGTGCGACCACGGTGCGGAACATCTCCTCGCGCCAGGTCCAGAGCGTGTCGCGCTCGCTGCCGGCGCGGTATTCGGTGCGGCCGCGGATCAGGCGCTGGAAACAGTGGGAATGGGCGTTGACCAGGCCGGGCAGGAGGGCGCGGCCGGGGAGGCGTTGCGCGGCGGCGAGATCGGCGGGGTCGCGCGAGAGGCGCAGGATGCGGCCCTCGGCATCGGCGACGAGGGCCAGATCGGTCTCGAAGCGCGCCCCCGTGTACAACAGGTCGGGCAGCCAGATGGTGGTAGCGGACGATGGCATATGGCGGCGCGCGTTTCTCCCAATTCGCGAGGGGTGCAGCATAACAAGCTGGACGGGCTTGGCGAACCGGAGCCGCAAAGTTTCCATAACTTGAAACTTTGATAACGACTGCATCGCGAGGGCGCTTGCGACGTGCGCCGGACTTGTCCGCAATGCACCGGCACCGCATCGTGGCGGCGATGACTCCGCTTCGACAGTCCGTCGCCGCCACCGCGCCGGCGCCCTGGGTGTTTTCCGGACTGCGACTCGTGCCGGCGTTGTGCGCCACGGGCGCCCGGGCCGCGCGCTGGCGGGCCGAGGGCGGCGAGTGGGTGCGGCCGGTCGTGGCGCCGGCGGATTGGCGGTGCGATTGGCCGGAGGGGGAGCCGCCGGAGCGCGTGTGGGCGGTGGATTTCCCGCCGGGCGCGGACGGGCGAGCCATCGCCGAGGCCGGCGCCGCGGGGCAGGCCTTCTGTCGCGCGCGCGGGCGGATCGCGCGGCGCGGCGCCGGTGCGGAGCTGCGCATCGCGCTGGCGAAATGCGACCGCTACCTCGCTTCGCCTGCGGGTGCCGGTTCGGCGCGCTGGCGCTGGGTTCCGGCGCGGATGTTGCCCGCGGGGGCGTTGGTGGTCGTGGCGCGCGACGACGAGTTTCTCGCGGGGGCGTTGGCCTCTCGCTGGCTGGAGGTGTGGCGGCGGGGCATGGGCCCGCGGTCTGCCGCTGCTCTTGTGGGTAGTTTCCCGTTACCGTGGTCGCCTTCGATGCCGCGCGGTGCGCTCACGCGCGAGCAGGAGGAGCGGCGCGATGCGGTGGTGCGGGCGTGGCGCGCCGCGGGAGGCGGGCTGGCGGATCTCGATCCGGAGGGCTTCGCTGCGGAGGAGCTCGGCGCGGCCGTGGCGGCGGCGTACGGCTGGCCCGCGGGAATCGGCGACGGCGAGGCGCTGCGGCGGCTCCAGGCTATGGCGCCGGCGGGGTGACGGCCGGCGCGGGCACTGCGGCGGCCGAACCGAAGTGCGCGGCGAACCAGTGGTGGAGGAATTCCACGACCTCGACGCCGAAGAAGGCGAGAAGCCCGAAGAAGACGAGGGAGAGGAGCAGGAGGACGCCTCCGGTGAGGATCATGCCGCCGTCCTCCTCAAGCAGGCCGATGGCGAAGCAGGTGATGCTGGCCGCGGGCAGGAAGTTGGAGAGCGGGATGGGCAGCGGCAGCATGAGCAGGAGCGCGGCGGCGACGATCCCGCTGCCGACAAGGCGGCGCACCAGAGAATCGGTGGCGAGGAAGGCGAGTCGCTTGCGGGTGATGCTCTCGAGAAGCCGGATGACGCGTTCCGCGCCGCGCAGGAGCATGCCGAAGAAGCGCGGTGGCAGGCGGCGGCTGCGCATCTTGTCCGGCAGGCGCGGACGCAGGCCCAGGGTGAGGCGCAGGCCCAGATAGGCGATGACGGCGCCGAAGGCCGTGGAGATGGGCAACAGCGCCACCGGGGTGAAGAATGGCAGCGAGAGCAGCACGAGGAACAGCGAGTAGGCGCGGTCGCCCATGACATCGAGCATCTCGCCCACCTGCACCGACTCGTGGCCGAAGCGCACGTTGAGGGCGTGAAGCTCGGCGGAGAGCTTGCGACGCGGCGCGAGGGCGAGGGTGGTGCTGGAGGAGGCGGCGGACATGTTGTCGGCTGCGAAGCAGCGACGGGGCCAACGATGCGCGCATGCCCGACGGCGTGCAACGATTGTCGCGTGAAACGTCTGCTGGCGCCGGTGGGCGCGGGGCGGCGCGGCGCCGGCGGCTTGCGGGCTCGGCCTCCGCGCGCTTCTCTGGCGGGCGTGTCGGAGCTCGCACAGATTGTCGCGCGTTTGAGACTGCAGCCGCTGCCGCGGGAGGGCGGCTGGTATGCCCCGGTGTGGCGCAGCGGCGTGCGGCTGACGGGGGCGGCGTTGCCGGAGCGCTACGGCGCGGGCGCGGAGCGCGTGGCCGCATCCTCGATCCTCTACCTGCTGGCGGGGGCCGATTTCTCCGCGCTGCACCGGCTGCGCAGCGACGAGGTGTGGCAGTTCCATGCGGGCGACGCCGTCGAGCTGCTGCGGCTCGGGCCGGGGCCCGGCTCCGGATCGTGGACACGTCTCGGTCCCGCGGTGGCCGCAGGCGAGCTGCCGCAGGCGGTGGTGCCGCATGGCGCGTGGCAGGGCGCGCGGCTCGCGCCGGGCGGGAAGTGGGCGCTGGTCGGCTGCACGATGGCGCCGGGCTGGGACGAGGCGGACTTCGAACTCGGACGGCGCGCGGAGCTGGTGGCGGCGTGGCCGGAGCTCGCTGGCGCCATCGCGGCGCTGACGCGCGAGTGAGGTGTGATCAGCCTGTCGAGTGTCGAGCGAACGAGCGACGAGGGTCTGACGGCCGGGAGAACTCCGGGCGCTGTGGTTCAGCGCGAGCGGCCCGCCGGAAGTTTGGCACTCGTTCCTCGGCTGCCTGGTCGGCACGGCGGCAGGTTTTGCGTTCGCGCCTCCGGTTGTGCCGTTGCAGAACAGCAACCATGTCAGGCCAGCGGCCCAAACTCCTCTCGTACCTGCTCGGCGTGCCCGGCGCGCTGAAATCCTGGAAACTGTTCGCGCATTCGCGCGCGCGGCTGAGCCTCTTCGACATGCGCCGCGACTATGCGCTGGCTGGCTTGGCGGAGTCCGACGCGCCGGCCGACGATCCGTGGCCGTTGTGGGAACGCTGGTTCGAGGAGGCCGTGAAGGGCGGTATCCGTGAGCCCAATGCCATGGTCGTCGCCACGGCCGACGCCGCCGGGCGGCCCTCCACGCGCACGGTCCTGCTCAAGGGCGTGGACCGGCGCGGCTTCGTCTTCTTCACGAACTACGAGAGCCGAAAGGGGCTGGAGCTGGCGGGCAACCCGAGCGCCTCGCTGCTGTTTCCCTGGCACGACCTCGAACGGCAGGTGATCGTCTGTGGCGCGGTCGAGAAGACCTCCGCCGAGGAGACGGAGGCGTATTTCCATGTGCGCCCGCTGGGCAACCAGGTGGGCGCGTGGGCCTCGGCACAGAGCACGGTGCTCTCCGGTCGCGATGAACTGGAGGAGCGCGTGAAGGCGCGTATGACGGAGTTTCGGGGCAAGGTCGTGCCGGTGCCGCCGTTCTGGGGCGGCTACCGCGTGATCCCGGGCACGATCGAGTTCTGGCAGGGACGGCCGAGCCGCTTGCACGACCGGCTGCGCTACAGCCGCCAGCCCGACGGTTCGTGGAAACGCGACCGGCTCTCGCCGTGAGAGTGACCGAACGGGCGACAGAAGATAACGAAGGGAACGAAGAGCAGACGGAGGGCCGAGCGCAGGAGCTTACCGGGTCTCATCAGTGTCCACGGGCGCGCATCAGCGGTCGCCTTCTCCGCGGCCCGGCTTCCTGAGCTCGTGAGTTCCAGATTTTCCGAGTCCCGGGGCATCCGCGGGGCGTTGGATTGTTGCGCTGCATTCTTCGCGGTCTTTGTTACCTTCCGACTCGTCGCCGTTTTTCCCGATGAAACTCTACCTCGTCCGCCACACCCACGCCCTGTCCGATGCTGAAGATCCGACGCGACCGCTCAGCCCGAAAGGCCGCGAGGTGGCGCTGGCGATGGGCCGGTGGCTGGGCACCCATGCGAAGCCGTCGGTGATGGAGATCTGGCACAGCCCCCTCGTGCGGGCGCGCGAGACGGCGGAGCTGCTCGCGGAAGGCGCGCACCTGAAGGCGCCGCTGCGCGAGGCGGCCGGGCTGCTGCCCGAGGACGCGGCCGCGCCGATGGCGACGGCGCTCTCCCGGCACGGCGACTCGGTGATGATCGTCGGGCACGAGCCGTTCCTCTCTGCGCTCACTGGGAAGCTGCTCGGGATCGGCTGCGCCGGCATCGACTTCCAGAAGGGCGCGGTGCTCTGCCTCGAACGCGGGCCGCGCGGCACGCCGTGGCTGCTGGGCTGGTATGTGAATCCGACGATCGCTGTTGGCGACGAGTGAGGCGGACGACAGACGGCAGCGGGCGGACGACGGATGACGGACAGCGGAGGACAGTCGGCGGAGGGCGGAGAGACCAGTGGCTGGGATGGAGGTGTGGCGCCGTTCGAGAGAACGGCGATTCGGTGTGCCGGAGTGTCAGGCGACAAGAGGTGGTTGAGGCGAGGATGGCGGCGCGACGGCGCTCGGGGGAACGAGCTGAGTGCAACGGGTACATGTCAACTATTGGTTGACATGAGCGAAGGGCACGCCGCGGAACCGGCGGAGCTCCTGTGGCGTGCGTCGCATGGGGAGTGCCACGACCGCCTCCCGATGGGTGGATACGGCAGAGAGCGGCTTTCCGGGCTTGGTTCCGGGCGCCGGCTGTAATGGACTCCCGGGCATGCGCCTCTTCCTCACCGGAGCCTCGGGTCTGCTCGGCGGCAACTTCGCCGCGGCGGCGGCGCGCGCCGGGCACGAGGTGACCGGTGTCGTGGGAACGTGGGCTGGCGCTGCGATCCCCGGGCTGGTGCGGCAGTTGCGGCTCGATCTGTGCGATGGCGATGCGCTTGCGGCGGCCGTGCGCGAGGCCCGGCCGGAGGCGATCGTGAACTGCGCGGCGCTCACGGAGCCGGCGCAGTGCGACCGCGAGCCGGAGCGCGCGGCGGTGCTGAACGTGGACCTGCCGCGACGGCTGGCGGAGCTCTCGGCCGGGCTCGGGGTGCGGCTGGTGCATGTCTCCAGCGAACAGGTCTTCGACGGCACGCGGTCGCCGTACGGCGTCGCCGATCCGGTGGCGCCGCTCACGCTCTACGGTCGCCAGAAGGTGGAGTCGGAGTGCGCGGTGCTCGCCGCCGCGTCTGGCCTCGGTGCGGCGGTGCGCGTGCCGCTGCTGCTGGGCAACAGCCCGGGCGGGCGGCGCAGCGTGCACGAGCGGCTGCTGCGGGACTGGTGCGAGGGGCGTGTGGCGCGGCTGTTCACCGACGAGATCCGGCAGGTGTGCATGGCCGACAACCTCGCCGCGGCGCTGCTGGAGCTGTGCGCGCCGGGAGCGCCGAAGGGCGTGCTGCACTGGGCCGGGGCGGAACCGGTTTCCCGCTACACTCTCGGCCTCGCCATCGCGGCGCAGTTCGGGCTGCCGGCGGAGAAGCTGATCGTGGCGACTCAGCTCGCCGGCACGCCGCTGGCCGCCACGCGGCAGCACGACCTCTCGATGGATCTGCGGCCGCTGAGCGAAATGCTCGCCACGCGGCCCGAGCCGCTCGCGATGCAGCTCGGACGGCTCGCGGTGCCCGCGGATCTGCGCGAGGCGCTGGCACGCCAGGCGGCGCGTTAGCATATCAGTTTCTGGCGTGGCTGGAGCGGCGGCGTTTGAAGTGCGGCGCGGGTCGGCGCAGTCTCGGCCCCGCCATGTACATCCCCCATGCCCCGTTCCACCCCGAAACTTCGCGCGCCGCGGCGCCCTGCCGTCTGCCGACCCTCGGCGGGCTCGCCCTGCTTGCGCTGGTCGCCGCGTCGGCGCTATCCGGCGCCGGCTCCGACCAGCCGATACCGCCCATCGACGCCCCGCGGCTGAACCAGGTCGGCTACCCGACGTGGGCGGCCAAGACGTTCCTGGTTGCCGAGGACGGCAAGGTCGCGCCCGGCGCGCCGTTCGAGGTGCGCGAGGTTGCGACGGGGAAGGTCGTCTTTGCGGGGCGGTTGCCGGCCAAGGCCCGCGACGAGATGCAGCGCGGCGGCGAGCGGGTGCTCGTCGGCGACTTTTCCGCGCTGCAGGCCTCGGGGCGCTACGAGGTCGTGGTCGCCGGACGCAGCGCGCCGGTGACGATCGGCGACGACTGCTACCGCGGACTGTGGCGCGACGCGCTGCGGTGCTTCCGGCTGATACGCGCCGGCGTGGCGATCGACGATCCGGAGACGGGCATCGCCCATCCGGCGGCGCACACCGGGCCGACGGCCGTCGCCGGCAGCGATGAGCGGCGCGACGTGACCGGCGGCTGGTACAATGCGGGCGACTTCGGCCGCTGGGTGCACATGGCCGCGATCTCCACCTCGTACTTCCTGCACCTGCAGGAGCGCGGCGCGCCCGACGTTTCGCTCGGCCTGCCCGACCCGACGCCCGGTTCGACGGCGCTGCTGCGCGAGGCGCGCTGGGGCTTGGAGTGGATGCTCAAGATGCAGAACGCCGACGGCAGCGTGATGCACAAGGTCGACTCCGAGCCGCACCTCGACTCGTGGGGGAAGAAGCCGCAGGACGACCCGTTCCAGCATTTCGTGCGCTACCGCTCGTCGATCGACGCGAGCGTCTTCGCCGGCGTTATGTACCAGGCGGCGCGGGTCTGCCGCGCCGAGGACGCCGCGTTCGCCGCGCGCTGCGAGGCGGCGGCGGACCGCGCGTGGGAGTGGCTGCGCGAGCACCGCGCCGTGCCGCACCAGGATCCCTACTACCGCGACGACGACCCCTCCGCCGAGTGGCTCTGGGCCGCGTGCGCGCGGCTGGCGGCGCGCGACGAGCCGGCGCTCGCCGCCGAGGTGCGCGGCATCCTGCGCGACCGGCCGTTGCCTCCGACCTGCTGGTACGAGCCTGCGCTGTTCGGCGTGTACGATCTCGCCCGGCACGGGCGCGACGTCGCGCTGTGTACGGCGGCGACCGAAGCCATCGCGTCGCTGGGCGACCGGCTGGCCGCCCTGGCGCGCGGCAATGCGTACGGCGTGGCGCTGCCGCCGGACGGCTACGTGTGGGAGAGCGGCGAGACCGTGCTCCACGCCGGTTGCGCGCTGGCGATGGCGTACGACCTCACCGGGAAACGCGAATACCGCGACGCCGCCGGCGCGCAGCTCGACTGGATGCTCGGCCACAACGGCCTCGGCTACGCGTTCGTCTCGGGGCAGGGCCCGCGCAGCGTGCAGGCGCCGTACAACTGGACGTGCGTGGCGCTCGGCAAGCTCATGCCCGGCTGGGCGAGCGGCGGGCCGAACGACCGGCCCGGCGGGGCCGACCAGCCCCTGCTGGCGCTCCAGAAAGCGGGCACGCCGCCCGAGCGCTGTTTCCTCGACTACTGCTCGCCGCACGGCTCGTGGGCCTCGAACGAGGGCGAGACCGCGGAGAACGCCGCGCTGGTCTTCCTCTCCGGCATGCTGCTGCGCGGCCCGGTCGCGCCGGCGCGGTGACGGCGGCGGCTCACGCCGTGAGCCGGAGGTGCGGGTGCAGCGAGAGGATGATCTGCCGGGCCGGCGAGGAATCGCCGGCCAGTCGTGCCTGCACCAGCTTCACCGCCTCGGCGACGAGCTGTTCCCAGGGGATGGCGACGGTCGAGAGGTGGAGCGCCTCGGCGATCGGCGCGTTGTCGTAGCCGAGCACCGATGGCGGCGTGGCGCCGCGGCCCGCGCACGCCGCGAGCAGGCCCTCGGCGAGCCGGTCGTTGGCGCAGAACACGCCGGCCGGCTTCGCGGCGAGGACGGCCGGTGCCGCGCGTTCGCCGTCGTCGCTGAACCAGTCGTCGGCCTCGTGCACCCGAGCCTTGGGGACAACATGGAGGAATCCCTCGACGCGCTGCCGGCTGCGCCGGTCCGCGGCCGGACCGGCCAGCATCGCCAGCCGCGCGCGCGGCCCGAGGCGGCCGACCAGCGTTTGCGCGGCGCACACGCCGCCGGAGTAGTCGTCGGTCCGCACTGCGTCGAGGAAGCTGGCGCCCGCGCCCGGCGGCGGGGCGTCGTGCAGGAGCAGGCCGAAGCGGCGCTCGGCGGCGAAGGCCTCGACGAGCGCTGGCACCTCCCAGAAGACGGGCAGATGGCGGGCGCGGAGCCGGATGTCGCGCGTATCCCGCGTTTGGACGAACGGCACGCCGGCGGCGCGCAGCTCGCGCGCGAGGCGTTGGAGCAGGCAGGCGCCGAAACTGCCGGGACGTTGCGCGCGGGGATGGAAGACAAGCTGGACGGCGGTCGGCCGCTCCGTGCGGCCGGCGACGAACGTGCCGCTGGCGCGGCGCCGCGCCAGCCACCCCCCGGCGACGCGCGCGGCGCGGCGGCGGGGCGCGGGCGGGGAGCGCCCGCCATGGCGCTCGGCGAGGGCGCGGTTGGAGAGGAACGGGTCGCCGGGGCGGTGGAAACCGTCGCGGAGGCGTGCGACGAGGAGCGCCTTGATGTCGTCGATCCGGGAACTGCGCGGGCGGGGCATGCGCGGATTCGCGCGCGGTGGGGCGGCGATGTCGATGCGGATATGCCCGGTGGCGGAACGCGGTCGGGCGTTCCGGTGCATCGGCGGCTCAGCGCTTCTTCCAGGGCGTGGCGGCGAGGGCGCGTTCGGCCTTGAGCTTGAGGTAGCTGGTCACGCGGCCGGGCTCGATGGAGCCGGCGGCCAGGGCGGCCTGCACGGCGCAGCCGGGTTCGGTGCCGTGGCGGCAGTCGCGGAATTTGCACTGCGCTGCTGCTGCGGCCACCTCGGGGAAGAGCTCCTCCAACGGCGTGTCTGTATCCCAGAACTGAAATTCGCGCATGCCGGGCGTGTCGAGCAGCAGCACGCCGCCGGGACCGACGAGGAGCTCGCGGCTGGTAGTGGTGTGGCGGCCCTTGGAGTCGGCCTCGCGCACCTCCTGCACGGCTTGCACCTCGTCGCCGAGGAGGCGGTTGACCAGCGACGACTTGCCCACGCCGGAGACGCCGAGGAAGGCGACCGTCTCTCGTTTCTTCAGCCAGGGCTTGAGCGCCTTGGCGCCGCCGCGTTTCACGGCGCTGACGGTGACGACGGGGGCGCCGCCGACGAGCGGCTCGAGCTCGGCGCGGGCGGCGGCGGGGTTGTCGTGGAGGTCGGCCTTGTTGAGGACGACGACGGGGGCGATGCCGCCGGAGCGCACGGCGGTGATGAAACGCTCGATGCGGCGGTGGTTCACCGGGGCGTCGAGGCCGACGACGATGAAGACGGTGTCGAGGTTCGCGGCGAGGACCTGCTGCTCCTCGCGGCGGAAGCCGGCGGCCTGGCGGGAGAGGACGGTGCGGCGGGGGAGGACGGCGTGGAGCTTGCAGCGGCGTTCGCCGGGCTTGAGCTCGAGGGCGACCCAGTCTCCGGCGACGGGGAGCTCGGCGCGCTTGGCGGAGCGGTGGCGGAGCTTGCCGGCGGGCTCGGCGAGGAGCTCGCCGTCGTCATCGTCGGTGGTCACGCCCCAGCCGCGTCCGAAATCGGCGGTGACGCGTGCGGGCACGAGACCCTGCGCGGCGTAGGGCGCGAAGGCGGCGGCGAGGGAGTCGTTCCAACCGTAGGCGGCAAGGGACATGGGGATTGCGGAATGCGGAGCAGAGAGGAGAGAGGCTAGAGGGCGGAAGTAACAGGTGACAGAGTGACTGGTAACAGGTGGCGGTGGGCGGATCAGTGACTGGGTGGGAGGAGGTCGGGATGGTGCTCGTGCAACCATGTGCGCACCAGTCCGCGCAACTCGCGGGTGTAAGCCGCGAGTTCATCCGCTTCCTGTTCGGTGACCATGCCGACCGAGTCGTACTCCGCGATGTTGCGCTTGCTCCGGCATGTGTCGAGGTAGTCGGCGCCGTCGCGGTGGGCTGTGCCGAGGATCTCTGGCAGTGCCTGGATGGTGCGGTAGTGGGCGAGTGTCTTCTCCGGACGCCAGCCTTCGGCATGGAGCAGAATCGTGCCGAGCTTGAGCGCGGCGTTGTAGGCGATGCCGAATTTCCAGTCGGCGGAGATGCCGCGGGCGGCATCTGCCAAGTCGCGGTCGACGATGCCGAACAGATCGGCGATCTGTTGTGGCGAGGTTTGGTGGGGTTTCAGCCACCCGGCCTTATGCCAGTCGCTCAAGCTCATCGGCGCTTCCTTTCACGAAGAGCTTCTCCTTCCCCAGCAGGTCCACAAGAAGCGGGTTCGAATTCCGTCCGCGGGCAAATTCGGCGGCGGTCATGGTGACCGGGTTGATCTCCCGGCCGAGCTGTTCGGCCACGGGCCGCAGTCGGGGGGCGAGCGCGCGCAGGCCGGTGTCGCCGATGACGAGCAGATCGATGTCGCTGGCGGCGCCAGAGGTCCCGTTGGCAAGCGAGCCGAATACCAGCGCCACGTCGATGCCGGGCAGATCTTGGAGCGCCGCGGCAAGCACATCGCGGAGCCCGGCGGTTTTCAGGACCAGTTGCCGGAGATCGGGGAACAAGGGATGTCCCGGATTGGCCCGGTAGTAGCGCCGATTTCCATCGCGGCGGCTGAGGAGCAGCTCAGCTTCGAGGAGCATCGCCAATTCGTTTTGCACGGTCTTGACCGAGAGGCCGCTTTGGCGCGCCAGATCGCGGACATGCAGCTCCCGCTCGGCGCTGGCGAACAACAGCCGGAGCACTTCGGCGCGCACTTGGGGGAAGAGGCGATGGAGCAGGCTCATTGACGGCTTAAACCCTACATACGACGGCTTAAAGCCGTCAAGTCATCGATTGGCGAGAGTGCCATCTTGGGGCGACGAGTGCCAACCCGCGGCTGAACCGGACGTGGCAACCGGGCTGCGGGAATCCGCCTCCGAAGTCGGGATCTCGACCCTCGACGTTCGTCGCTCGACTCGCCACGGCGTTAGTCGAACTCATTGAGGGTGAGGGTGGCCGGCTGCGCCGGCCGGTTTGGGGTTCCGGGTTCTGGGTTTTGGGCCGGAGGACGGACGACGGAGGACGGCGGAAGAACGCAAGTAACAGGTGACAAGGTGACAGGTGGCACGTTGGTGGGGCGTGCCGGACGGTCGGCCGTGGATTTGAGCGGTGTGGCGCTGGTTGCGCGAGCGGCGATCCGATCCTTGGCACCTGTGGCGGAGGTCTGGCGGACGAGTTGCTGGAGCGTGGGGAAGAGGGGATGGGCGGCGTTGGCGCGGTAGTAGAGGCGGTTGCCATCGCGTTCGCTGACAACGAGTTGCGCGTCGGAGAGCTTGGCCAACTCAGTCTGGATCGTGCCGAGGGCCAGCCCGCTGCGGCGGGTGAGCTCGCGCAGGTGGAGCTCGGCGGAAGCGTCGGCGAAGAGCAGGCGCAGTACCTGCGCGCGGACTTGGGGGAAGAGGATGGGGAGCAGGTCCACAATGAATGGTTAATCCAGTCGGATGACAGGTTAAAGCGAGCAAAGCGGAAGGCAAGCGGCAGAAGGCGGGAGTTCACTGCAGGCGGAGGAATCTGGGACTCAAGGACTCAGGAACGGAAGTTCGGAGAGGAACCGCTGATGGATGCTGATGAACGCTGATTCGATGCGGGGCGCGGAGCCCGGAAGGAGGGATGTGGAAAACGGGAAACAGACGGGAACGGATGGCGGAGTAACAGGTGGCAGAGTGACAAGTGGCGGGTGCGGGCCGGGCGGATCTGGAACTTAAGAGAGCGGGAATCGATCCCCGGCGGAGGGAGAGACTAACCGCTGATGCACGCTGATGGACACTGATGTCGGAGCGGAAGACGGGAGGGCCCCATTCCGCCCTTCGGCAGAACCTGCGGCTGGCGACGGTTGCGGCGGTTTGGCCAGACTGGTCACAGAGGCCACGGAGGCGGCAGTGGCGCGCGAGTTGGCGCTGAGACATGCCCGGGTGTCGCGTTTCCGAAAGAGGCGGTGGCGCGGTACCTGGACTGCGCTCGAATGTAGCTGCGGACGCTAAACCGCGCGCAATACGCTGAACTTTGCGAACAAACGGGCCGGCATCGGGACGGCGAGTCTCCAGACTATGGACATGGGTTTTGTGCCCTTCGACTCCTCGAGCGTGACCGGTCCCAGCGCGCAGTAGGCGTCGCCCTTCTTGGGCCTGACGAAGAGCTGAAAGCGCCAACCGTTGAGCGGACTCCCGAGGTAGCGCTGGCCGGCCTTGGTCTCTGGTCCTGCGCTGTTTTGCGACTGCCAGTGGAACCGATCCGGGGAGATCGCGAAGTCGTGATAGGCGACCGCCGCGTGCAGTGCCTCGGATTTGTCGAGCGTGACAAAGAGGAACTCTGTCTTGCGGTCCTCGAGGGCAAGCACACCGGCGCGGAACGGCGTTCGACGGGATTCGGTGTGGAATCCGACGGCCGTGAGGATCTCACGTGAGCTGTAGTGTGCGTGGAGCCGGAGCGGAGTGTCTTCGAGCCCCGGTATCTGCTTGGGCACAGTCTCGTTTCTGGCGGCGAGTAGCTTCGCCAGTTCGCCGAGATCGGCGCGACTGGCGGGGTTCTGCTTGAGACGTTCAAGGAACGTAGCGCCGCTCCCGACCTGACTGGACTGCCCGTCGACCTGGTAAGCGAGCATTTGCAACCGAAGGCGGTCTTCGGCACCGAGATCCGAATACTCAGCGGACGGTTCGGCGACTGCTTGCAGCAAGTCGAGTTGGTCGGCGTCGTCGAGATGCAGCAGGTCGGAGTAGCGTTGGCCGAGTTTCTCCTCTTCCGGACTCGGTGCGCCGTGGAGAATCCCAGCGTCGCGCTGCAGCGACGCCCAGCCGCTGCGGCCTTGTCCGCGGTAGATGTCCTCAATGTCGAGTGCCTGATCGCGGACAAAGTCCGCGAGTGTGACATTGGCTCGGCCGCGCACGGCAACATAGGCCCGTAGCTCGGTGGTGAGGCGTCGCCAGTTCTGTTGGGTGACCGCGCGAAGGTTTTGCAGCACCTGTTCGCGCGCCCGCTTGGCGAGATGAAGATGGCACCCGGCGGGGAGGTTGCTGAACCCGTGTTCGACGGCGTCGATCAGTTCGGCGCGGGTCATTCCGGTTAGCCGTGAGAAGAGCGTGTCGAAGCGGAACTCGGCGTTGTGCTGGCCGACGAAATCGAGAATCAGGCAGGACGTTTTCCGGGTTTCTTCACAGAGCCGAAGTCCGCGGCCGATCTGCTGCTGGAAAATGACCGGGCTTTGTGTCGGGCGGAGCAGCAGCAGGGTGTCGACGGACGGGATATCCACGCCCTCGTTATAGATATCGCAAGTGGTGATGACGTTGATCTCGCGCCGAGAGAGACGTCCGGGAGCGCTGCGACGGCGTTCCGGATCCGATGAGCCTGAAACACACTCGGCGGAAATGCCGGCTTGGTTGAAACAGGACGCCATGAACTCCGCATGTTCGACGGAAACGCAGAAGGCCAGGGCGCGCCCTTGTCGTGGGTCTCCGGAGAGGCGTTTCCACTCGTCGATGATGATCTGGGCGCGAGCGTTGTTGCCGGTGAGGAGCTGATCCAACGTGGCCCGTTCGCCCTGCTTCTGCCAGGCGACGCCAGCAAAATCGGTCGGGTCATCGCAGGCGAAGTAGTCGAAGGGGGTGAGGAGTTGGAGATCGAGCGCGTGCCAGAGCCGCAGCTCGACTGCCGGCGAGCCGTCCAGCCGGTTCTGGAAGAAGGGAAGGATGGGAGTGCCATCTCCACGCTCTGGTGTCGCGGTGAGCCCGAGAAGCACCTGTGGTCGGACGGTCGTTAGCAGCTCCTGGAATGAATCCGCAGCAAGGTGGTGGCATTCATCCACGATCACCATGTCCCAGAAGTCCGGAGCAACCGAAGTCAGCAGGTTCCGCGACTTCAGACTTTGGATGGTGGCGAACAGGTGATCGTGGCTGGCGGGGGCGCTGCTGCCGATGCATAGGTCGCCGAAGGATTGGTCGCGCAGAACCATCCTGAAGGTGTGCAGACTCTGGCGGAGAATTTCCTCCCGGTGGGCGACAAACAGGAGGCGGGGCCGGTCTTCCGGCCGATCCGACTGCTGGCAGCGGGCGCGGTAGTCGAACGCGGCCACCACGGTCTTGCCTGTGCCAGTGGCGGCGACGACGAGGTTGCGGGTTCTGTGGTGGGCGCGTTCGGCGGCGAGGGCGTCGAGCATCGCCTGCTGGTACTGTTTGGGCCGCAGCTCAAAGAACGTGAAGTCCGGCAGGCCCTCCGCGCCGGCTTCGCGCTTGAGTGCTTTCGCCAGCGCGAGGCGATGGTCTTGGTTCGATGCGTCGTAGGGCTCGAACTCCCGATCGCACCAAAGCGTCTCGAAGTGGGCCTTGGCCTTCTCGAACAGGTCTCGTTGACCGTGCTCGGTGAGCTTCACCGTCCACTCGAGCCCACCCAGCAAAGCTGCGGCGGAAAAGTTGGCGCTTCCCACGTAAGCGGAGCCGAAACCGGTCTGCCGGTGGAACACCCAGGCCTTGGCGTGCAGGCGGGTTCGCCGGCCATCGAGCGATATGCGCACCTCGCAACCCGGCAGCCGCGCCAGCATGTTGAGCGCTTCGATCTCGGTGGCCCCCGTGTAGGTTGTGGTGAGAACGCGGATTCGGACGGGTGCCCGTCCTGCGCTGTGGCGGCTGGCGGCGCTTTCAAGCAGGTCGAGCATCTTCCGCACGCCGGAGACCGTGATGAAGCTGATCAAGAGGTCGATCTGGTCGCAGTCGCTGCTTTCGGTGCGGAGCTCGCTCAGGAGATTTGGGGTGCCTTTCGCGGCGGTGAAGAGCCATGGATGGGCCAATCCTGTGAGCGGAGACGCGGCGGCTTCTCCCTGCTGTTTGATCGCCTTGAGCGACTTGGCGGGCTGCTGAAGGAAGTCGACTGGAAGGGCGTGGTGTTGTCGTGCCTCACGCAGGAGCGCATTCAGGATCTCAACCTGACGGCGGACCTTCTCATCAGGGGTGCCCTCCAGCTCGTCCAGCAGGGCGGTCAGCTGCTGTGAGACCTTCGCCGTGAGATCCGCGTGTGAAGCTGTCGCCGGAATGTCCTCGATGACGGCATCGCAGTCTGCGGGGAGTGCCGACAGTTGGCGCGCGAGTGAGTCCGTTATGACTGCATCAAACAGGCCGAAGGGGAGGTTAGCCGCAGAACTGTTCTCGGGGGGCACGATGGCCCATGCTGGTATTTATGCTGCGGACTGCGAGTGGTTTCTGGTCATCAGGTTGGTGGGGTGCCCCTGATGGCCCGTATTCGATCATCGGGGAACATGTCGACGTTCTGCCGTCCGGCAGAATCTCCGGCGCTTTGCGCCTCCGAGGCGGCTGGTGGCGTTGCTGCGCTCGGCGGGGATCCGCGGGTGGAGGCGGGGGCAGCGGCTGCCGCTGCCAAGGTGGAATGAAGAAGGCAGAGTGCAGAATGCTGACGACGGAGGGCGGTGGGCGTTCTGCCGTTCGGCATTCGTGCCCGCGGCAGAACCTGCGGAAATCTACGGCGCGGTGCGCCTCCGAGTGGTTGGGCGGTAGGCACTGGCGGGAAGGATTCACCACAGAGGGCACGGAGTTCGGGCAGGGAGTCTCGGACTTCCTCCTCAGTGCGCTCGGTGAACTCTGTGGTTCAAACTCGGCGTCGGTCGTCTGTCCTCTGTCGTCCGCTCACCGTGCGCCCGGACTTCGTGTTCCGGAAGCAGCGGCTTGCGGTGTTTGTCGACGGGTGCTTCTGGCACGGGTGTCCCGTCCACTACACGCGGCCGGAGGCGCGGCGGGCGTTCTGGGATGCGAAGATCGCGGTGAACCGCGACCGCGACGGGTTCGCCGGAGCTGCGCCCCGGTTCGCCGCGTTCCTCGCGCTTTGCGCTGCGGTACGCGGCTGGGCGTGTGCTGCATGTGTGGGAGCATGCGCTGGCGGCGCGGCAGCTCGGGCGGACGATGGCGCGGGTGCGGCGGGCGGTGGGGTCGGCCTGCGGCCTCCGTCGCCGCCTTCCTCGCGTGGCGCGCTGCGGTACGCGGCTGGCGGTGGGTGCAGGCGCCCGCTGATCGCTGGCGGGTACAGCGGAGGACGGATCGATGCGCTCACGCGCATCGCTACAGGACGGGGCGGTCGGAGTGCGGACGAGCGATCGCGGAGGCTGAGCGGCTGCGCTACGGTGTTCAGCCGGCGAGTGCTTGTGCCGTCGGGAAGCGCCCCTGCACGGCGTCCGTCACCCAGATGTCCTCGTCCAAATCCTCCCAGCGGAGCGCGCGACCTTGGACGCGCAGGCGAACCGCCTCGAGCTGCGGCTGCGGAGCACTGGCCAGCCGCGGGTATTTCACGGCCGGAAAACTGACGAGCCGCTGGTCGGTCAGCTCCACCCAGATGCGGCGTCCTTCGACCCAGCAACGCAGGGCAGTCGTTTCGTTGGTGTCAGAGGTGGCCATGGAAGCGAAGGTAGGCGGTGAGCAGTTCATCGCAATGCTCTTCCACGATGCGGCTCAACTCGCGAAGCTCGTCGGGCCGAAGGCCGTGGTTCGCCGCGAGCCCAACAGGCCGAAGGCAGAACTTCGCCTCGAAGTCGTCGCGGGCGACATGAATGTGCGGGGGCTCGGATCCTTCTGCGCTGTAGAAGTGGAATCGGTAGGGGCCGACGCGTAGCACCGTGGGCATGCCGCTAACGCTGTCGCTGGCGACAAGCCCCGTCAACCTGCCGGCGCCGAGGGGGCGGGGAATGCGTCGACGCTCTGCTGTTCAGCAGAGTCTCTGGCGCCCTGAGCTTCCGAGGCGGTTGGTGGCGCTGCTGCGCGCGGCGGAAATCCGCGGCTGGTGGAGGGCCGTACGGCTCAAGTGCCGGGTAACAGGGGACAAGGGGCAAGGTGCCGAGCTGTGGGGACAGTGGCCGGTTGCCGTTGGATGGTGGCGGTGGACGGAGGGCGGCTGAGCGGCTGCGCCGCCCAGCTACGGCGAAGAGGCAGTCGGTGGCCGCGGCGGGGGCGGCGGACGGTCCGGCTCTTGCCTCGGTTAGGTGGGGGCGCTATCGTTCCGCGCATGGATTATCGCGGCATCATCACGGTCGAACCCGGCAAGCGGGGCGGCAAACCCTGTATCCGGGGCTTGCGCATCACGGTCTACGATGTGCTCGACTATCTCGCCGGCGGCATGACTGCGGAGGCGATCGTCGCCGATTTTCCCGACCTCACGCTCGAGGACATCCGGGCCTGCCTCGCCTTCGCGGCGGACCGTGAACGGCGGCTCTACACGGCCCCGGCGGCATGAGGCTGTTGTTCGACGAGAACCTCTCGCCCCAGCTCGTCCGCCGCCTGGCCGATGTCTTTCCGGGGAGTGCCCACGTGCGGGACTGCGGATTGGCGGGCGGCGCCGATGTCGCGGTCTGGCGACACGCGTGTGAGCAGGGTTTCATCATTGTATCGAAGGACGAGGACTTCCGGCATCTGAGTTTTCTGCAGGGCGCGCCGCCCAAGGTGGTCGGGATCGAGTTGGGCAACTGCAGCACGGACCTGATCGAGCAGCTCCTCCGGCGTGGGCGGGTAGAGATCGTGCGATTCGCGGCCGATCCGGTGGCCGCGTTCTTGCGACTGCCGTGAGCTGCGGAGCCTTGACCGGACGCTGGCGCGGGTGCGGCGGGCGATCGGGTCGGCCTGCGGCCTCCGTCGCCGCATTCCTCGTGCTGCGCGTTGCGGTACGCGGCGGGCGCTGGGTGCAGGTGCCCGCTGATCGCTGGCGGGTACAGCGGAGGACGGATCGCTGCGCTCACGCGCATCGCTACACGACGGGGCGGTCGGAGTACGGACGCGATCGCGGAGGCTGAGCGGCTGCGCCGCCCAGCTACGGCGGCGGACGGCGCAGCGGTCCATCGAAGTCCTCACGGGCTTCGCTACGGCGGAGGGTGGGGGCAGTCTGTGGCCTTCGTCGCCGCGTTCCTCGCACTGCGCGCTGCGGTACGCGGCTGGGGCGCGGCCCGTTCGAGGGTTGTCGCTGCCCGCGGGCGATGGCGGCGGCACCGTCGGCGTGTTTCGGATGGCTGTATCCGCGGGGCCGGCTATGTCTGGGGGCATGGAAACCGGGACACCGCTTGACCTGACCACCCAGGAGCTTTCGACCATCGAGCAGTATCGCCTTCGGCGGCAGACCTCGGTGTTGGTGATCCTCTTCACCGACATCAAGGGCTTCACCGAGATCGCGGAGCTGCGGGGCGATCGCCATGCCACGGAGCTGCTCCACCGGCACGACGAGATCGTCGTGAAGGCCATCGAGGAGGGCGGGGCCGGGTTGGTCGTGAAGCACATCGGGGACTCGGTCATGGCCGTGTTCGCCGAGCCATCGACGGCCGTCGAACGAGCCCTGCGGATACAGGAGGAGATCGCCGCCTTCAACGAGAGCCATCCGGATCTCGAGACCCTCGGTCTGCGCATGGGCCTGCACATGGGCCAGGTGGCGGTCGAGAACCAAGCGCAGCTCGATCTTGTCGGCCGGCACGTCAACCGCGCCTCCCGGGTGGAGGCCTTGGCGGATGCAGGGCAGATCTATCTCACCTATCCGGTCTTCGACAGCGCGCGCGGCTGGCTCCGGTACAAGTCGGGGGGGCACATCGACTGGAAACTGCACGGCAACTACCTGCTGAAGGGGCTCGCCGAGCCGGTGGAGATCTACGAGGTGGTCGACAAGCGGCGGCAGAAGCCCGT
>CAZXHR010000066.1:0-20604 GCA_964640465.1 uncultured Opitutaceae bacterium
GTCCTCAGCTCCCTCTGGCAGCAGCCGGTCGGACTCGTCTGCGACCATTTCCGCGGCGTCATCCCGGCGGCGGCGCCGAGCTGGCCCCTCTCCCCGAACCTCTTCGTCACCCCCGACGGCGCCCTGCCGCGCATCCGTCTCTGTGCCGGTAAACCGGTTACCGATCTGGCGCCCGAACAACTCTTCTCCGCAGCGCGACACACCCAATTCGACCAGGCTATGAAAGACTCGAAAGAAAACGTGGACCAACTCTGGGAGCTCAGCGAGCTCGAGCAGAAACTGGCCGGCGCTCCCAGCGCCCAGGGCTACCTCGACCTCTCCGCCCGCTACCGCAAGCTCGGCTGGGTCGAGGAGGCCGAGCGCATGCAGGCCCGCGCCGCCGAGATCAAGGGCCACGCCGCGCCCATGGCCCGCCCCGCGCACGGAGGCCTCAGCGGCCCCTGCACGCCCCGCGTGCTCCTCGAGCTGCTCCAGGTCCTGCGCCTCACCGCCAAGTCCGGCGAACTCCTCCTCGACGCCCCCGGCCGCATCGCCGGCTCCGTCTCCTTCCACACCGGCTGCATCGCCGCCGCCCGCTGCGGCGACACCGCCGACACCCGTGCCGCCCTCAAGGAGCTCTTCTCCCTGCGCGGCGGCCGCTACCAGTTCTTCCCCGGCACCCCCGCCGGCGACACCCCGGCCCCGGGCGACACCGCCGCATTCATGGCCGAGCTCGAAACCCTCGTCCGGACCGCGTCATGAGCCCTCTGGCACAAGCCGTACTCGCCCCGCCCGCCGGCGGCTTCAAGCCCGGCGCGGTCGCCCTGCGCATCCGCCGCGGCAACATGTTCTTCCTGCTGCCCCGTCCCTGGGTGCGCGGCATGCGCGAGCTCCACGCCGGCGCCTGCACTCCGCTGCCCCGCGCCAAGCGCTGGGTCCTCGGCATCGTCGAGGAGTCCTCGCTGCCGCTGCCCTTGCTCGACCCCGCCGCCAGCCTGGGTGCCACGGCCGCCGCCCCCACGGCCGCCGTCGTCCTCGGCGCGCCCGACCGCGAGCCCTTCGCCCTCGTCGGGGCCGACGAGCCCGGCCGCTTCGTCTCCATCCCCGGCGCCGCCCAGCTCGAACCGGAGTCCGGCTGGGTCTGCCGTATCCACGGCGGCCTGAAATCCACCTGGTGGCTGGAGACCGGCCGCCTCTCCGCCGAACTCGAGGGCTGAACCATGGCACGAATAATGATCGTCGAGGACAACCGCGTCATCGGCAGCACCCTCTCCCTGCTCGTCGAGTGCTCCGGCCACGCCGTCACCCTGGCCACCAGCGGTGCCGAGGCCCTCGAACAGCTCGCCCGCTGCGAGCATGAGGTCCTCTTCACCGACGTGAACATGCCGGCTATGGACGGCTTCGCCCTCGCCGCCAAGGTCAAGGAGCTGCACCCGCGCACCGTCTTCGCATTCCTCAGCGGCGAGACCACCCCGGCCATGCAGGCCAAGGGCATGAAGCTCGGCGCCCTCGAGTTCATCCAGAAGCCCATCCGCTTCGACGACTTCAAGCTCGTGCTCAAGCGCGCCGTCAACCGCGCCGAGAAACTGCGCACCGCCCGCAAGGCCCCCGCCCCCGCCGGCGATCGCACCCGCGACCACGTCGCCGAGGAACTGGAGCTGTTCCTGCCCGGCCGCCCCCTCGCCCTCCTGCGCACCCAGCTCGCCGAGCTCGCCCTCTCCCGGCGCCACGCCCTCGTCGAGGCCCCCGCCGGCATGCTCACCCCCGAGCTGCTCCGCTTCCTCCACCGCTCCGGCCCCTTCGCCTCCGGCCCCTTCGTCGTCCTCGACGCCGCCGCCGAGCCGCTCACCGGCGTCGAAGCCCTCCTCTCCGCCGCCCCCGAGGGACTGGTCGTCCTCGCCAACGTCGACGCCGTCCCCGCCGGCCTCCAGCACGCGCTCGCCCTCCAGCTGCGCAGCACCGACCGGATGCGCGTCGTCGCCACCGTCGCCGACAACATCGAGTCCCTCAAGGCCGACGGCCGCCTCTTCGGCCCCCTGGCCGCCCACCTCTCGCTGTGCTTCCTCCAGTTGCCGCCTCTGGCCCGCTTCGAGGCCCAGCTGCCCGAGATCTTCGCCGCCGCCCTGCAGCGCGTGCCGGCGTATCCGCTCGGCAAGGCAACCGTCGAGGTCGACGCCGACGCCGCCCGCGCCCTCTCCGCCTACGCCTGGCCGGGCAACCTCGCCGAACTCTGGGAGATGGCCGACCGCATCGCCCAGCGCCTCCGCGAGCCAAAGCTCACACTGGCCCAGCTTCCCGAGTCGCTCTGCGGCACCCGCATCCCGCGCCTCGAACAGCAGCTGCGCGTGGCCGAGATCGAGCACGTCCGCCGCGCGCTGCGCCTGTTCGGCTCCGTCGCCCCCGCCGCCAAGGCGCTCGGCGTGCCCACCGCCGCCCTCGAGGCCTACCAACGATCCTCGGCCGCCGAGTCCTTCTTCGCCCTCAAGGGACAGGGCCGAGCCCCCGCCAAATCCAAGACCGAGCCCGCCGAGCCCCAGGCCGACCGCCTCCTGCTCGTCGTCGGCGACGAGATCGTGCGCGACACCGCCGTGGCCCTGCTGGCCGCGCGCGGCATCGACGCCCTCGCCGTGCCCGACGCCCTCGCCGCCGTTGCCGCCGTCGTGCTCGCCCCCCGCGCCTTCACGGCCGCGGCCGTCGTCCCACCCGTCCCGGTCTGGCAGGCCGCCGAGCTGGGCTCCCAGCTCCTGCGCCTGCGCCCGCAGCTCCGGCTCGGAATCCTCGGCGACAACGCCACCGCAGCCGCTCCGTTCCACGCCGCCGTCCCCTGTAGCACGGATCTGGATTCCGCCCTCGGCGACCTCGCGCGCGCCCTCTTCGCCCGGCCCGCGGCCTAGTCCAGCCCGCCCCGCCCGCTCCCGCGGCGGACCGCCCTGGTCCGCCGCCGTGTCCGTATTCCCGTATGCAAACCATGAACAAACTGACCCGTTCCGGCGTCGCGCTCCTGCTCGCCGCCTCGTTGAACTCCGCCCTCACGGCGGCCCCGGCCTCCGAGGCCGAGCTGCAGTCCCTGCGCGAACAGGTGCACCAGCTCCAGCAGCAGCTCGCCGCCCTCTCGCAGCGCATCGAGGCCAAGGAGACGGCTGCCGCCGCGGCTCCCGCCCCCGCCCCGGCCGCCGCGCCGACCGCCGTCGTCACCGCTGGCGAGAAGGGCTTCCAGATCGCCTCCGCCGACAACGCCTTCTCCATCCGTTTCCGCGCCGTCGGCCAGGTCGACTCCCGCTTCTTCTTCGGCGACGGCGGCGCTGTCGCCAACGACTCGTTCCTGCTGCGCCGCGCGCGCATCATCACCGAGGGCAACCTCGGCCGCGGTTTCTCCTTCGTCTTCGTGCCCGAGTTCGGCGGCAGCTCCGTGAGCATCCTCGACGCCGCCGTCGGCGTCTCGCTCGACGACTCGCTCCAGCTCAAGTTCGGCAAGTTCACCCCGCCCCTCGGCCTCGAACGCCTGCAGGGCGTCAGCTGGACCTACTTCAACGAGTCCTCGCTCGCCTCCAACCTCCTGCCCTCGCGCGACATCGGTCTCCAGGCTTCCGGCACACTCGCCTCCGGCACCCTCACGTACGCGGCCGGCGTGTTCGGCGGCGTCGCCGACAACGGCACGAGCTCCAACAGCGACTTCGACAACGACAAGGACCTCATCGCCCGCGTCTATGCCACGCCGTTCAAGAACTCCGAGGGCTCGCCCCTGCGAGGCCTCTCCGTGGGCCTGGCCGGCAGCCTCGGCCGCGCCAAGACCGCCTCCGGCCGCTCCGCCGCCTACCGCACCGACGGCCAGCAGGTGTTCTTCAAATACGCCGACGCCACCGTGGCCGACGGCTGCAACTGGCGCCTGACTCCGCAGTTCGACTACCGCGTCGGCCCCTTCGGACTGGCCGGCGAGTACGTCGTCTCCTCGACCGAGCTGCGCTCCGGCACCGCCACCGCGACGCTGGCCAACCGCGCCTGGCAGGTCAGCGCCGGCTATGTGCTCACCGGCGAGTTCTCCTCCTTCTCCGGCGTGAAACCGCGCAACTCGTTCAACCTCGCCGACGGCACCTGGGGCGCCTTCGAGCTGGTCGGCCGCGTCTCCGGCTTCCGCGTCGACGACGACGCATTCCCGCTCTTCGCCTCCGTCGGCAGCAACGCCAGCGAAGCGACCGCCTACGGCGTGGGCTTCAACTGGTACCTGAGCCGCAACCTGAAGTTCTCCACCGACTTCTACGTGACGGACTTCGGCTTCGCCGACACCGCTCCGGCCACCTCCACCTCGGCGATCCTGCGCCAGGACGAGCAGGCGCTGATCTCGCGTCTGCAGGTCGCCTTCTGATAGCCGGCCAACCCACACGCCGATCCCGAGGCAGTTCCCCGGGATCGGCGTAAAGTCGGGCCAAGCCCGACCGATGTGTTCTCCCTGTCGCACCGCGGCAAGCGGTCGGAGGGACAAACACTTGTTAAGAGATCCCACTAT
The DNA here is from genome assembly GCA_964640465.1 of uncultured Opitutaceae bacterium. Classification (GTDB taxonomy): domain Bacteria; phylum Verrucomicrobiota; class Verrucomicrobiia; order Opitutales; family Opitutaceae; genus CAJCBL01. The sequence goes on from CAZXHR010000066.1 coordinate 4,484, forward strand.
GCGCTCCGAAGCTCGGAATCACTGTGATTGTGAATCATGAAGCCGGATGAAATGAGCTCGTTGGTTCTCGTCTATCGTCTGGACTGGGTCCTGTTCGCCGCTGCCGTGTTCGGCAGCACGGCGTTCATCCTCAGCAGGGAAAGCGTGCGCCGGCTGTTTGGGAAGCGCGCCCGCCAGCAGTGGTACTGGATCGCCGCCGTGGTGCTGGTCGGCGGGTTCGGCGCTGAACTCCATTCCTACTGGATTCAGCATGAGCGGCAGCCACAGGCCGAGACCAACGCGATCACCTACGCCTTCGAGATCGCCCTCGACAACCACGCCGAGATCGCCGCAGACACCCTGCCCTACGACCCTCGCCGCGAAGCGATCGAGACAACCGGGCGCGCCTGGATGAAGCTCAACCCCGATCTGGACGGGCTGGCCACCTACCGGCCCCTCCCCGACGGCACCTGGCAGCAGATCCTCCACATCCACAGGGACGGCACCGCCCACGCACTGGCATCGGACTGTGCGAAAGACTCGCAGCTCCTCCAAAGAGCTTGGACCGGCGAGAGCGTCTTCGATTCCGGCTCGCTCCTCGCCAAAGGCTGCCGCCGCGTACGCTCGCTGCAACCGGTCCGCGACGCGGCGGGGCGCGTCGAAGCCGTACTCGAGGTCGAGTTTTCCACCGCACGCTGGACCGCCGCGATCCTGCGCGGCCGCACCTTTACTTTCGTCCGGCTTTACATTCTCGCCGCCATGGTCGGCGCCGCCTTAGTCATCGCCCGGCAGCGCCGCCGCTTCCAGGAACACCTCCGCGAGGAGGAGCGCCTGCGCGAGAGCGAGAACCGCTTCCGCCAGCTGTGCGAGACCATCCCCAACATCGCCGTCCAAGGATACGACCGCCAGCGCCGCGTCACCTTCTGGAACCACGCCAGCGAGAAACTCTACGGCTACACCAAGGAGGAAGCCCTCGGCCGCGCACTGGAAGATCTCATCATCCCGGAGGAGATGCGCGCCGGCGTCATCGAGGGGATCAAGAACTGGCACGAGACCGGCACCGCGATCCCCGCCGGCGAGCTGATCCTGCGTCACAAGAACGGAGGCCCGGTCAGCGTCTTCTCCAGCCACGCCATGCAGCGCGACAGCCGCGGCGAGCCCGAAATGTACTGCGTCGATGTCTCGCTCGCCGAGCGTGACCGCGCCCTCTCCGCCCTGACCTCCAGCGAGATCAACTACCGCAATCTCTTCGAGGCGATTCCCCACCCCCTCTACGTCTTCGACCTCGAGTCGCTCGCGATCCTCGCCGCCAACCAGGCCGCCATGACCTGCTACGGCTACACCCACGAGGAGTTTCTCAGGATGCACGTCATCGAGCTGCCCGCCCCGGATCAGGTCGAGGCCGTGCTGAAGGTCATCGGGCCCAACCCGTCGGCGCCGATTTCGGACCGGCCGACTCGAAGCACCGCCGCAAGGACGGCAGCACCTTCCTCTGCGAAATCTCCTCCCACGCCCTGCTCTGGGCCGGTCGCCGCGCCCGCATGGTCCTCGTCCAGGACATCACCGAACGCCGCGCCGCCGAGCGCCGCATCGCCGGCCAAGCCGCCCTCCTCGACAAGACCGCCGAGGCCATCGTCGTCATCGACCTCGACCAGCGCATCACCTTCTGGAACCACAGCGCCACCCGCCTGTTCGGCACCGCCTCCGCCGACATGCGCGGCCGCCCCCTCTCCGAGCTCACCACCGGCGGGCACCCCGTCCAGGAGGCCTTCGCCCGTACCTTCGCCGAGACCAAGCAGGACTGGCGCGGCGAGATTCGCACCGTCGACACCGCCGGCAGGCCCCTCTTCCTCGACGTCAGCATCGCCGTCGTGCGCAGCGATACCGGCGCCCCGACCGCCTTCCTCTCCATCGCCACCGACATCACCCTCCGCAAGACCCTCGAGGCGCAGAGCATCCAGACCCAGAAGATGGAGGTCCTCGGGCAACTCGCCGGCGGCGTCGCCCACGACTTCAACAGCATCCTGATGGCAATGACGCTCCAGCTCGACGTCCTCGGCATGGACCAGCGCTGCCACCCCGCCACCAAAGCTATGCTCGGCGACCTGAAGGCCATGATGCAGCGCGCCGCCAAGCTCGTCGACCAGCTCCTCCTCTTCGCCCGCAAGCACGCCATGGAACTGACCCCGCTCGAGCTCAACAAGGCGCTCGACGAGGTCCTCAAGATGGTCCGGCCTCTGCTCGGCCCCAACATCGCCCTCGAGCTCACCTCGGCCGACCCTGAGCTCTGGATCGAGGCCGATTCTTGCATGATCGACCAGATCGTGCTCAACCTCTGCGTCAACGCCCGCGACGCCATGCCTCAGGGCGGCACGCTCGCCATCGGCATCGCACGCGTCCAGCTAGACGAGGCCGCCGCCCGCGCCGAGCCCCAGGCCCGCCCGGGCACCTTCGCCTGTCTGTCCTTCCGCGACACCGGCTGCGGCATGAGCCCCGAGGTGATCGCCCACGCCTTCGAGCCCTTCTACACCACCAAGGATGTGGGCAAGGGCACCGGGCTCGGCCTCTCCACCGTGCACGGCATCGTGCACCAGCATCGCGGCTGGATCGCCGTCGAAAGCACCGTGGGCGCCGGCACCGTCTTCCGTATCTATATTCCGGTTTCACCCGTGGCGGGCCCCGCCAGCGCCGGTTCCGGCGAGCGCACGCTGCCCATCGGCCAGGAGACCGTCCTGCTCGTGGAAGACGATATCGCCGTCCGCCGCCTGTGTTCGCTCATCCTGGTCCGTCTGGGCTATCGCGTCACCTCCTGCGCCGACGCGCAGGAGGCTCTGGCTCGCTGGGAGGAGAATCCCGGCGCTTTCGACGTGCTCCTCAGCGACTTGGTTCTCCCGGGACCGATGAACGGCCGCGACATCGCCGCGCACCTTCGCGAGTCCCAGCCCGCCCTCGGCGTCGTCCTCATGAGCGGCAACAGCGCGGAGATCGCCAAAGCCGGCGAACTCGGCGACCAGGGCTTCTTCTTCATCCAGAAACCCGTCGACTCCGAGGCACTCGCCCGCGCGATTCGCCAGTGCCTGGAGTGAGCGCGGCGTGCTACGCCGCCGGCCAGGGAAGCCCTTGGCGAGCAGCCCGGCCCAGTCCCTGGGGCTGCATCCTATGCTCAACCGCACCGGCCCGTGGTCTTCTCCTCGTTGCGCGGACCGAGCCGCCGGGGCGCCGAGGCCCGGGAACCCCGTAAGCGTATCCTTTTCAATAATATCGTGGCAGCCTCTACCGTTGCGGGCCGGAGTGCCCTACGGGATATGGGCCTTAGCCTCTAGCGGCTCAGGATTTCCCCTAGAGCCTAGGCGTTCCCCTTGATCGCAGGAGGAAACCCCGATGTCTCTTTGACATATTTCTACAACCCCCGTGCGGCCGGTTTTCTAGACAAAGTGCGGAGCGCGGAGCAACTTGCGTCATCGATCAATGGTTGCACCGCAAAAGGATTTTATGAACAGGTTTTCGGATACTCGCCGCTCCGGGCTCACACTCGTCGAGGTCATGGTCTCCGCGTTCGTGATGACCGGCGTGTTGTTGGCCGTGCTCGGCTCGGTCGTCCAGGCCTACCGCATGAACGAGGACGCCCGCCGGCAGGACCAGGTGCGCGCGGTCCTGCAGTCGTTCGTCGACGATTTCATGTGCGCGAAGGTCCGCGATGCCTCGAAGGCAGTCGTGCCCTTCTTCCAAGTGACGACGACGCCGACAGGCACCGGGCTGAGCTGGACGGACGCCAGCGGGACGACGTCCACCGGCACAACCACCGAGCTCAAGTTCAACCTGGGCGGGGCAAACGCCCCCGAGGTCCGGATCACGCGCTGGGTTCGCGAGGTCGACGAGACCAACACCACCGGCACGCCCGATTTCTCCTCCGCCGACAAGTCGCCGGTCGGCCGCGAGATCGTCGGCCAGTTCACCGCCACCTACACGGTCAACAGCCGCACCCATGTCGTCACGCTCAGCGCGATCCGTAGCGACGTCTGATCCTCTCCTTCCATGAAGCACAAGGCCCTGCCCCTCCCCGTGTCGCATCGTCGGCTGCGTGCCGGCTTTACCCTCACCGAGATCATGATCGCCAGCACGATCGCCCTCGTGGTGATTGCCGCGGTGATGGCCATCGTGCTGGCGGTGACAAAGTCCACCCGCAAGACCGAGTTTCTCGCGGAGGCCCTGCAGAACAGCCGCGAGGTCCAGGAGTTCCTCAAGCGCGAAGTCTCCAGCGCCATCAAGAAGGACTCCATCGCCAACGGCCTCGGCCTGTCCTTCGGGGAACCGAACGGCTCCGGGCGCTACGCCCGGTTGTCCTACCGCGTGCCGGTCGGCAATCCCCTCATGATCGCCGCCGACGCCGCCAAGGGAAGCAGCACACTCGTCCTCGCGACCCCGGCCGGCGTCTCCGTAGCCGTCGGCGATTATGTCGTGATTTCGGTGCCAAACACCGGCGATCGCCTACGGGTCGTCTCCGTCACCGATCCAGGCCCGGGATCGGATCGCGATGTGACGGTCACACTTTCCAAGAAGATCGAGGATGCCACCAATGGCGAGAAGATCGACATCGAGGCCAGCAAGACCATCTACGTCTCGGTCTATCGCGACCGCAAATTCGAGGTGGCCGACCCCGGAGCCGCCGCCGTGACCTCGCTGCGCTGGTGGGAGAACGCCTCGGACAACACAACGGTGCGCACCCTCTCCACTCAGGTGGCGGCGACCGCCCGCTACATGTTCGAGCCCATCCCCAACGACCTTGGAACGGCCAAGCCCGAACTCGAGCACGCCGTCCGCTGGCATTTCACCTACCAGGGGAACAGCCCGGTCACCGGTCTGATTCCGGGAAGCGAGCCGTTCTGGAACCGTAACGAGACCGAGGGCGTGCTCTGGGCCAGGTCCGGAGATCCGGAAAACTACACCGGCTACTCCCGCATCGACGATAAGACCACCTCGATCGAGACCACGACCACCAAGACCACGACCACCTCGATCAAGACCACGTCGACCACCAAGCCATCCACCACCTCGGTCAAGACCACGTCGACCACCAAGACGACGACGACCTCGGTCAAGACTACGTCGACCACCAAACCGACAACCAAGCCGCCGACCACTCTCCAAGACGGCTGACCGTCGCGAAGCCCTCACCCTTTCTACGTATGCGCACACAAGACAAACACGGCTCGCTACCGGTCACACTGCTCTTCTCCTTCGTGCTGCTCGCGATCGTGGTCGGACTGCTGTCGCTGAGCGTGAGCAGCTTCCGCCTCACGGCGCGTAACGAGTTCCGGGCACAAGCGCGGACGATCGCCGAAAGCGAGCTCGAGCATCTCTACTACCTGTTCAAGGACGCCTACAGCAGCGGCGTGAAGGCGGCGAACATGGTCGCGAGCATGGCCGGCAAAGGCGTAGTCGACGCCTCAGCCACGCCAACGACCACGCGGCAGCCCTACCTCACAATCCACCGCGATGCGGGCTGGACGGTCCGTCGCTCGATGAAGCGCATAGCGTATTTCGAGGGCGTCGATGCCGAGTCGGGCGATGAGGGCACGACCAACTACTTCGAGGTGCGCGTCGAGGTGATCGCGCCAGCAGACAGTCCTTGGAAAGGACAGTCCATACGCTACGCGCGCCAGTTCTCCTCCTGCAGCTCGGTCGTCTTCCAGAAGTGCATCTTCTACCAGGGAGATCTCGAGTTCGCCCCCGGCGGCGATATCGAGATCTACGGCGACATCGTCGCCAACGGCAGCGTCTACCTGGGCGCCAGCCCCTCCGGTTCGCTCACATTGAGGGGCAACGTCACCTATCAGAAGGGCTACGGCTTCAACACGAATCCGGGCTCCGATGGGCTCTTCGGCACGGCGGACGACTCCGGAGTCTACTCGACCTACCGCAAGCCCGACACCCCGACCGGCAGCACCCTCACCGCCCCCACCTTCTACTACAGCCAAGCCCAGCAGCTCAAGGAAGCCGACAGCGCCTCGAACTACCTCGGCGGCCTCGATGCCGTCGCCCTCCAGGGGGCCTATCCCGACCTCTTCCCGACGGTCAACGACGTCTACCGTTCCCTCATCGTACCACCACCCTCCGCCGGTAACACCAACGAATATACCGCCCCCACCACCCTCACCGACTCCCTCGCCGCAGGTGCCCAGCGCGCCTACAACACAGCGGGCATCATCATCACGGTCGAGCCGTCCGGCAACGTGACCATCACCGACAACAGCACCGGCGCCGCCGTCGATGTGACCTCGGCGCTCTCCTCGGTAGTCTCCATGAAAGCGACCGACGTCTTCGACATGCGCGAGGGCCGCAACGTGACGATCACCGAGATCGATGTGAGCAAGCTCAAGGATCTTGTCGGCACCGGCAAAACGGGCTTCAGCAAGTTCAACGGCATGGTCTATGTGAACCTCAAGAAGGGCACGGCCAGCACACCCTCGGCTGTGCGCCTGATCAAGGCCACGGAGCTCCCCAAAAGCGGTGATGACGGCAAGGGCGGCTTCTCCCTCGTCACCAACGGAGGCCTCTATGTGAAGGGCGACTACAACACCACGACTCTGTCCGACGGCTCCACCGCCAAAGCGATGCTCATGGCGGATGCGATGACCGTCCTCTCGGCCGACTGGAACGACGCCAACGCCGCCAACACGGATGTCACCGCCCGCAAGGCCACGAAGGACCTCACGATCAACACCGCGATCATGGTCGGCAGCACGCCCGCCTCCGCTTCGCAGTTCAGCGGCGGCGCGCAGAACCTGGTTCGTTTTCTCGAGGACTGGAGCAGCACGCCGGACGACCCGCGCACGGTGACGTTCAAGGGCTCCTTCGGCCGGCTCTTCGACTCGAAGATGTTCTGCCGCCCCTTCCAGCAGCCCGGCACCGTCTACATCCAGCCCAAATTCCGTAAGTACAATTTCGATTCGGACCTGCGCAAGAAGGACGGGCCTCCCGGCTCGGTGAAGAAACTCCGCACGGCCCGCGGCCGGTTCTATCAATGGTAGCACCTGTCCAGACCGGCATGCCGGATTGCCCACCCGCGACCGCCGCCCGTGATCGCGTCGACCCGACTATGCCCTGGCTCGGGATGGTACCGGATGCCGCCGCGCTCGCACCGCTCGACATCTTCGACCCCAGCGAGCACGAGCGGCAGTTCCTGCTGCTGCGCGTCGCCCGCCTGATCCGCCGCGGCACCCTGCGCTTCGACGATCTGTTCGTCGGCCGCGAGACGCCCGATCCCCAGGTCACCGCCATCATCCCCGCCAAGAACGAGGTCGCCACGATCGTCCGCGTCATCGAGGGCTGTCGCCGCTATGCCGGCACCGTTCTCGTGGTCGAGGGCGGCTCGACCGACGGCACCGCCGAGGTCGCCGCCGCCGCCGGCGCCCGTGTCATCCGCGATCCCGGTCTGGGCAAGGGCGCCGCGCTGCGCTGCGCCGTCGAGTACGTGGAAACCCCCATCTGCGTCTTCATCGACGCCGACGGCTCCCACGACCCGATCGACATCCCGCTTCTCGTCGCCCCGATCGAGGACGGCACCGCCGACCACGTCGGCGGCTCGCGCCTGCTCGGCGGTTCCGACGAACTTCACGGCGGTGGCGACGAGTTCCTGCGCCTCGCCGGCTCCGCCTTCATCACCTACCTGATCAACCGCCGCTACGGCACGAAACTCTCCGACTCGCAGAACGGTTTCCGCGCCATCCGCACCGAGGTTTTCCGCAGCCTCGGCCTGCGCTCGCGCCACACCACCATCGAGATGGAGATGATCATGGCCACGCTGGCCGCCGGCCACCGCATCGCCGAGGTGCCCACCCACGAGCGCCCACGCGCCGCCGGTTTCTCGAAGATCTCCCTCTCCAGCCCGCGGATCTGGCTGGCCTACGGCTGGGCGCTGCTGTCCGGCCTGTGCCGCCGCTCGTCCACACGCCGCGGCAAACCTTTCGCACAATGAAGACCGGGTTCGATGCAGTCATCGGTGTTTGGGACGGTCATGACGCCGGCGCGGCGCTCATCGTCGACGGGCAAGTCCAGATCGCCCTCAACGAGGAACGCCTTTCCGGCCGCAAATTGGATGTGGGTTTACCGACCCGTTGCCTAGAGGTTCTGCGCAAGCAGACCTCCGGGCGGCGGGTCGCATGGGCCGTCTCCACCTCCGACCCCGCCAAGACGCTCACCCGCCTCGTGCCCGGACTGAAGGAACGCTACTACAAGGTCCGCCGCCGGCTCACGCCGCCCGGTTCGCTCACCGGCCTCACCCAGCGCGCTAAATATTCGCTCACCCAGCTCCCCACCGGCGCCGCCTGGAAGGCTTGGACCCGCCGCTGGTTCGCCGCCGCGCTGAAGGCCCCCGCCCGCTCGATCTTCCTCGTCGACCACCACGAGGCCCACGCCGCCTCCGCCGCGTATTGGCCGGAGTGGGGCGAGGACGCGCTCATCGTCACCCTCGACGGCATCGGCGACGGCGCGTCCGGCTCGGTCTGGCGCTGGCACGAGGCCGAGTCGCAGCTCGAACCGATCGTCTCGATCCCGGGCTCCGCCTCGTTCGGCCTGTTCTTCGAACACGTCACCAACGAGCTGCAGATGCGCCCGCTCGAGGACGAGGGCAAGGTCATGGCGCTGGCCACCTTCGCCGCGGACCAGCCCGCCGAGGCGAATCCCTTCCTCTCCTGGTTCGAGCTCCGGTCCGACAAACACGGCCACGCGAACATCTCCTGCCGCATCCCGCCGGCCCGTATGGCCGCCGAGGTGGCCCGCATCGTCTGGTGCACCCCGCGCGAGCAGGTCTGCCGCATGGCGCAGCAAACCCTCGAGCACTTCATCCCCGCGTTCTTCGCCCGCTGGGCGGAGTCGACCGGCGTCCGGAATTTCGGCTACGCCGGCGGCGTCGCCTCGAACATCAAGGTCAACCGGCTGATCCGCACCGCGCCCGGCATCGACCGCCTCGAGGTCTGCCCCGCCATGGGCGACGGCGGCCTCGCCCTCGGCGCCGCGCTGGCAGTCTGGCGCAAGGTCGCGGGAACGCGCCCCGCGCCATTCTCCGATTTCCGGCTCGGCCCCGAGCACAACGACCTCGGTGTCGAGGCCGTTGCCGTCGCCAGGGATTCCGGCGCCGTCCTTTCCCGCCCTGCCGACATCGCCGAAGCCGTGGCCGATCTCGTCGCCGATGGCGAAGTCGTCATGTGGGCACAGGGCCGCATGGAGCTCGGCGCCCGCGCACTCGGCGCCCGCAGTATCGTGGCCCGGGCCGACAGCATCGCCGCGCGCGATGCGCTCAACCTGCGGCTCAAGCGCCGCGTCTGGTTCCAGCCCTTCTGCCCGACCATGCTCGAGTCGGAGGCGCCGCAGCTCCTCGCCGACTTCCGCGGCGAACGCGACGTGAACCGGCACATGACAAACGGCTTCCTCACCACGCCGGCCGGCCGCGAGGCGCTCGCCGGAGCCATCGGCCCCGACGGCTCCTGCCGCCCCCAGATGGTGGCCGACGATGCGACGGACCCTTGGGCCCGGTTGCTTCTCGCCGTGAAGGCGCGCACCGGCGTGGGCGCGGTCATCAACACCAGCCTCAACGTCCACGGCAAGCCCATGCCCGACTCCGCCGAGGCCGTGGTCGCCGCCTGGCTCGAGAGCGGTGTGCGCCACCTCGCCCTCGGCTCGGTCCTCCTTTCCAAAGCCAACGTCCCGGAGCATGTCCCAGTCCCCACCTGACGCCGTCTCTCCCTCGTTCCCAATTCCCACCGCCGAGAACCGCTGGCCCCGTCGCGCCTGGTACGCCTCCGCGATCGTCGCCTTCTGCGCGGCGATGCTGTGGCTGAGCTGGACCGTGCTCGCCCTCGACGCCGAGGCGATCCGTTTCCAGGTTCCGGTTACGACAGCCTGGGCGCTGCACGCCTGCACCGTGCTCGGCATCGCTGCCCTGTGGGTGCTCCGCCCGCGACTGCGCACCGTCTTCGGCCGGAAACACTGGCTGCGCGCCGGACTCCTGCTCGCGCTCGGCTACGCCGCCTGCGGGCTCGCGCCGAAGATCAACCGGATCTTCTACGACGAGCACATCTACATGCAGATCGGCCAGACCTTCGCCCACACCGGCCGCTTGGAGTACGCCAACTACGCGCGCGTCGAGTACGGCCAGTTCGAGATGAACGAGGCCTGGGTGAACAAGCAGCCCAACGGTCACCCGTATCTGCTCGGCTGGTGGTTCAGGCTCTGGGGCGCCTCCGAGGCCGCAGCCCACCAGCTGGTCCGGCTCGAGGTCGGACTCGCCCTCGCACTGCTCTTCCTCGGCCTCTCCGCGGTGCACCTCCGCATGCCCGACGGCGCGCCGCTGGCCGCGGCGTTGGCGCTGGGTCTCACGCCGCTGGTCCTCTGGTGGGGCCACACCGTCGCCGTCGAGCCCGCGACAGTGTTCTCCACCGTCGCCGCCATCGCAGCCGCCTGTCTGCACGCCGCCCTGCGCGACCGGCGCACCGGAGCCGGCTCTCCCGCCGGGGCAACCCTGCTCGCCGCGGCGTCCGCGGCGGCCGTCTATTTCCGTCCCGAATCGCTCCTAGTCTTTCCCGTGGTGGCACTGCTCCTCTACGCCGCCGACCGGCGCTTCCTGCGCGACCGGGCGACCTGGGCCGCGCTCGGCCTGGCGATCGCACTGGCGATGCCGCAACTGCTCCAGCACTGGTCCGTGCGCACCGAGGACTGGGGCGCCGCGGACGGCCGCCGCTTCGACACCGGCTACCTCGCGAAGAACCTCGCCAGCAATCTCGGCTACTTCGTCGCCGGCCGCTGGTTCCCGCTGGCCGGCACGGTGCTGGCATTGTGCGGCGCCGGCTGGCTGGCGCGGCGCAACCCCCGGCTCGGCCTCGCCGCCGGGGTTTGGTGGCTGATCGCCTGGGGCATCTTCGTGCTCTTCTACGCGGGCGGCTACCACTACGGCGCGAGCTCGCGCTACGCCGTCGTCTCCGCCGCCCCCGTCGCTCTGTTTGCCGGAATCGGCGCCACGGCGCTCTGGTCGTGGCTCCGCCGCCGCCCCGCGCTCGCCGGCGTGGCCGCAGCGGCCGTGCTGCTCAACTGGCTCTCGGCGATGGGCTACGTGCCGACCCTCGAGCGCGAGTCCTGCGAAGCTCGCGCCGACATCGACTGGATACGCGAGGCAGCCCGCGAACTGCCCCGCAGCTCCCTGGTCGTCTGCTCAAGCACCGGCGTGTGGGCCATGCTCGGCTGCAACGCCGCACAGCCCGGACCGGTCGATCGGATGATCCGCGAGGAGATGCCGGAGCTCGCCCGCCAGTATCCGGGCGGCATCTACCTGCACTGGGACTACTGGGCCAACGCCCAGAAGGACATCGCCGAGACCATGTCCGACCTCGTCCGGTGCACGGATGGGAAACCGGTCCGCGAGGGACGTTTCGAGAACTACCGCTTCGTCCTCTACCGCCTCGACCACGGCCCCGTGCCCCCGATGCCCAACGGCCTCCCGCTCCCCGACGAGGCCACCAAGCCCGCGCCGGCCGCGAAACCGGCCTCCGAGGCGCCATGAGCTCCCCGTTCTCGTGGTGTCGCTTCGCCGGCCGCACGCTGGCGGCCGCCCTCGGCTGCGCGGGCCGGCCGACCAAGCTCGTCTTCGTCGTCACGCGACGCTGCTTCTCGCGCTGCACCTACTGCGATATCTGGAAAACCAAGGACACCCCCGGCGCCCTCGCCGCCGAGCTCACGCTGCCGGAGATCTGGCGCCTGGCCGCCGCCAACCCGCAGCTGCACTGGATCGATTTCACCGGCGGCGAACCCACCGACCGCCCCGACTTCTTCGAGGTCGTCAAGGCCTTTGCCGACAACTGCCCCGACCTCCTCCTCGTCCACTTCCCGACCAACGGGCTCGCCACCGAGCGTATCCGCCGGACCGTCCTGCACCTGCACGAGACAATCCGCGCCCGTCTGGTAGTCACCGTCTCGATCGACGGCCCGCCCGCCCTCAACGACCGCCTGCGCGGCGTCCACCGCGACTTCGCGCACGCCGTCGCAACCTACGCCACCGTGCGCGCGCTGATCGGCGCCCGCAACACCTTCGTCGGCCTCACGCTCCACGCACACACCGGCTCCGCAGGCCTGAGTTCCGCGCAACTCGTCCAGGACACGTTCGCCGCGGTAAACACCGAGCTCGCGCGCCGTGGCGAGGCGCCGCTCGACTGGGCCGAGCTCCACGCGAACATCCCCCATTTCTCGCAGCACTACTACGGCAACACCGCGTGCGCCGGGACCGACGGCTTCGGCGGCCCCGCCCACCGCCAGGAGATCGCCGAGGCGCTGGAAACGCTCGCCGCTCAGCCCAAGGCGCACACCGCACTCATCGCGCGCGCCGTCGAGCGCATCTACCGCCGCGAAGCGCGCCGTTATCTCGCCGGCGACCGTCCCGGCGTGCCGTGCGCCGCCCTCCAGACCACCGTCCACCTCTCCTCCCGCGGCGAAGTCTATCCCTGCTCCATCTGGGACAAACCGCTGGGGAACATCCGCGACCACGGCTACAGATTGCAGCCGATCATCGAGGCTGCGCGACAGGTCGGAGTGCGCCGAACGATCGCCTGCGGCGGCTGCCCGAACTGCTGGACGCCCTGCGAGGCCTATCCCTCGATCTTGGCCTCCCCGCTGCGTTCGCTGCGATCGCTGCTCGCCCGGTAGCGGGGCCGGCGCACACCTGCTCGCCGCGCCACCACCCCGCGCACTTGCCCGTTGCCGGAGCGGAAATGTGCCGTTTGTCTCCTCGAAACGACCATGTCCGCCAATCCCATCGTCCAACGCGCCCGGCCGCACATCCGCGCCCTCACCGGCTACGTCCCGGGCCTGCAACCGCAGGAGCCGGGCTGGATCAAGCTCAACACCAACGAGAACGCCTACCCGCCCAGCCCGCGCGTCGTCGAGGCGCTCCGCCGCGAGATCGGCACCGACGGCGCCTCGCTGCGCCTCTACCCGAATCCCACCAGCGCGCCCCTGCGCGCCGCCGTCGCCAAGCGCCACGGACTCGACCCGCACAACGTCTGCATCGGCAACGGTGGCGACGACATCCTCAACCTCCTCGTGCGCGTCTTCTGCGGCCCCGAGGTCGCCGGCGCGTGGACCGTCCCCAGCTACTCGCTCTACCCCGTCCTCATCGGCCTCGAAGGCGCACCCGTGCAGGAAGTCGCGTTCACCCGCGAGCTGCGCCTGCCCGTCGACGCCATCGTGCGCTCCGACGCCCCAATCCTGTTTCTGACGACACCCAACGCCCCCACCGGCGTCGGGTTCCCCGAGGCCGACCTGCGCGCCGTCATCGAGGGGTTCCGCGGCCTCGTCGTCGCCGACGAGACCTACGCGCCCTTCGCCGAAACCAACGTCGCCGGCTGGGTCCGCCAGTACCCAAATCTCTGCGTCACGCGCACGTTCTCCAAGGCCTACTGCCTTGCCGGCCAGCGCATCGGCTACGCCCTCGCCCACGCCGAGGTCATCGACCTGCTCGACCGCGTGCGCGACAGCTACAACGTCTCCCGCCTCGGCCAGACCGCCGCCCTCGCCGCCTTCGAGGACGTCGCCTACTACGACGGCCTCGTCGCCAAGATCCGCGCCACCCGCGAGCGCTTCTTCCGCGAGCTCACCGAGCGCCTCGGCTGGTTCGTCTACCCGTCGCAGACCAACTTCGTCTTCGCCGAGCCGCGCGACGCCGCCGGCCGCACCGGCCCCGAGGTCGCGAAGGCATTCTACGACTTCCTCTGCGCCAACAAAATCCTCGTACGCTGCTTCCCGAGTCATCCCTTGACCCGCAATTTCGCGCGAATCAGCATCGGCACCGACGAGGAGATGAACGTCCTCCTCAAAACCATCGACACATGGCTCCGAAACGCACCGCCACCGTCCAGCGCCGCACCCGCGAAACCGACATCGAGCTGACGCTCACCATCGACGGCACCGGCGAGTCGAACGTCGAGACCGGCATCCCGTTCTTCGATCACATCCTCACCCTCTTCGCGCGCCACGGGTCGATCGACCTCCAGCTCCGCGCCAAGGGCGACATCGAGGTCGACTACCACCACACCGTCGAGGACGTCGGCATCGTCCTCGGTCAGGCCTTCGCCGAGGCGCTCGGCGACAAGGCCGGCATCCGACGCTACGGCTTCTTCCTGCTCCCGATGGACGAGACGCTCGCCCGCGTCGCCGTCGACCTGAGCGGCCGCGCCGTGCTGGTGTACGACGCCGAGTGCGCGCATCCGTTTGTCCGCGACTTCAATCTCATCCTCGTGAAGGAGTTCTTCCGCGCGTTCACCAACGCGATCGGCGCCAACGTCCACGCGAAGATCGAGTACGGCGAGGAGCCGCACCACATCGCCGAGGCGCTCTTCAAGTGCCTCGCGCGCACGCTCGACCTCTGCTGCCAGCTCGACCCCCGCCACGCCGGCAAGGTCCCCAGCACCAAAGGCAGCCTGAAGGGCTGAGGGCGGCGCCCCGTCGCGGCGCGTTCGTCTCGTAGCGAAACGCGTGAGCGTTTCGGCTCGGCGTGGCACGGATCCCAAAACCCGTGTTCCACCCCGCCACGTACCGCAGCACCTCCGCGGTTGAGCCTTCCCGTAGCGAAAGCCGCCAAGGCTATCGTCCGTCGCGCCCAGTTCGGGGCTCTCACGAGCGTCGCTACACGCCCACCGACACGTCTGCCCTGATTTCCTGACTTCCAGATTTCCACATTCTCACCCAGGAGCGCCGCCGGCTACTCAGCCGCCGCTCCTCCGCCCCCAATCGAAAATCGGAAATCAGAAATCGAAAATCCCGCCATTCACTCCGCCCGCGGATCGACGATCCGGCCCAGGAACAGGATCGCGCCCGTCCGCGTCTCTTGGATGAAGAAGAGGAACGGGTGGTCGACTTTGAAGGGCTTGGGCGTCGGCAGCTTGGGTTTTCCTCCGCCGAAAGCGGCCAGAACGGCTACGCTCGCCGCCGCCGCCTCGGTCCCCTGCTCGTTCACATCGATCACCGCTTTCTGCAAAACGGCTCCGATGGAGAAACCAGGCTCGCTCGAGATTCCGGATAGATCGGCCGCAGCCGGATCCAACGCCGCCTTCACGCCGAACCGGCTCAACGCCGCCATGCAATCCGGCTGTGCCGAGGTTTTGAACTTCGGCAGCTCCAGCGCGAGATACTGCGATTTCGCCGCCTCCAATCGCTTCATCCAGCGCTCAAGCCGCTGCCGGTCGAACGTCCGCTCGATCTCGCTGAGCCCGTCAACCGCCTTCGGCAGCACAACGACAAACTCGAACGCCCCGACGGCGTACGGCATCCGCAACAGCCGGCAGCCATCAGCCTCTGCAACTTCGAAGTATCCTGTTCGCTTCATCGTCGGCACCTCAATGCACGTCCGATCCAGCAAGGTGAAACGTTCCGGCATCGTCGCCGCTTCCGAAAACTCATTAGCCCACGCCGCCTTGAAATGCACCGCGTTGCACAGCGTCAGCCGAGTCAACGGCCCAAACTGCGCCGGCGTCACCAGCCTCTGGATCAGGCCCGCCGTCTTCGCTGCAATCCACTTGTTGATCCGCTCCGCCGCCGCGGTCGGCTTGGCGTAGTCGAGCGGCGTCACCTCGGCGGCAAACTGCCGGCGCGCCACGTCGAGAAACTCCGGTTTCAGCGCGCAGCCCTGCTGCGGCCAAAGCGAGGTGGCGACAGTGAGCACCGCCGTCTCACGGCGTGTCGAGCTGGCAAACTCCGCCGCGATCGCCGCATAACCGGCGGCCACCCGCACGCGCGGCAGGTCGAGCTGCAGCGCCTGCCACAGCTCCTTCTCGGTCTGCCCGCGCGCGCCGGTCGCCGTGAGCGCGAGCGCGCTGGAGAGGCTGAACGGCGAAAACACCAGGTTGCCCGTCTCCGCCTGCGCGAACTCCCGGTACAGCGCCACGCCGAAGGCGTTGTTCGCCTCCGCCACCTGCCGCGCCGTCGCGATGTCGCCGACCTCCTGCGCCCGCAGCGGCGCCGCGAGCGCGGCCATCGAAAGAAGGGAGACGAGGGGAAACAGTCCGGTGTGGAAGCGCATGCGGTAAACAGGGTACCCGATTCGTAGGCACACCCGCCCGCCACGGAAAGGACTTTGTGCGGGCGCCAAACGGCAAACTGAG
>CAZXHR010000067.1:0-20454 GCA_964640465.1 uncultured Opitutaceae bacterium
CGATCCCGGCGCGGTGGCGCTGTATGACGGGGTGGGGGGGGTGGGGTATCAGCGGGTGGGGCTGGGCGGGTTCTGGCGCGGCGGTATCGGCGGCCCACGAGACCGAGGCTAGTGGTGCGATGATCAACAGGGTTGAGTGAAAGATGGGGCGGGGGTTGGCGGTTTTCGACGTTGGCAGACTGCTTTTCTCCCGCAACCCGGGGTTGCTCTTACAGTCAAGCCGGCGCGATGAGAGGCGAGGCAACGGGAACGGTGGCTCAGAACTTGCGCCGCGCGTGGCGCTGCGGGTGAATCGATGCCGACCATGAGCAACGATACCACTGGCGCCGTGCACGCCTCCCTCGCCACGAGGGCCGAGCTGCTGCGTCACCACGATCCGGAACGGGTGCAGGGTTACTGCCGCGGCTGCGGGAAACACGGGCGGTTCTGGTCGTGCCCGCCGTTCGCGGTCTCGCCTCTCGCGAGTTTCCCGGAGTGGTCGCATGCGGTGATCGTGTGCCGACAGACGCGGATCGTGCCCGGGACCACGAAGGAGCAATTGGTCGAGCGGTTTCTCGCGGAGCGCGTGAGCTTCGGCGGACAGATGCGCCGGTTGGAAGAACAGTTCCCTCAGGTGACGGCGCTGGTCGCCGGCCATTGCTCGGGCTGCGATGAGTGCTCGCGCAGCGAGGGAAAACCCTGCCGCGCGCCGGAGCGGCTACGGTATTCGCTGGAGGCGGTCGGGTTCGACGTCACTGGCCTGGCCGAGGGGCTAGTTGGCGTGAAGATCCACTGGCCGAAAAGTGGTGTGCCCGACTATTTGACGACGGTTGGGGCGCTGCTCTGTCCCGAAGCGGCGGTGGCGGCGCGGCTGTGCGAGGAAGCGGCTGCCGAGAAGTGAGCGTTGTTGGCGCGTTTGCGGGCGAAAGCCTTGGCGGCTTTGGCTACGGGGCGGACGGCTCCGGCGAGAGGGTGAGCCGGTCGAGCACGACGCCCGGTACGAGGCCCCAGAGGCGGAGCGTGTGGCGACCAGCGGCGGCTGCGGGAAGCGTCGTTTCGGCGATGCGCTCGTTGTCGAGCACGGCCTGGCTCCAGTCGGCGCCGCCGTCGGCGCGGGGCAGCTCGACGAGCTGTGGCGGCTGGTCGTCGAGTGCGACGGCGAGGCGGAGCGCGCCGCCGTCGAGGGCGTGCGTGGGCAGAAGATGGAGGCGCAGCGCGATCGCGTCGGAGGCGGGCAACTCGACCGCGTAGTCGACGCGCGATGCTGCGGCGGCTTCGGCCAAGGTGCGCGACGGCGTGGAGAAGGGCAGGACGGTCAGCGCGTGGCCGCTGCGGCCGAGCCCGGGGACCGCTGTCCATGTCGCGCCGGAGGCGCCGGGGGCGGAGGCGGTGAACGAGTCGGCGGAGAGGGCGATGGTGATCTCGAAACTCTGGCGGATGCCGCGTTCCGGTGGGTACGCAGCTGGGCGAGTTTCGCTGCGGGAGGATGCTTGAGCGGAAGGCGGCGGCGCCCACGGCGCGATGCGCATGGCAGCCCATTCTGAAGAGGCGGGCTCGAGGTCCATGAAACCGCGCCATTTACCGCCGGCGATCTGCTCGCCGAAATAGAACGTCTCGTCTTGAAGCAGGGCATCGGCGGCTCGTGCGGCGTCGATGTGCCCGAGTTCACCCTCGAAGTAGCGCTTGTTGGCCAGCGCGGAACCGACGAGGGGATAGTAGACGAGCTCGAAGAAGGCATCCTGCTGTTCGGCTGGGATGATCGTACGCAGCTTTTCGGTGCGCTGCCGAAGATCGTCGAAGTCGTTCAGCCGCACTCTGATTTCCTCGGTCGTAAACGGACTGGGGCGGTACGGCTCCTTCGGCAGCCACCATTGGAGGTGCTCGGGTTTGCGCGGGAAATTGAGCCGGTAGTAGTCGGCGAGGAGGGCAGCGATGGTGGGCGCGTTTTCGGGACCGAAGTGGCGCGCGGTCCAGTCGGGGAGGAACGAGGGGAGCGTTTTCGGCGTCCAGCGGTCGATATCCCAGGCCATCTGGAGGAAGAACTCGGTGGGGATTTCGGCGGGCTTGATGTCGCCGACGTTGACGATCCAGAGACGGTCGGCGCCGTGGTCGTAGGCCTTGCGCATCTCCTCCCAGATCAGCGCCGGTGGCGTGGTGCAGAGCCAGAGGTAGGAGAGCGGGCGGCCGAGGTAGGAGACGTGGTAGTAGACGCCGAAACCGCCGGAGCGAACGCGCTCGGCGGGCGAGGCGAAGTTGCGGACGTAGCCGAAGTTGTCGTCGGGCCAGACGATGGTGACGTCGTCGGGCACGCGCAGGCCCTGTCGATAGAGTTCGAGCACCTCCTTGTAGGCGCAGAAGATCTGCGGCACGCGCTCGGCGGTGGGTGCGACGTACTGCGCGAGGAGGGCGCGCTGGTCGGCGAAGATCCGCTCGAGGGTGGCGATGCGCTCGGCGTCGGTCTTCGGGCCGACCATCGCGGAGTCGTGGATGCCGCGCATGCCGAGGGTGTAGATGGACTCGTAGCGGGCGTTGGCGGCGACGCGCTCCTCCCAGTAACGGCGGACGCCGTCGCGGTTGGCGATGTAGTTGTAGTCGTCCTTCGGTGCGGTCCACTCGCGGACGTTGTTGCGCAGCATCGGCTCGGCGTGGGAGGTGCCCATGACGATGCCGTAGGAGTCGGCAAGGCGGGCGTTGGCGGGGTCGGAGTTGAAGGCGCGGGTGCAGGCGTGCATCGCGGGCCAGAGGGTGTTGGCCCTCAGGCGCAGGAGGAGCTCGAAGACTTTGGCGTAGGTCCTCGGCCCGATGTCGCCATACTCCGGATCGAAGGTCTTGGCCGCCCAGGGCTGGAGGCCCCAGTCCTCGTCGTTGAGGAAGATGCCGCGGTATTTCACCGAGGGCGGACCGAAGCGGTGGGTGCCGGCGGCGAAGACGAGCGAGTCGCGGTGCGCGGGCGGGACATCGGCCCACCAATGCCAGGGCGAGACGCCGATGGCGGAGGAGATTTCGTAGAGGCCGTAGATGGCGCCGCGGCGATCGCTGCCGGCGACGACGAGCGCCTGGTCGATGCCGGGAAACGGCTGCGCGACGGTTTGGATGACGAAGGTTTCCCAGGCGCCGGCGAGGGGCTGGAGGTTGAGTTTCCCGGCTGCGGCGAGGCGATCGAGCAACGGGCTGTGGCCGGCGATGCCGACGAGGACGGCGGCGCGGGCGGAAGACGGCAAGGTGGAGAGCGTGGACGGCGCGATGCCGGAGACGCGGGTGATGTCGGCGGCGAGGTCATTCGCCGCACGGGCTACGGCGGAATCGAGGCCGGGCTCGAGGATCAGTGATGCGGCGGCGCCGGAGGTGGCGAGAGGGAAGTCGGCGGGATCGAGGCAGGGTTCGGTGAGGAGGCGGAGCGGTTCGGCGCGGAGCGGGTGCTGGGAGACGAAAGCGAGTGCGAGGATGAAGGTTGCGGCACGGAGCGCGAAGCGGGGAATACGGGTGCGCCGAAGAATGGAGCGAAGGTCGCCAAGGCCTTCGGCGACGCGCTGCGTACCGACTCCGAAACTCTCACGAGTTTCGCTACGGAGGAGGCGTGGAGTGCAGATGTCGAAACTCTGGCGAGTTTCGCTACGGGGAGAGACCGGCGAGGCGAAGCGGTTACGGAGCGAGTTGCACATGGGTCGGGGCGTCGCGGTCGCAGATGAGGTGCCCGTCCTGCTCGTGGAGCTCGACGACTTGGATCGAGCTGCGGCGAAGAGCGAGCGAGTCCTTGTCATCAGGGCGGATGGTACCGGCGCGGCCGGGGTGGGTGAAGTAGAAGAGAAAGGCGCGGTCGCCGCTGACGACGACGCAGGCGTGGCCGCCGTTGACGCCGTCGTCGGCGCCGGTGCCGGGCTTGGCGAGGAGATCCTCGGGCTGGGGTGCCCAACGTTCGAGGTCGTCGGAGCGGAAGACGGCGAGGCCCTTCCAGAGGTCGACGATCATCCAGTGGTGGCCGCGCCACGTGAAGACGAACGGACCCTCGCCGGGGCGGCCGGCGACGTCGGTGCACTTGCCGCGGTCGGTCCAGCTGGCGAGGTCGGGGCTGTCGGCGTAGTAGGTGGATTTGCCGTCGCGCTCGTTGTTGTACCACATGCGCCAGCCGCCGGAGGGGAGCGGTTGGACGCAGGCATCGATCACTCGGTCGGAGGCGAGCCGGAGCGGCTGCGGGTTGTTCCAGGTGCGCAGGTCGGTGCTGGTGAGGTGGACGATGGTGCGCGGGTGTTTCCAGTCCTCGAACACGCCGGGGACGACGGTGAGGAACATGTGGTGGAGTCCGGTGGTGTCGGTGACGATTTCGGGCGCCCAGTGGGTGGGCTCGGTGCCGCCAATCTCGGGCGGGAGTTCGATGGCGGCGGTGCCGAGGTAGGACCAGTTGGCGCCGTCGGTCGATTCGGCGATGCCGATGCGGCAGCCGTGGACCCAGGCGACGCCGGAGAGGCCGGGCTGGTTGGCGCGGCGGTTGGTGTAGAACATCCACCAGCGGGAGACGCGCGGGTTCCAGACGACGATCGGGTCGGCGGCGCCGTCGAAGACCGGGTCGCGGAAAAGCGGTTTCGGCGCGAGCGCGCCGGCGGGCGGATGCGATGCGGCGCTGTCGGCGGCAGAGAGCAGGGGTGCGGCGAGACAGAGGAGGACGGCGAGGAATCCGGCACAGGGGCGAAGCATGGGAGAAGCGTGCGCCGACCGCGGCGGCGCGCCAATGCGTTGTTTCTCCCACCGTCCGAGCCGTCGGCTGGTGCGAACGCGGCGTACGATGCGGTGCGTTTCCCACCTTTCTTTGTCACTTCCGTCCATAGCCGCAGCATGGGACTCGTGGGATAGTAGCGGCAGGAGGGCGATCCAACGGTCGCCACCGCAGCCACTTCCCCGATCCATGATTCCCCATCTACGTTCACAGATCACCGCCGTGCTTGTGATTTCCTCACTCCTCATGCCTAGCAGCGCCACTGCCGCGGATGGTGCCGCCCAGCGCCACGCCGACCTCGGCAACGGCACGTTCCTCAACCCGATCCTCGCCGGCGACCACCCCGATCCCTCGGTCCTCAAGGACGGGAGCGACTACTATCTGGTCTGCTCGTCGTTTGTGAGCACGCCCGGCCTGCTCGTCTGGCATTCGCGCGACCTGGTGAACTGGGAGCCGCTCGGTCCGGCGCTGCGCCGGCCGGTCGGCTCGGTCTGGGCGCCCGACCTGTGCAAGGTCGGCGGCCGCTACTACATCTACTTCCCGGCGCTCAGCGCCGACGGCCTCACCAACATGGTCGTCTCCGCCGATTCGCCGCGCGGCCCGTGGAGCGACCCCGTCGATCTCCGTACCGGAAGCATCGATCCCGGCCACGCTGTCGGCCCCGATGGCAAGCGCTACCTCTTCTTCAGCGCCGGTTTCATGGCGCCACTCAACGACGACGGCCTCTCGCTCGCGGGCCCGCAGAAGAAGGTCTACGACGGCTGGAAGTATCCCGAGGAGTGGGATGTCGAGACGTTCGCCCAGGAGGGCCCGAAGATTCTCCGCCGCGGCGACTACTACTACATGGTCCTCGCCGAGGGCGGCACCGCCGGCCCGGCGACGAGCCATATGGTCATCATGGCGCGCTCGAAGACGCTCGAAGGCCCTTGGGAGAACTCGCCCTACAACCCCGTCGTCCGCACCGCCTCCGCCTCCGAGAAATGGTGGTCGCGCGGACACGCCACCCTCGTCGAGGGGCCCGACGGCAAACAGTGGTACTTCGTCTACCACGCCTACGAGAACGGCCACTACAACCTCGGCCGCCAGACGCTGCTGGAACCGGTCGAGTGGACCGCCGACGGCTGGGTGAAGGCTGTCGGCACCGATGTCGCCGCGCCGCTTCCGAAGCCTGCCGGCGGCTCCGCCGTGCCGCACGGCTTCGCGTTCTCCGATGACTTCTCCACCGACCGGTTTGGCGTGCAGTGGTCGCTCTTCCGCGCGAGCGGCGAAGTCCAGACCGCGGCCAGGATCGAGAACCGCTCGCTCGTGCTCCAGGCCCGCGGCAGTTCGCCGAAGGACGGCACGATCCTCAACTTCGTCACCGGCGATCATGACTACGAGATGCAGGTCGAGGTCGAGTGCGACGCGGGCGCCAGCGCGGGGTTGCTCGCGTTCTATAGCGACCGCATCTTCGCCGGCATCGGTCTTTCCGAGAAATCGCTCCTCGAGTTCCGCAAGGGTGACACCACGGCCTTCGACCATCCGAAGCAGATCGGCAACCACTTCTTCCTGCGCCTGCGCAACCGGCACGATGTCGTCACTCTCTGGTACAGCGCCGACGGCAAGGAATGGGTGCGCCACTGGATGCAGATCGAGGTCTCGGCCTACCACCACAACGTCGCCGATGGCTTCCTCAGCCTGCGCCCGAGCCTCTACGCCGGCGGCACCGGAGCGGTGCGGTTCCGCGACTTCCGCTACCGGGCGCTCGCGCCGTAGGCGCCACCGTGGCCCGTGGACGAAACCAGTCTACGGGCACAACTAGGCTTGGTTCAGCCGCGCTCACGCGTAGGCTGGCGCGCACTCCCGTCGGATGAGCGAACCGCTCCAGTTTCTCCAGTGGCACACCGCGAAGGCGCTGCACCAGGTGCAGTTGCTTTCCTGCGACTTCGTCGTCTTCACGCGCTGGGAGATTCCGGACATGCGAGCGCCGTTCTGGCGGCTGTTCTGGCATGACCGACCTGGCGCGTTTCTGGAACTCGCCGGAAAACGCTGGCCGGTCCCGCCGCGGCGCTTCGTGCTCATCCCGCCGCACACGCACCTCGCCTGCGGCAACACCGCCACCTTCGGCCAGCTCTTCCTGCACTTCCGGCTCGAACCGGGCCTGGCCGGACACGGCGACAAACTCTATTTCGCGAAATCCGACGTCGCGCTCGACCGCCTCGCCCGCGCCCTCCGCCTGGCGCTCCAGGCCGACACCACCACGCTCGACGTCGCGCTGCGCGCGCAGGCGCTGCTCTCGCTGGCCTTGCTCACCGTGCCCGAGGCCGACTGGGCGCCGCGCTGGGAGGACGCGCGTGTCACCGCGGCTGCGGCCGCCATCCGCGCGGCGTATCCGCTACGGACGGCCAATGCGGTCCTTGCCCGGAAGGTCGGGCTGCACCCGGGCGCGTTCATCCGCCTCTTCCGCCGGACCACCGGCCACACGCCCGGCGCGTTCCTCGCCAACCTGCGGCTGGAGGAGGCCTGCACGCTGCTCCACTCCAGCGAGCTCTCGATCGACGAGGTCGCCGCGAAGACGGGGTTCTCCGACCGCGGCTATTTCTCGCGCCGCTTCGCCGCCCGCATCGGCATCTCGCCCGCGCGCTACCGCAAACTCGTGAACACCGACAACCGGCTGAGGCGGTGAGCCGGGCGGCAGCGCTCGATGAGTGGCGGCGGGAGAGCTGCCCTCGCGGGCAGCTCAACGGGGACAGCGTAGCGGCGTTCGTGAGTACGCCGAGGGTGGAGCCGATGGCGCGGATCGATGCGCTCACGCGCATTGCTACGGGGAGGCGCGCTATCTCGCGCGAGTGTGGAGCGAAACGCTCGCGCGTTTTGCCGCAGCGCTGCGCCTGAACGGAGGACGAAAGCCTTGGCGGCTTTCGCTACGACGGTCAGGCGGACGAAAAGGCGGCGCCCGGAGTGGGCGCCGCCTTGGGAGAGCAGAGGTTGTGTCGCCGTTTACTGGAGCTCGAGGACGACGATGGATTTCGCCGGGAGCTTCGCGGTGAGCTTGTTGCCGGCGACGTCGGCGCCGGTGAAGGCGACGGGCTCGACGGTGTGCGGCGCAGCGAAGGTGTTGTGCGAGTCGATGGCTGGCGCGGTGAGGATGCGGCCGGTGACGCCCTTGGCGGTGAGGCCGTTGAGCGTGACGGCGACGGACGCGGCCTCGTTGGGCAGCACGTTCACGAGGGCGACGTAGACCTTGCCGTTGGTGGCGCGCGCGGCGGTGGCGCTCACGGCGGGGATCTTCTCGTCCTTGAAGACGTAGTCGGGCGTGGCGAGCTTCACCGGCAGAGAGGTGGCGCCCTGGAAGACCTTGTACATCTCGAAGGCGTGGTACGTCGGCGTGAGAAGCATCTTCTCCTTGTCGGTGAGGATCATCGCCTGGAGCACGTTTACGATCTGGGCGATGTTGGCCATCGTCACGCGGTCGGCATGCTGGTGGAAGATGTGGAAGTTGAGCGCGGCGAGGATGGCGTCGCGGATGGTGTTTTGCTGGTAGAGGAAGCCTGGATTCGTGCCGGGTTCGACGTCGGTCCAGATGCCCCATTCGTCGATGACCATGCCGACCTTCTTCTCGGGATCGAACTGGTCCATGCGGGCGAGGTGCTTGGTGATGAGCTCCTCCATGCGGAGGGTGTTGCGCAGGGTGGAGAAGTACTGGTCCTCGCCGAAGCCGAGCGATGCGCCCTTGCTGCCCTTCCAACTGTCGGTCGGCAGGGTGTAGTAGTGGAGGGCGAGGCCGTCCATCTGCTTGCCGGCGATCATCATCATCGTCTCGGTCCAGTCGTAGTCGCCGCCGCTGGCACCGCAGGCGATGCGCTGGATCTTCGTCTCGCCGTAGTTCTTCACGAAGGTGTTGTACCGGCGGAAATTATCGGCGCAGAACTCGGGGCGCATGTTGCCGCCGCAGCCCCAGCTCTCGTTGCCGACGGCGAGGTAGGGGACTTTCCAGGGCTTGTCGCGGCCGTTCTGGCGGCGGAGGTTGGCCATCGGCGACTCGGCGGGGGAGGTCATGTACTCGACCCACTCCATCGCCTCCTGCACGGTGCCGCTGCCGACGTTGAGGCAGATGTAGGGCTCGATGCCGAGCATCTCGCAGAGGTCGAGGAACTCGTGGGTGCCGAAATGGTTGTTCTCCACCACGCCACCCCAGTGGGAGTTGTACATCGACGGACGTTTCTCGCGCGGGCCGATGCCGTCGCGCCAGTGGTATTCGTCGGCGAAACACCCGCCGGGCCAGCGCAGCTGCGGGACCTGGAGGTTCTTCAGCGCGGCGAGGACGTCGTTGCGGTAGCCTTTGGTGTTCGGGATGGGAGAGTCGGGGCCGACCCAGATGCCCTCGTAGATGCAGTGGCCGAGGTGCTCGGAGAACTGCCCGTAGATGTTCTTGTTGATGACGGGGCCGGGTTTTGCGGCGTCGACGATGAGCTGGGCATCGGCGGCGGAGGCGAGGGGGCTGAGCGTCGCGGCCGCCAGCACGGCCAGCGCGGATAGGGGTGTGGAACGCATAGGTGAGCGGAGAGTGTGCGGGAGTTTTCCCGAAAACCAACCGCCGAACACTTGACCGTCACGTACGCCACTGGACGCGGCGGCTGGAGCCGAAACCCTTGGCGGGTTTCGCTAGGGATTCGGACGTGGCGCGGGCTCTGCGCTCGGAGAAACGGCCGGTGGACACGGTCCGCATGCGTCGTGAAGGACCGGTGCAGTGTTTCGGCCGGGTGACAACTTCTCGGCGGGCAGTGCGATGTCTTGACGCCGCTTCGCCTCGGTCATGCTTTCGCAGCCCACAAGCAACCCGCCTCGTCGGTAGAAAGGCGGTGCAGCGATATCTGAGGAGTGATCGTGCAACCGACAGCGCGCCGCGCCCGGCCGAAGCGTTCTCCGGCAGCGAGAGATCGATGCGGCGCTATCCCTTTTCTCCAGAAACACCCCCACACGATTCATGTGCTTCTTCCTCCCTCCTTTCGGCGGCCTGCCGGTCCGTGCGCGTAGCCTGTGCCTAGCTGTACTGTGGGTGCTGTTGCCGTTGGCGGCGTCGGCTCAGGTGATCACCACCTCGACTCTCTCGGGCTCGGTGCACGGCGGAGCCGGCGAAGCCGTTTCGGGGGCGGCCCTCACCATCCGTCATGAGCCTACCGGAATTGTGGTGACGACGGTGAGCGGGGCGGACGGTAGCTTCTCCGTACGCGGTCTGCGCCCGGGTGGTCCCTACACGGTGAGCGCGACCGCCTCCGGGCGCGTCCCGGTCGAAGTGCGCGAAATCCATCTCGATCTCGAGCGGGGGGCGGACCTCAACCTTCAGATGGCGAATACGGATGTTGTCGTGCTCGATCCGTTCGTCGTCTCCGAGTCGGCCGTCGGCCGGCTCTTCGGCGCTGCGCAGACCGGCTCCGGTTCGTTCCTGACGCGCGACGACATCTCCAATCTCCCCTCCGGCGACCGCTCGATCAACGCCCTTGCGCGGCTCGACCCGCGCATCGCGTACAACCGCGACCCGCAGGACCGCGCGATCTCCGTGAGCGGCATCAACAACCGCTACAACCGCATCCAGGTCGACGGCGTGAGCGCCTCCGATCCCTTCGGCCTCAACGGCAACAACACCGCCGCCGAGCGCAATGTGATCCCGCTCGACTCCGTCGAGGCGCTCTCCGTCAACACCGCGCCCTACGCCGCGCGCAACGGCGGCTTCGTCGGCGCCCAGGTCAACGCCGTCACCAAGAGCGGCACCAACGAGTTCAAGGGCTCGACGTACTACACCTACCGGGCCCGCTCCCTCGATCTCTTCGGCTCCGACCTGCGGCTGGTCGGCATCGAGCAGGACGGTGCGGCCTATCCGATCTCGCAGTTCAAGGAGCAGACCTACGGCCTCACGCTCGGCGGCCCGATCGTCCCGCGGAAGCTCTTCTTCTATGTCGCCTACGAGAAGGTGAACGAGGATCGCATCCCACCGTCGCCGATCGCGCTTCCGGCAGTTTCCGACATCGGGCGAATCTCCGACCAGGCCAAGGCGCTGGGCTTCGAGCCCGGCACCACCGATCTGCCCGGCGGCAACAAGCTCAAGGACGACAACCTGCTGGCGAAGCTCGACTGGCAGATCAACCCCGACCACCGCGCCAGTTTCCGCTTCAGCACCGTCGACTCCAGCCGGCCGATCTTCCCGGGCATCGGCGGCTCCGGCGCCGCGCAGAACAATCTCTCGTTCTCGTCCTCCTGGTACCGGCAGGAGGCCAGGAACGTCTCCTACATCGGCCAGCTGATCAGCCACTGGTCGGAGGCGTTCGACACCGAGCTCTCGGTCTCGCGCACCGAGTACCACTTCGAGCCGAAGAACAATTCCACCCAGCCCTACGTCGAGATCCGCAACGTCCCCGTGCCGGGCTCGGCCTATTCCTCGACCGTCTCGCTCGGCACGGAGTACAGCCGGCATTTCAACGTGCTCGACACCGTGAGCGACAGCGCGGAGCTCTTCGCCTCCTTGCGGCTGACGGGCCGACACACGCTCCAGTTCGGCGCCCAGTACGACGACAGCGACGTGTTCAACGCCTACGTCCAGCACCACTACGGCAGCTACGCCTACGACTCCATCGAGGACTTCATGAAGGCGGCTATGGGCGGCACCCGGCTCCCCAGTGGCAACGCCTACCAGTACAACGCCTTCATCGAGGGCGTCGATCCGGCCGCCACCTTCTCCGAGGCCAACCTCGGACTCTTCTTCAACGACCGCTGGAGCGTGCGGCGCGACCTCACCGTCGACCTCGGCCTGCGCCTCGACGCCGCGATCCTGCCCGACAGCGTCCCCTTCAACGCGCTGTTCTTCTCCACCTATGGCCTGCGCAACGACCGCACCTACGACGGCGACAAGATTCTGCAGCCGCGCCTGGGCTTCAACTGGCAGCCCGAGGGCCGGCGTCGGACCACGGTGCGCGGCGGCGTCGGCCTCTTCTACGGCCGCATGCCCCGCGTGTGGTTGTCGAACAGCTACTCCAACACCGGCCTGAACTACGCCTCCTACTACTCGGCCGTCACGCCGCCGCTCTCCGCCGATCCCGCCAATCAGCCCACCGTCGGCACCGCACCGGCACAGACCGTGGCGTTCCTCGACGAGGGCTTCCGGCTGCCCTCGCGCTGGAAGAGCAATCTCGCCTTCGAGCGTGAGCTGCCGTTCTTGGACCTGAAGTTCACCGCCGAGGCCGAGTACTCGTGGGTCGATTCGGATGTTTTCTACGAGAACATCAACATCCGGCAGACCTCCACCGGTCCCGATGGCCGCGTGCTCTACTTCAAGAATGCCGCCGCGGTGCTGGCCGACAGCCAGGGCGCGATGACCTACGTGAAGCCCGGCAGCACCGCGGTCGTCGCCAGCGGTACCGACAAGAACACCCTCAGCCCCGGCACGCAGTTGGTGAGCACCGCGTTCACCAGCCGTATCGTCAAGCTCACCAACACCGACGAGGGCCGCACCGCGGTGGCCACGGTCTCTATCGAGCGGCCGCGCAAGGCCGACGGCTGGTCGTGGAAGGCCTCCTACGTTCGCACCGATGCGCACGAGGCTCTCTGCGCCTGCTCCTCCGTGGCCGCCTCGAACTGGAGCTACCGCTCGGTCTTCAACCCCAACGAGCCGGTCGTGCACACCGCCGAGTTGGAGATTCGCGACCGCATTCTGGTCAACCTGACCAAGGACTTCGCGCTCTTCGGCAAGAACCGCACCACGGTCTCGCTGGTCTACGACGGCCATAGCGGACTGCCCTTCAGCCTCACCTATGCGGGCGACGCCAATGGCGACGGCCAGTCCGGCAACGACCTGCTCTACGTCCCCAAGCGCGGCGACTCCTCCGCCGTGCGCTTCGCCACCGCGGCCGACGAGGCGGCGTTCTACCGGATCGTCGACCGTTTCGGGCTGGCCGAGGACTCCGTCGTGAAGGCGACCGCCCAGCGGTATCCGTGGGTCAACCAGTTCGACCTCAGCTTCAAGCAGGACATCCAGCTGCCGGGCTGGCGCCACAAGCTCGTGCTCGGCTGCGACATCCTCAACGTGGGCAATCTGCTCAACAGCAGGTGGGGCGTGATCCGCGGCAGCAACCAGTTCGCCGACAAGAGCGAGGACGTGGCCACGGTAAACTATGACGCCACCACCCGGCAGTATGTGTACAGCAAGGTCAACTCCACTCTGGCCGACGGATCGTTTGCACCGGCCGTGGGTTCGCGCGGCGAGCCGGCCGCCTCGCGCTGGTCGGTGCTGTTCTCCGCACGCTACGAGTTCTGAGCCGGCCCGGGGACGCACTTCGCTGCCACCGCGGTGACCGTCGCCACCGACGCGGAGCGTGGATCGGTTCGCTCGGCGATTCTGTGGAAACACGTGGCGTGGATGTCGCCTTTCAGCCGGCGCAGGCGCGTGTGTACGTGGCGAAATTCGCCAGAATTTCGATCTGCAACGCCCGGGCGAAAGCCTTGGCGGCTTTCGCTACACGCGAAGTCTTGCGAGCCAGGATGCCGGGCCCGACCGCCTCAGAGGAAGGGCCGACGGTCGAGGACGAGGCGGAGCGGCTTGGGCGTGCGGAGGAAGCCGGGCAGCGCCTCCTGCACGACGGCCAGCGAGCACATCCCGGCGAAGAGGGAGTGCAGGTCGTTCAGACCTTCGTCGGTGGAGGGATCGATGCGGAGGACCGAGTCGACGAGTTTCTCCGCGATCTCCTCGATCACGGCGCGCGATTCCGCGGCGCGGTAGGGCGTGCGCTTCTGGAGCGAGCGCAGGGTGTAGAGGAAATCGATCTCGTTCCACGAGAGCCCGCGGCCCATCGGCGGGAGCTGGCCGGTGCGGTGGAGCTCGAGGCAGAAGTCGACCAGCGGCTCGGTGAAGCGGAGCGCGCGGCGGGCGTGGTCGTGGTTGAAGAGGTAGTGGAAACTGCTGGCAAGGTGGTGGAAGAGCGGTGCGCCGCGGAGCTGGCCCGAATCGTCGCGGATGCAGCCGCGTCGCCAGAGTCCGGTGGCGGGATCCTGGTTCTCCCACAGCCATTCGAAATACCAGTCGGACCACTCGGCCGGCACACCGCCGGCGAGGACCATCGCGCCGTAGATGCCGGCGCCGCGGTGCGACTCGGGCCAGGGCTGGTGCGTCCAGTCGAGCGAGTCGAGGAGGTCGCGCAGGCCGTCGCGGGTGGCGAAGGGCGCGAGGTTGCGGAGCGGGTGAAGCGGCTTGGCGTCGAAGAGCTCGAGGGCGCCGACGGCGAACGCGGTCGCGTGGATGGTGTGGTGCTGGGCGTCGGTGTAGAGACCGGTCGCCGGATCTTGGTGGCGCCGGAGTTCGGTCAGCCACGCGGTGCGCTCCGCGCCCTCGCCGGGCAGCTCGCCGAGCGTGTAGAGGATGTGCGCGGCATCGACGGCGCCGTAGAGGGTGGGACCGCGGTCGCGGTTGCCGGCGGCGCTCTGCCGGAGCCAGCGGCGGTATTGGACGGGCTGCGGACCGGCGTGGGCGGCGAGGCTGGCGCGGACGTGGGCGACGAAGGCGGTGAGGTCGTGCATGGGGAGGTCGGGCAGGTTGGCGTCCCGCCCGGCCGGGACGAGCCGCCTAGCTTCGGACGGATCGAGCGGATGTTCGTGGCGAAGGCCGCCAAGGCCTTCGAATCGGGCGAGGGGAGTAGCCGCGGTGGAGGTCGAAACGCTCACGCGTTTCGCTACGGATTGAGGCGTGGTCGCTACCCGCTACTCACTCCTCGCTACTTTGTTTCCGCCCCATCCAGAACGGGACGGTGACGAACCAGACTACGGTGGCGACGAGCATCCAGAGTTTCACCGCGGGGAGCGGGAGACTGCCGGCCAGATAGAGCGCGGGCGGCACGATGATGCCGGCGAGCGCGATGTAGGAGACGATCTTTGCGATGGTTTGCATGGCGCGGCGGGGTCAGGCGGCGGGTTGGCGCTGGAGGAACTTGCTGCCCAAGATGTAGATCGCGGCGGCGATAAACCAGCCGGGCAGGCTCACGAAGTAGATCTGCGTGTAGCCGGTTTTCACCGCCAGCAGACAGACGGCAAGGGTGACGATCCAGGCGGCGCCGGCGGCCCAGTTGAACGAGCGACCGGTCGCCTCGGCCCAGTTCTGCCGCAACCTCAGGCGGGGCAATAGCCAGAAGTCGACGAAGATCACCGCGCCCATCGGCATGAGCACGAGGCCGTAGAGGGAGACGAAATCCAGCAGCTTCATCGCCACGGCCGGAAATGCGCCGAAGACGGCGACGATCATGCCGGTGATCAGCGTGACCTTCACGCGGGAGGTGCGCGGAAACACGGCTTGGAAGGCGAGGCCGGCGCGGTAGATGGTCGGGTTGGCGGTGGTCCA
Organism: uncultured Opitutaceae bacterium; assembly: GCA_964640465.1. Classification (GTDB taxonomy): domain Bacteria; phylum Verrucomicrobiota; class Verrucomicrobiia; order Opitutales; family Opitutaceae; genus CAJCBL01. The sequence continues at coordinate 15,048 of CAZXHR010000067.1, forward strand.
GCCGGCGATCACGACGCACAGCAGCCCGGCGAGGCCGCAGGCGCGGTGGGCGAGAGGGCCGGGGAGCACGGTGGTGTTGGCCGGGGTGTGGTGGAGCTGGAGCGCGAAGAGGATCGAGGCGGCGATCCAGGCGAGGTAGTGGCCGAGGTACATGCCGGCGGCGGTGGCCCAACCGGCCGCGCTGCGCCGAGCGTAGCGGAAGACGGTGAGGTCGGACATGCCGATGTGCACGGCCATGTTGCAGAACCAGGCGAAGAAGAGCACGTGCCAGAAGGTGAACTTCACCTGGCCGGCGAGCGGCGCGCCGCCCTTCCAGATCGAGTCGTTGGCGAGTGCCCAGAGATCGGATGCCGAATGGAGCGAGGTGCCGGTGGCGGCGAGGAAGTCCTTCAGGCCGACGAGACCGAAGGCGACGAAGACGAGTGTCATCCAGGGGGCGGCGTAGTTGGCGATCTGGGCCACGATCTTGTAGCCGCGTGCTGCCACGACGGCGATGGCGGCGCCGACTGCGAGGGCTGCGGCGATCCAGCCGACGCTATTGGGCCAGTAGTCGGAGAGGCCGGGCATCGGGAAGTCGAACCAGACGCCGAAGGCGGTGGCTGCCACGGTGACCATTGCGCCGGCGAGGAAGCAGAACATCACGCCGTTGGCCAGGTTGTAGAGCGTCACGAGCTTGCGGCCACAGATCTTCTCTAGCTGGTAGTAGAGCGTGAGGCGCGCGCGCGTGGCGATGGGCACGGTCATGAACCGCCAGCTCAGCACGGCGAGCAGGTTGCCCAGCAGGAGGCCGACGAGCAGGTCGAACGCGCTCACGCCGGCGGCGACGAAGAGCGGCCCGAGCATGAGCTCGGTGCCGGCGGTGTGCTCGCCGGCGTACATGCCGAGGAAGCTGGCGAAGCCCAGGCGGGCCTTCTCGGGCACGGGCGTGCGTTCGTATTCTTCCACCGGAGAATCGGTGGCGGGGACGGGTTGGTCGGACATGGTGGGGCTGCGCTGGTGCGCGGTTGGGCGGTAACGAGTCCTGTGTATGGCGGCGCGATTTGCCGCGCAAGCGACGCGGCGGTCCGATGCGGCCGGACAGTCCGTCGGGGTGGGGCGATTCGAAACGCTTGGCGCGTTTCGCTACGAGGAAGAGGCGACGGTAGTAGCGAAGGCCGCCAAGGCCTTCGAGCCGGGTGCGCGAGGGTAGCGGACGCAGATCGAAACTCTGGCGAGTTTCGCTACGGGGAACAATACGGGTTTTCGCTACGGGGCGGACTCCGAGAGACAATTCCACAATCGCCAGAAGTGCTCCCAGTAGTCTTCGAGCCGTGGATCGAGCTCGTGATAGCCGGGCACAAGACAACCGGAGAACTCCCACTCCCGCCAAGCCGCGCACAAACCGGCGCGACAGGGGTTATCGAGGATGTAGTGTGCTACCGCCTGAAAGGCGCCGTGGGCGCGCTCCGCCTCGCGGAGCACGTGGTCGTGCGCTTGGAGTTGCAGGCGGTGGTGCGGTGCGAGCAGGCGGTTCCAAGCAGTGCGGAGGTCGCGCAGGGCCAGTCGTTGGTTGCTTGTCTCGCACGTGCCGCAGAGGAGCAGGTGCGCGTGGTCGGGCATCAGGCAATAGGTCGCGCAGGCGACGTGGTGTCGGCCCAACGCGTGGCAGAGCAGTTCACGAAATCGGGCGTGATGAAGCGGGGTGAGCCAGCCCTGTGCGCGGTCCTTGATGGTCATCGTCCAGTGGACGAAGGCTCGGCCGCGGTAGTGCGTAGGGTCGAGACGCGGGAGACGCGCGTGGAACGGTCGCGGTGCGCCATCCATGGTGGAAGGATGGTGACGCGGTGTCCGACTCACGGCGAGTCGAAATCCTTGGCGGATGCCGCGTTCCGGTGGGTACGCGGCCGGGCGGATTTCGCTACGGGGTCGTGCGAGGTGCAAATCGTAGCGAAGGCCGCCAAGGCCTTCGATTCCCGTGAGCGAGGGCAGCGGACGCAGATCGAAACTCTGGCGCGTTTCGCTACGCTCCGTTACCGCGGGTCGAACTTGCTGTTGTCGATTGGCGCTTCCTCGGGCGCGGAGCCGTCGGGCGTGGCGATGACGAACGTGCCGTAGAGGCGGATATCCTCCGACGACGCGCCGAGCATCGCGGTGAAACGGCCGGGCTCGACGACCCACTGGCGGTCGCGGCTGTAGAGCTCGAGCTCGGCGCGGCCGAGGGTGAACGTGACCGGCTTCGTCTCGCCGGGCGCGAGGCTCACGCGGGCGAAGCCGCGCAGGGCCTTGTCGTAGGTGGTGACGGAGCTGTAGTCGTCGCGCAGGTAGAGCTGCACGACCTCGTCGCCGGCACGCGCGCCGGTGTTGGTGATGTCGGCGGTAACGGTGACCGTGGCGGACGGCAGGTTCTGGCGCTCGGGCGTGAGGCGGAGGTTCGCGTACTTGAAGGTGGTGTAGCTCAGGCCGTGGCCGAACGGGTACAGCGGGCCGAAGACCTGGCCGAAGTCGCGCTCCTGCGAACCGGGCCGCGCGGGGAAGTTGAACGGGACCTGGCCCACGCTCTTCGGGAAGGTGATGGGAAGGCGTCCCGAGGGATTGAAGTCGCCGCAGAGCACGTCGGCCAGCGCGGCGCCGCCCTGTTCGCCGGGGAACCACATCTCGACGATGGCGGCCACGTGCTTCTGCGCCCAGTTGACGCTGAGCGGGCGGCCGTTGCTGAGCACGAGCACGAGCGGCTTGCCGGTGGCGTGGAGCGCGCGGAGCAGCTCCTCCTGGTGGCCGGGCAGATCGAGGCTGATGCGGCTGGCGGACTCCTGGCTGATCTCCTCGGTCTCGCCGAGCACGGCGACGATCAGGTCGACATCGGCCGCGGCGGCGACGGCGGCGTCGATCCGCGCGCGGGCGGCAGCGGAGAGCGGTTCCTTGAAGGTGTCGCTTTCGGGGAATGCCTCGTCGACCACGTCGCAGCCCTTCTCGTACTTCACTTCGACGGTGGGGCCGAACTTCGCGCGCAGGCCGGCGAGCGGGGTGATGTAGTCGAGGCGCTGCGGGCCGTAGCGCGACCACCAGCCGCGGGAGTCGTCGGCGAGCGGGCCGGCGACGAGGACCTTCCTGAGTTGCGCGCGGTCGAGCGGGAGCGCGTTGGACTCGTTCTTGAGGAGAACAATGGATTCGCGGGCGGCGCGCGCGCTGGCGGCCGCGGCGGCGGGATCGGCGAAGAGCGCGGTGGCGGCCGCCGGGTCGCGGTAGGGTGCGTCGAAGAGGCCGAGCCAATATTTCACGCGGAGGATGTCGCGCACGCGGGCGTCGATGGTGGCCATCGGCAGCTTGCCGTCGCGCACGAGCTGGCGGAGCGGTTCGCCGTAGGCCTCGGGCGCGGTGAAGTTGGTGCGGATGTTCAGGCCGGCGTCGACGGACTGGCGGATCGCCTCGGCGGGTGTGCCGGCGACGCGGTGCTTGGTGTGTATGAACTCGACGGCGGCGCTGTCGGAGACGACGTAGCCTTTGAACCTGTATTCGCCGCGGAGGATGTCGGTGAGGAAGAGCCGGCTGCCCTCGACAGGCACGCCGTCGTAGTCGTTGTACGAGGCCATCACGCCCAGCGCGCCGGCGTCGCGCACGGCGGCGCGGAAGGGCGCGAGGTGCAGCTCTTGGATTTCGCGCCAGGTGGCCTGCGGGTCGGTGCGCGCCTCGCCGTCGCGCCCGCCCTTCGGGATGCTGTAGACGGCGAAATGCTTGAGCGTGGAGACGACGTGCTCGCCCTGGATGCCGCGCACCTGCGCGAGGCCGTACTGGGTCACGAGGTACGGATCCTCTCCGTAGGTCTCGGTGGTGCGGCCCCAGCGCGGGTCGCGGGCGAGGTCGAGCACGGGCGAGTAGACGTTGGTGTAGCCGAGGGCGCGCGCCTCGCGGCCAGTGATGCGGCCGATCTCGGCGACCAGCGGCACGTCGAACGTGGCGCCGATGGCGAGCTGTGCCGGGAAACTGGTGGCCTTCGAGTGGAGCAGGCCGCGGATGCCCTCGTTGGAGAAGTCGACAGGGATGCCCAAGCGCGTCTGCTCGACGAACCAGCGCTGCACCTCGTTGATCGCCTGCGTGTGGAGCGACCACGGCAGGTCGTGGACGGGGTCGGCGAAGTTGCGCTTCCAACCCTCGTTGCCGTTCATGTGCTCGTCGATGTTGCCGATGCCGTCCTTCCAGAACGCGGTCTTCCACGCCTCGGTCGGCAGCTCGTCCTTCAGCACGCGTGGGAAGCCATAGAGCGTGGTCATCTGCGCGGTCTTCTCCTCGAGCGTCATGCGTGCGAGAAGGTCGTCGATGCGGGCGTCGACGGGCAGCGCCGGGTCCTCGTACGCGTCGAGCGCGCCGTTCTTGTTCAGGTCGATCCAGCCGTCGCGGTAGAGCGCGGTCGCGGGCGCGGCGCCGGGGACGAAGAACTCGGCGGGCGGCGGGGTGGCGAGGAGGGCGGCGGAGCAGGAGGCGAAGAGAGCGAGGCGGAGAAGGCAGGCGGAGGGCATCGGCGAAGAATCGGGGGTGTGTGGGGCAGGAGCGAGCAACGTGCACGGCGTAGCAGCAGCAGCGAACTTCTGTACAGCTGACGGTTGGAATGGATTTTGCCGCCGTGGTGGTGCCGGTGTGCGCGCTGGCGATCTGCGGCGTGGTGGGGACGGGGATCGCAGGCAGAGACGCTTTCCGTCACGGCTTGGGAGCGGCGCCCATGCGCGCGGCGTCACGGTGGCGGTGGACCGAAACGCTCACGCGTTTCGCTTCGGGCAGCTGTGACGGACGAAGGCCTTGGCGGCCTTCGCTACGGGGCGGGCGTGGAGGAACCGAAAACGCCGTAGTCGCCGCGTTCCGGTGGGTATGCGGCTGGTCGCGTTCCACTGCGAACTGGCGGCGTAGCGAAGACTTTGGGGCCTTCGGGTGGGCGCTCAGGCCACGCGCCCGGCGCGGATGGTCTCGCGATACCAGTGGTAGCCGAGCTTGGGCGTGCGGCGCTGGGTGGCGAAATCGACGTGCACGAGGCCGAAACGGCTGCGGTAGCCCTCGGCCCACTCGAAGTTGTCGAGGAAGCTCCAGTGGTAGTAACCGCTGACCGGATAGCCATCCTCGCGGGCGCGCAGGATCTGGCGCAGGTAGGCGCGGGTGTAGGCGATGCGATCGACGTCGGACACGCGACCGGAGGCGTCGGCCGTGGCGGAGTCGGAGAGCCCGTTCTCGCTGATGAAGATCGGCAGGCGGCGGTCGCCGAGCTGTTCGGTGACAAGACGGATACCCCAGTAGGTCGCCTCGGGGATGATGTTGAGCCAAGGCAACCCGCCCTTCGGGTAGCCAGCGGGCATCGCGATGCCTTCGTAGCCGCGACCTTCCGGCGATGCCTTGAAGTAGCTGCCGGTGTAGCAGTTGAAGCCGAGCTCATCGAGCGGCTGGG
>CAZXHR010000068.1:0-20121 GCA_964640465.1 uncultured Opitutaceae bacterium
CTCCCCGGCCCCACCGGCGCCATGACGGTCCAGCGCGAGCCCGGCCCGGGCGGCGCCATCCTCGTCCTCTCCCCCGCCGCCGAACAATCCGCGATGCTCCCTCCCGAGCCCCCACCCGCAACGCCTCCCTCCAAACGCGTCCTCGTCGTCGACGACGAGGACACCGTCCGCAGCGTCCTCGTCCGCATGCTCCGATCCTTCGGATACGAGTCCGCCACCGCCTGCAACGGCCAGGAGGCCGTCGAGATCTTCCACGAAGGCCGCGACGATTTCCGCGCCGTCCTGCTCGATCTCACCATGCCGGAGCTCGACGGCGCCGAGACCTTCCGCGAGATCCACCGCCTCCGCCCGAAGCTCCCCGTCGTCCTGATGAGCGGCTACACCGAGCAGGACGCGGTCGCCAAGTTCGGCACCGCCGGCCTCGCCGGCTTCCTCCAGAAGCCCTTCCAGCCCGACACGCTCCGCACCCGCCTCGCCGCCGTCATCACCGACTGAGCCCCGCGGCTTCCTCTCCCGCGAGACAGTCTCCCTCCGCGCAGGGGTGCTGTCTTGCAGCACCCTCCTTCCGGTTTTCCCGGGCCCGCCCGCTCGCGATCTCAGATCGGCGCCGTCTCCGCGACCAACTCCCGGATGCCCGGATCGGCGACCTCCCGCAGGATCTGCCTCACGACCAGCAGCGCCCGCCAGGCGAACAACAGCCAGTTGCCCAGCGCCAGCAGCGCCTGCGCGATCGCCAGCCCCACCCGCAGCATCGCCTCCAGGCTCCGCTGCATCCAGTCGAGCGTCTGCACATGCCGCTCCAGCAATCCGACCGGAGCCTCCGCGGCGATCAGGTCCACCGTGTCGAAATCGCGTTGCCAGTATGTGGCGACAAGGTGCGCCTCGCCCCGCGTCACTACCGGGGTTCCCGTCAGCCAGCACTTCAGCCGCTGCACGGCCAGCGCCGCCACACGCATCGCCACCCGCGTCGCGTCCACGACATAGCGCGCGATGCTGCGGAGCAGTCCGGACAGGCGCCGCGCCGCGGCACCCGCCGCCTCGATCACCCGCCTGACGAAATCGCCGCCCTTTCGCAGCAGCCGCCCGAACGCCGCGAAGATCCCCCGCCAGCCGAAGTAGCGCACGCGCCGCACGTTCTCGCCGCGCGCCACCACGTCGTCCTCACCGTCGTAGCTGTAGCTGGCCGCCGCGGCGTTCGCCCGGTCCGCCCCGCGCGCCTCAGCCAGCGCGTTCCAGAAAGCCGCGTCGGCGCCCCGCTCGGCCCCCGCCAACGCCGCGTCGATCACCCCGCGCCCGGTATCCTCGGCAACCGCATCCACACTCTCCGTGAAGCACCGCAGGATCTTCGCCGCGTCCAGCACCACGCGCCCGCTGGCTACGGCGCCGATGTAGGCCCGGTGGCGGCCCAGCTCGTAATCGTCCGCGAAGGCCGTCAGCGCCCCCTCGCTGAGCGCGCGCCACTCGCCGTCGATCGCACCGTCGTAGTACCCCAGCGTCCAAAGGCGCACCTGGAGCACGCGCAACGTCAGCCGGTTCAGGTCGCGGCTGGCGGGATTGCGCAGATCGAGCACCCGGATCGTGCGCCCGCCGTCGGTCACGAGCGATTCGGTCTCGGCCAACCCGAGCTCCGCGGATTCCTCCGGCTCGGCCAGGAGCACATGGCAGTCGCCCAGCCGGCCGAGCAGCTCGTCGGTCAGACCGTGCAGGGAGCCGAGCCGGTTCACCAGCTCGTGCGCGGGCATCGCCTGCCGGTCGGCCGCGAGGTTGCGAGCCCGGTCCAGCAGAAGCGCGTCGAGCACCGGCGGCATCGCCCCGCCCGGATCGAGGCTGACCAGCCCGTAGAGTCGCAATCGGTACAACGCGATTCGCGACGCCAACGTCGTCCGCCCCGGATCGGGCCAGCGCGCCAGCGTCACCTCGCCCTCAAGCGTGGCGCACGCCTTGAGGGCGCGCAGCGCGGCACAGTCGTCGCCGGCGCCTCCGAGCGCCTCGTCGCCGAGCGCGATCGCGACAGCGCGCCCGGCCGCGTCCGTCTCCACCCATTCATGCCAGTCGGCACGCCAGTCCGCCCATGCCGCCGCGATCGCCGCGGCCGTCCAGCGATGCTCCCGGCCGGCTGCCGGCTCCGGCAGGTAGCCGAGCGAATGCAGCAGCGTGACCGACTGCTCGCCGCGCTGGTCGTCGATCTCCCCGAGGTCCGTGCGCGGATCGGTCTGCACGGGCTCCACCGCCGCGCCATAGTGTGGCAACACCTCCGCGGCCAGCCGGTGGCGGGCGGACTCGATCCGCTCCACCGGCAGCCCGAGATCGACGGTTGTCTCCATGGTGCGTCGCCGCGGTTCAGAACTTCAGGTTCATCAGCCCCCCGACGATCCGCAGCGCCTCGAACCGGCTTTTCTGCGCCGACTCGAAGGCGGCATTGTGCGCCGCCAGCAGCGCTTTGTCGGCTTCGGAAAGCGAGCGTTTCACGAACTGCGCCGTGTCGAGATCGAGCGCAGCGTGCGTGTAGGCGACGATCTCCAGCTCGTTGGTCTGGCTCGGCTTCATCCCCTCGGTCACCTTCTTGAAGAACGCGTCCCAGTCGAAGTCGTTCTTGGTGTTGTCGTACACAGTGCCGGGATCGACCAGCTTGAGGTCGCCGGTGAGCGTCACCACGTCGAGCGTGGCGACATCCCGGACAAAGCTGGCGATGTGGCTGAGGAGCGTCGCCTTCGGGGCGGCGGTGTTCGCGTTTGCGGTGTCTTGAGGCATGGGCTGCTGGGGTTGGAGTTACGTGGGGGGAAAGAGGCGGGCCAGCACGCGGCGGACGATCTCCTGCACCCGGTTGCGCGGCGGACGGGCGAGAAGCCGCGCCGCATCCGCCGCAGTGAGCGGCGACGCCGGCCCGGCCGGCGCCCCATTCTCCAGGGCGATGAGCCGCCGCAGCCGTTCGCGCAGAATCGTCCAGTCCATGTCGGGGGTCGGGTTCGCAGGATGCCGCGCGGGCATCCACGAGTCGGAGTCTAGCGGGGAAGCAACCGGTCACAACTTATCGGGCACAATTTCCCTGCCCCATCACCCGGTGGCGCACCGCCGCGCCGGCATTTTGCCGTTTGCACCACGGTCCCGCCCGGCAAGCTTCCCGCCGTGAACGTCTCCGGTCGCTCGCTCTTCCTCGGCTCCTTCTCCCTCGTGTTCGCCGGCCTCCTCGCCGGCCTCTGGCTCTCGCGCGGCACCGCCTGTGCCGCCACCCTCGTCGCGCCCGTGGCGGAGAAGACCGCTTCCACCCGGCCGCCCGAGGCGCGGCCCGTCGCCCCCCGCTCCGACCTCGGCGAGTCCGAGCAGCGCACCATCCGGCTCTTCGAGGAGGCCTCGCCCGCCGTCGTCTACATCACGACCGTGGTGAATCAGGTCGAGCTCTTCAGCCGCGACATCGAGCAGATCCCCCTCGGCACCGGCTCCGGCTTCGTCTGGGACGACTCCGGCCACATCATCACCAACTACCACGTCCTTCAGGGCGCCGACGCCGCCCGTGTCACCCTCGCCGACCGCACCACTTGGGAGGCGAAACTCGTCGGTGTCGCTCCCGAGAAGGACCTCGCAGTCCTCAAAATCGACGCGCCCCGCGAGAAGCTCCACCCCATCCCGCTCGGCACCTCCCACGACCTGCGCGTCGGCCAGTCCGTCTTCGCCATCGGCAACCCCTTCGGCCTCGACCAGACGCTCACCACCGGAATCGTCAGCGCCCTCGGCCGCGAGATCCAGGGCGCCGACAACACCCCGATCCGCGACGTCATCCAGACCGACGCCGCCATCAACCCCGGCAATTCCGGCGGCCCCCTGCTCGACTCCGCCGGCCGGCTCATCGGCGTCAACTCCGCCATCCGCAGCCCCTCTGGCGCCTCCGCCGGTATCGGCTTTTCTATTCCTGTCGACGCCGTGAACGCCGCCGTGCCCGAGCTCATCGCCTACGGCAAGATCCGCCGCCCCGCACTCGATCTCGAGTTCCTGCCCACCGCCTGGATCCGCAGCCTCGGGCTCGACACCGAACTGGTCGTGCTCGATGTCGCCCCCGGCGGCGCCGCCGCCAAAGCCGGTATCCAACCCACCACCCGCACCCGCCGCGGCGAGATCGTCCTCGGCGATGTCGTCGTCGCCGTCGACAGCCAGCCCGTCCGCACCCGCGGCGACCTCCGGCTCGTGCTCGAAAGCAAGAAGGCCGGCGAGACGATCCGGCTCACCGTCATCCGCAACGGCCGCGAAGTTGCCGTCCCGCTCACCCTCTCCGCCCCGAAGTGACCCCCGTGGCGCCGCCCAGGGTCGCGACCTCCGGCCGGCAGCATCCGCCTCTGTGCCACCATTCGCAGGAAGGCGACCCAGGCCGCCGCCGCGGAGAAACGAAACCTTCGTGAGAAACCGCGCCCCGGCCCCGGCATCCTGACTCCCGCATTGCCAGCGCGTCGGATTCCGACACGGTGGGTTTCATGCCTGAACCAACGCCCGCCGCCCGCACGGTGTGCGCCCATGTGGTGCTCGACCTCGCCGCCTCCTCCGCCGGCGACGCCATCGAGCAGCTCGCCACGGGTTTCGCGTCGGTCCCCGGCACCCCCTCCGCCCGCACCCTCGCCGCCGCCGTGCTCGAGCGCGAGGCCCAGGCCGCCACCTACCTCGGCCACGCCGCCGCCCTCCCCCACGCCCGCCTCCTGGGTGTGACCAACCTCGCCATCGCCTTCGCCCGCGCCCGCAAACCCGTTCCGTGGACGCGGGATGGCGACCCGGTCGACCTGATCTTCATGGGCGTCGTACCCGCGGCCCAGCCGCGCCACTACCTGGAGTTCATGCGCGTCCTCGCCCGCGCCCTCTCCGACCCCCAGCGCGCCGCCGCCCTCCGCGCCGCCCCCGACGAGCCCGCCGTCCGCGCCTGGTTGCGCGAGCATCTGCAGCTGCAATGAGAGAGCCGCTGCGCGAACTCAGCGGAGACACGCTGCACGAGATGCGCCGGTTCCGGCGCCTGTTGCTCGGCCTGCGTCTGTGGTCCTGGCTGCGCCCAAGCGACCGCCAAGCCCTCCTCTGGCTCGCGTTCGCCGCCGGCCTCCTCGGCTCCATCGGCACGATCGCCTTCCGCCTGGCCGCCCGCGGGCTCCAGGCCATCTTCACCGGCGCGCACGGCGACATCGTCGCCACCTTCGCCGCGCTGGACTGGTGGCAGCGGCTCCTCATCCCCACCGTCGGTGGCGTGCTCGCCGGGATCGTCCTGCTTTTCACCCGACGGCTCCACGGCACCAAGTCCACCGACTACATGGAGGCGGTCGTCGTGGGCGACGGGCACGTGCCCGTGCGCCCCAGCCTCCTGCGCTCCCTCTCCGCGCTCTTCTCGATCTCCTCCGGCGAGGCCATCGGCCGCGAGGGACCGCTCGTGCAGCTCTCCGCCGTGGGCGCCTCCCTCCTCGGCCGTTTCCGCCGCATGTCGCCGGCGCGCATGCGCCTGATCGTCGCCTGCGGCGCCGCGGCCGGTATCGCTTCCGCCTACAACTCCCCGCTGGGCGGCGCGCTCTTCGTCGCCGAGATCGTCCTCGGTTCGATCGCGATGGAGACGCTCGGGCCGCTGCTCATCGCATCCGTCGTCGCCGTGCTGGTCAACCGCACGCTCTTCAACGACGGCCCGCTCTACGCCATCGGCACCGTCGCCGGGCCCACGTTCGGCGCCATGCCGTTCTACCTGCTGCTCGGCCTGTGCTGCGGTGTCGGCGCCCACCTCTGGATGCGGCTCCTGCGCCACTCCAGCAAGGCCTTCAAGCTCACCCACCTCCCGCTCGCCGTGCGCCTCCCGCTCGGCGGCGCCATCGTCGGCACGCTCGCGCTCTGGCGGCCCGAGGCCGTGGGCAACGGCATGTCCGTCATCCAGCATCTGTTGCAGGCCGGTCACTACACCGTGCCGCTGCTGCTCACCATCGCGGCCGTGAAGATCCTCGCCACCACCGCCGCCTTCGGGTCCGGCGCCGTCGGCGGCGTGTTCACTCCCACCCTCTTCGTCGGCGCCGTCACCGGCGCCCTCACCGTGGCCGCCGCCGCGCTCTTCCCGTGGCTGCCCGCCCTCGACCCCACCGGCTTCACCCTCGCCGGCATGGGCGGTTTCCTCGCCGCCGCCGCCAACGCCCCGATCACCGCCATCCTCATCATCTTCGAGATGTCGCTCAACCATCACATCGTCCTCCCGCTGATGGTCACGACAGTCGTCGCCCTCTTCACCGCCCGTCGCCTCGGCGGCGAGAGCATCTACCGCGAGAGCCTCCAGTCCGGCGGCCCCTCGCTCTTCGACGGCGAGCTCGGCGAGCTGAAGGTCGCCCAGTTCATGCGCCAGGAGTTCCTCCGCATCCGCCCCGCCGCCCGCTTCAACGAACTCGCCGGCATGCTCCTCAAGTCCCGCCGTGCCCACGTAGTGGTTACCGAGGACGGCAGCACCCTCGCCGGCGTCATCCAGCTCGCCGACGTCGAGCCCTTCCTCCGCGACCCCTACGTGGCCGAGACCGTCCTGGCCATCGACGTCGCCCACGAGAAGGTCCCGCTCCTCGACGCCTCGATGTCGCTCCCGCAGGCGCTCGAGGTCTTCGCTCGCAACCCCGAAGACACGCTCCCCGTCGTCGAGACCGCAGGGGGGAAGACAAACCTCGTCGGCGTGCTTGATCGCGAGGACCTCTACCTCGCCGTCTCCGAGGTCACCCGCCGCTCCCGCGCCCGCGCCGTGTAAGTGCGCGCCGGCCCTGGGTCGTTCAACCGATCCGGCGGAATGTCTCCGCACCCGGCTCCGCCGCACCGCCGGCAGCGCGCGGTTTCATCGCGTAACCGGCATGCGGATGCCGGTGCTGCAGGATGTGCGGCCGCTCCAGCCCGTGCGCCAGCATCAGTTCCTCGTTGTCGAGCAGCTCCACCGTGGGGCCGTCCGCCACGATCCGCCCGCGATCGAGCACGATCGAACGCGGACACAGTTCCACGACCATCTCCAGATCGTGCGTCGCGATCAGGCGCGTCGCCGGCAGCTCGCGCAGCAGCCGCTTGAACTCGCGCTGCCCGCGCGGATCCAGCCCGCTCGTCGGCTCGTCCAACACGAGCACCGACGGCTCGTACGCCAGCACGCCGGCCAGGCACGCGCGCCGTTTCTCGCCCTGGCTGAGATGGTGCGGCATCCGCCGCTCGTACCCGGAAAGTCCCACGCGCTCCAGCGCCGCCCGCACCCGCGCGGCGACGACGTCCTTCGCCAGCCCGAGCTGCTCCGGCCCGAAGGCCACATCCTCCGCCACCGTCGCGCAGAACAGCTGGTCGTCCGGGTCCTGGAAGAGCAGCCCCACCCGCCGCCGGACCGCGTCCACGTTGCCCACCGTCACCGGCAGGCCGTCGATCCGCACCGCGCTCTCTGATCCCGGTTTCTCCGGCAGGATGCCGTTGAGATGCAGCAGCAGCGTCGACTTGCCCGAGCCGTTGGGCCCGAGCAGCCCCACGCACTCGCCCGGCGCGACCGTGAAACTCACCTCGCGCAGCGCCTCCGTGCCGTCCGCATACCGGAAGCTCAGGTTCGAAACTTCGATCGCGGCAGTCATGCGACGACCCTCCCGTAGGGGTGTTGTCTCGCAACGCCCGCCTCGTGGCGCAGGCCTCCGTGCCTGCGAGATCCGATGCCGAGGCGCTTCATCGCCACCCCCTCGCGCACATCGCCAGATAAACTCGTTCGGCTCGCTCCGAGGCGCGCACAAACAGCCGCCCGACCACCTCCGCCGGCAGCGCCCACGCCAGCCGCCGCGGCCGCACCAACGTCCGGCTCGCCCGCGCGCGTTGCATCCGCTGCGCCTCGTCCTTCAGCACGAACAAGTAGCGGTGCATCAGCGCCAGCGTCGTCACCAGCAGCGTCGGCACGCCCGCGCGCTTGAGCACGCCGGGCAGCGCCGCAAACGGCGTCACCGCGCCGAACACGACCACCGTCGTCAGACACAGCCCGCCGCGCAGCGCCACCGCGCGCCAGCCCGGTCCGGTCTCGCCATGCCACGCCGCGGCCAGCGCCGCCCCCGCGACAAACGGCGCGAAACACGCCAGCCGCACCAACAGCCGCGAAACCCGAACCCGCCCGGCCACGACCGCGGCGAGCAGCACAGCCACCACCGCCAGGTGCCACCAGATCCAGGTGACAGGCAGCGTCGCCGTGCCGAGGACCAGCACGAGCATCGCCGCGAACTTCGGCCCGGCGGGCCAACGCATCAACGCGCTCTCCGTCCGCGGCTCTTCCGCGTGGAGGTGGGCGTGCGAGGCGCCGAGGTGGATGCCGCTCATGTTCGGTTGCACGCCACTAACCGCCAAACTCCCCTTCCGCGCAAAGCCCGAAATCGCATCTCCCGCGCACAGGTTTCGCGCCCGTTATCCGCAATGCCCGTTTCGCCCCCTCCTCCCGCAGGGGCGCTGACTTGCAATGACCTCCCCACGGCACAGGCGTCCCGGTTTCTGGACGCCTGAGCGCCACCCCGGACGTCCGAATGTGGCGCCGCTCGCGAGAGCGGCTATTCCCGAGCTCCGTGCGCCTCGATCCCGCCGTTGGTGCGAGCAGCGCCACGGAAGCCCCACCGAGCCCGCACTTCCACTCTCCTCGCTACTCGCTCCTCACTACCCGCTACTTCTTCCTCCGCCCCCTCACCCAAACACCAGCTTCGGCGCCCGCTCCGTCAGCAACGCCACCGCCGGATGCGCCACCTTCCGCTCCGCCGTGATCGCAAAAAACTCTGTGCGGCAGCCCTCCGCCAACCCGATCCGACGCAGCCCGTAGCGTTCCTCCGACTCCTTCAGCACCACGCTGGGGATCGGCGCGAATCCGTGTTCCTGCGCAACCATCGCCTTCATGAGCGCGAGGTCCTCGAACTCCGCCACCACACGCGGCGCGATCTTCCGCGCCCGTAACCAGCTCTCGAGCGCACGCCGCAGCGGCGTGTTCTCCGCCGGCAGCAGCGCCGGTTGCCCGTCCAGCGACTTCGGGAAACCGCGACGCAGCGCCGTCGCCCGTTCCGCCGTCGCACACAGCGCCACCTCCGAGGCGCCGAGCCGGTGGTTGAACGCCCGGAATTTCACGCTGCTCGACGCCGGTTCGTCGGCCAGGACGATGTCGAGCCGGTGCGAGCCGAGCTGCGCCAGCAGATCCTCGATCTTCCCCTCGCGGCAGACCAGGTGCACCGCCGGCAGCTCCAGCACCGGCTTGAGGATCTCGCAGGTGATGAGCTTCGGCAGCGAGTCGGCCACCCCCACATGCAACCGCAGCGCGCGCACCGTCGGCCGCTGCTTGAGCGAGCTCAGCAGATCGCCGCCGAGGGTGAAGATCTCGTCGGCGTAGCGCAGCACGATCTGCCCGGCATCGGTCAGCACGTTGCGACGCCCGCTGCGCCGGAATAGCTTCGCGTCCAGCGCCGCCTCCAGTTCGCGGATCTGGGCCGAGATCGACGGCGGCGAAACATGCAGCTTCTCCGCGGCCTTCTGCAGGCCGCCCTCCTTCGCGACAGTCCAGAAATACCGCAGGTGGTGGTAGTTGAGCCATTCCATATCCGGCCTCTGTTAGGGATTCCCTAAGCGTTACTGTCAAAATGCGTATTAGTCGAAACTTCGCTCCCGGGCTATCCTCCGCCCGCATCCAACAACAACCTCGAACCCGCGACGCCATGAAACTCGTCCTCCATCACGCCAACCTCCGGCCGGCCGATGGCCTCCGCCGCCTCCTCGAGTCCACCCTCGCCGCCCTGCTTCCCTTCGCCCGCATCGAGGAGGCCCGTATCCGCCTCGAGTACCTGCCCGAGGCCAGCCCCGCCTACCGCGCCAGCGCCGTCCTCGTCGTCCCGGGGCCCGACCTGCGCGCCGCCACCGTCGACCACACCCCGCACGCCGCCTGCGCCAAGCTCCTCGCCTCGCTGCGCACCCGCGTCCTCGAGCGCGCCGCGCACCGGCTCCGCCGCGCCTTCGGCGAGCGCATCCTCCCCTCGCCCAACCGCTCCGTCCCGCCGCGCTCGTCTGCCGCGCGCCGCCGCTGACCCCGCTTCGCTTCCATGACAACAACCACCTGGCTCTGGATCGGTTTCAATCTCTTCGTCCTCGCGATGTTGGCGCTCGACCTCGGCGTCTTCCATCGCAAGTCCCATACCGTGGGCTTCAAGGAGGCGCTGGGCTGGACCGCCGCCTGGATCGCGCTCGCCCTCTCGTTCAACCTCGGCGTCTGGCACTTCGCCGGCGGCGCCAAGGCCCTCGAGTTCTTCACCGGCTACGTCATCGAGTACTCGCTGAGCGCGGACAACGTCTTCGTCTTCGCCCTGCTCTTCTCGTACTTCGCCGTGCCGGCGCACTTCCAGCACAAGGTCCTGTTCTGGGGCATCCTCGGCGCGCTGGTCATGCGGCTGGGCATGATCCTGCTCGGCGCCGCGCTCATCGCGAAGTTCGCGTGGATCATCTACGTGTTCGGCGCCTTCCTCGTCGTCACCGGCATCAGGATGCTTCTCAAGTCCGACGAGGAGATCCACCCCGAGCGCAACCCGCTCGTGCGCCTCTTCAAACGCTTCTTCCCCGTCGCACCCGCCTTCCGCGGCGACCGCTTCTTCGTCCGGGAGAACGGCGTGCTCATGGCCACGCCGCTCTTCGTCGTGCTGCTCATGGTCGAGTTCACCGACGTCATCTTCGCCGTCGACTCCATCCCCGCGATCTTCGCCGTCACCACCGACTCGTTCATCGTCTACACCTCCAACGTCTTCGCCATCCTCGGCCTGCGCTCCCTCTACTTCGCCTTGGCCGGCGTGATGGACAAGTTCCACTACCTGAAGACGGGCCTCGGCGTCGTGCTCTCCTTCGTCGGCGTGAAGATGCTCCTCGCCCATACCGCCTACAAGATCGACACCCTCGTCTCCCTCGGCATCATCGTCGCCATCCTCTCCGCCGCCGTCGCCGCATCGCTTCTGCGTCCGAAAACCAAGTTGTCCAACCTGCCGCCGGCGGAGCCGGAGACCGCAGTTCCACGTAAACCGTGAACGACAGCCGCACCCAAGACACCACGCCTACCGCCCGCTGGATCGGGCTTCTCCTCTGGCTGCTCGTGTGCTTCGCCGCCCCGGCGCTCGGCTTCGCCGCGAACTCGGGCGGCTGGTACTCCACGCTCAGCAAGCCCGCATGGAATCCGCCCGCGTGGCTCTTCGGCCCGGTGTGGACTTTCCTCTACGCCGCGATGGCCGTCGCCGCTTGGCTGGTCTGGCGCCGCGGCGGTTGGTGCGCGCAGCGCCGCCCGCTCGTCCTCTTCCTCGTCCAGCTCGCGCTCAACGCCCTCTGGACTCCCCTCTTCTTCGGCCTGCACCGCCCCGACCTCGCCTTTGCCGAGATCGTCCTGCTCTGGCTCGCCATCGTCGCCACGGTCCGCGCATTCGCCCGCGTCCGTCCCGCCGCCGCCTGGCTGCTCGCGCCCTACCTCGCGTGGGTTTCCTTCGCCTCCGTCCTCAACTTCGCGATCTGGCGCCTCAACGCCTGAACCATGATCAGTCGGTCGCGTGTCGAGTAGACGAGCGACGAGAGCCTGACGGCGGCGGGAATTCTTATATCTGCGGTCTAGCGTGAGCGTCTCACCGGTTCGGCACTCGTCCCTCGACACTCGTCTCTCGTCGGCATGGCGCTCCTGATCCCGGATAGCCCCTCCGCGCTTCGTTCCCTTCGTTGCCTTCTGTCGGTACCTGCTGCGCTCAGAGTCTCACTCACTCTCCGCGCGGCGCACCACGATTCGGCTCAGCACCACCGCCAGCGCGAAGACAACGATCGCGCCGACGGCACCGGCCGCCGCAGTCGCCAGCCCTTCGTGACCGATCCACGGGAAGACGTAGTCGGGCATCGGCGCCGGCGCAGCCTCATGCGCTGCATGCTCGAAGCCGAGCTTGGCCGCCACCGCCTCCAGCCCATCCGGCCACGGGCAGGCGAACGGCGCCGCAAACAACGCCACGCCCAACGCCGCCAGCAGCCCGTACCGTACGAAGCCGCGCGCTCCGCCCTCGTCCGGCTGGGCCGCGCCAACCGCGCCGACGACCAGCTCCGGCCGCACCCGCGCCACCGCGGCGAACACCAGCGCGCTGATCGCGCCCTCGCCCAGCCCGATGAGCATGTGGATACCCGTCATCGCCGGCAGCGCCACCGACCACGCCACCGTGCCCGACCACGCGAGCTGCCCCGCGCAGGCGAGCGAAGCCGCCACCGTCGAGCACCAGCCGGCGAACGCCAGCGCCGCCACCTGACCGCGCAGCCCGGGGAGTAGCCGGCTCACGCCGCGGAACACCGCCAGCCCCACGAACGGCGCCACCACCGCCATGTTGAACACGTTGGCCCCGAGCGCCGTCACGCCGCCATCGGCAAAAAGGAAACACTGCGCGATCAGCACCGTCGTCATCACGATCACCGCCGCCGGCAGCCCGAGCAGCGCGGCGATCAGCGCGCCGCCGATGAGATGCCCCGACGTCCCGCCCAGCACCGGGAAGTTCACCATCTGCGCGGCGAACACGAACGCCGCGCCCAGCCCGAGCAACGGCACCCGCCGCGGCGGCAGCTCACGCTTCGCCTGAGCCAGCGCCAGACCGAGCCCGCCGGCCGCCAGCGCGGCTGCGGCCACGGCAGTTTTCACGTCAACGAAGCCATCGGGGATATGCATGTTTTCCGCAACACGAGTAGTGCCCCCGCCGACCTCGCGCAACCACGCCCACCAACTTGGGACTCGTCCGGCCGCGCGCGCGCGGCATCCTCGCCGCCAACACCGCCGCCCATGCCCAGGAAGCCTCGCAAGGAATTCGCCACGCGCTTCAGCGCCTCGCTCCCGCCCCAGCTCATGCGCCAGCTCGACGCCATGGTGCGCGAGAAAGGCTACGACAACCGCTCGCTCGCCATCGCCGACATGATCCGCGCCCAGCTCGTCGAGCACGCCACGCAGCAGAGCGACTCGGCCGAGATCGCCGGCAGCATCACGCTCGTCTACGACCACCACAGCCACGGACTCCAGCACCTGCTCAACGACGTCCAGCACGACCACG
The DNA here is from genome assembly GCA_964640465.1 of uncultured Opitutaceae bacterium. Classification (GTDB taxonomy): domain Bacteria; phylum Verrucomicrobiota; class Verrucomicrobiia; order Opitutales; family Opitutaceae; genus CAJCBL01. The sequence goes on from CAZXHR010000068.1 coordinate 13,044, forward strand.
GCGAGCACATCATCTCCACGCTCCACTGCCACCTCGACCACGACAACTGCCTCGAGATCATCGCCGTTCGCGGCCCCGCCGGCACGATCCGCCGGATCGCCGACGAGCTCATCGGCGCGCGCGGCGTGAAGCACGGCAAGCTCGCCATCACCAGCACCGGCCGCGACCTGCCGGCCTGAGCCGCGCGGGAATACTTTTCATCCGGTTGCGGGAAAACTCGCTTCTTGGGTATTACGTATTTTTTCTTCGTAATATCCATCTTGTTTTCCCCGCATGAGAACCTTCGCCCTCGCCTCCTTGCTTCTCGCGCCCGCCGCCGCGCTCGCGCAGTCGCCCGACTCCCCCGCCCTCGCCGGCGCCACCGCCACCGAACTCGTCGTGCTCGACGCATTCCCCGTCGTCGAGAGCCCGATCGTCGCCGCCACGGCCGTCGACTCGCTCGGCAGCAAGGTCACCACCATCTCCGCCGCGCAGCTCGCCGCGCTCAACGCCACCGACCTCCAGTCCGCCCTGCGCGAGACCCCCGGCGTCGTCGTCACCCACCACAACGTCGTCGGCAGCTTCGGCGGCGGCGAGGGCGGCGCGGTCTTCATCCGCGGCATGGGCACCGCCCGCCCGGGCGCCGAGATTCAGCTCTCGATCGACGGCATCCCCAGCTACAACAGCGTCTGGACCCACCCGATCCTCGACATGCTCAGTGTCGACCACGCGCGCGATATCGCCGTCTACAAGGGCGCCCAGCCCGTCCTCTACGGCAACATGGCCTTCGCCGTCGTCGACCTCGACCCGAAGTCCCAGGAACAGCCCGGCTCCTCCGGCCGCCTCGCCCTCACCGCCGGCTCCTTCGGCACCTGGTCCGCCCTCGCCGAGGGCGGCACCCGCACCGGCGACCTCGACGCCTACGCGCTCGTCAGCACCCGCGAGTCCGACGGCGACCGCGACAACTCCGACGGTCGCCTCCGCTCCTACTACGCGCGCCTCGGCTGGACCTTCTCCCCGCACTGGAACGCCCACGTCATCTACAACCGCACCGACAACTACGCCGACGATCCCGGCCCCGACGCCGCCCTCGTCCCCGCCTCGCTGCTCTACACCAACGGCCGCTTCGCCGACGAGAACGACCTCCTCGTCGCCACCCTCGCCAACAAGTACGAGTCGGCCGAGGGCTACGTGAAACCCTACTACTCCAGCGGCACCATGAACTGGACCGGGCAGTACAACACCACGACCAAGCGCAACACCGACGACACCATCACCGACTACGCCAACTACGGCGTGAAGACCCGCGAGACCGTCCGCCCTTGGACCGGCGCCGAGCTGCTCGGCGGCTTCGACCTCGACTTCATCACCGGCAAGTACCGCACCGTCACCAACGGCGTCGCCGCCGCCTTCCCGCGGAAGTTCGCCCGGCTCGTCCAGCCCTACGCCTCCTTCGCCCAGCTCTGGAAACTCGGCTCCGGCTGGTCCGTGAAACCCTCCGTCGGCGCGCGCTGGTTCGACCACAATATCTTCGCCGACGAGTTCGCCCCGCAGGCAGGCGTCGTCGTCGAGGGCGCCGGGTTCGAGTTCCACACCTCCGCCGCCCGCGGCGTGAACTACCCCGGCTTCTACGTCATGGCCTATCCTCCAGGCAACAACCTGCACCGCGAGCTCGAGGCCGAGAAGGTCGACCACTTCGAGATCGGCGTCAGCCGCCGCTTCGGTTCCCTCGTGAAGGCCGAGCTCACCTATTTCCGCGACCGCGGCACCGATCGCATCATCACCTCATTCCCGCCCTATCCCGCCGTCTGGAAGAACCTCGCCCGCTACCGCACCGAGGGTGTCGAGGCCGCCGTCACCGTCACCCCGACACGCGACCTCTCCTTCTTCGGCGGCGTCACCACGATGAACGCCACGCCCGACGACCTGCCCTACGCGCCCGAGTGGTCCGCCAGCGCCGGCGTCAACTGGCGCTTCGCGCAGCACTTCCGCCTGAGCGTCGACAGCCAATACGTCGGTTCGCACTACGTCACTTCCCGCGCCCGCACCATCACCGCCCTCAACACCGTCGAGCTCGACTCCTACGTGCTCCTCAACGCACGGCTCGCCTACGAGTTCTCGCTGCCCGCGTGGAAGCTCGCCGGCGAGTGCTTCGTCGCCGGCGAAAACCTCGGCGACGCCGACTACGAGCAGCGCTACGGCTACCCGATGCCCGGCATCAACGGCACCTTCGGTGTCAGCCTGAAGTTCTAGGTCCGCCACCCTCCGCGCCTCGCATCCCCATGCACACCGCACTCCCCACGCTAGTCGCTGCCGAGTCCGCCAGTGGACCGCGTTTCCCCCAACGCCGTCGAGGGCGTGCGCAGCCTCCCGTAGGGGCGTCGCTTGCGACGCCCTTGCTGTGCTGCGGGCACGAGTTGCGGACTGTACGCATCGGGCGTCGCCAGCGACGCCCCTACGACGGAGATCCGACCGGCCCCACCGCACACTCGGCCACGCCCGCGCCCCGCTTGAGGGCAAGCGGGGCAACCTTCCGATTCTTCGGCGCGCTGTTCTGCGCCGCTGCCCTCGCCCTTCTCGCACCGCTGGCCCAGGCCGCCACCGAGCGCGCCGTCGTCGTCACCACGACCTCCGTGCTCGGCGCCGCCGCGCAGGCCGTGGGCGGCGAGGGCGTCGCCGTGGAGACCATCCTGCCGCCGGGCAGTTGCCCCGGCCACTTCGACCTCGAGCCCGCACAGGTGCGCCGGCTCCTCTCCGCCACCGTGTTCTTCCGGCACGAGTTCCAAGACTTCCTCGATTCCCGCCTGCTCGCCAACGACCTCCCGCCCGACCGCATCGCCGCACTGCCGGCACCCGGCGGACTCTGCATCCCGGATACGCTCGCCACGCTCGCCCGCGAAGCGGCCGACGAACTCGCAGCCCGCCTGCCGGACGAAGCGACGTCGCTTCGCGCCCGCGCCGCCGCGCTCGCCGCCGAGGCCCAAACGCGCGGCGCCGCGCTCCGCCAACGCACCGCTCGCCTCCACGGCAAACCCGTCGCTGCCGCGCCGCACCAGGCCGCGTTCCTGCGCTGGCTCGGCCTCGAGGTCGTCTGCGTCCTGCCGGGCGGCGACGATCCGGCGCCGGGCGTGATCTCCCGCACGTTGGCCGAGATCCGCACCGCCGGCGCCCGGGCCGTCGTGGGCAATGTCCCCAGCGGCCGCCGCCTTCCCGCCGCCCTCGCCGAATCTGCCGCGCTCCCGCTCGCGATGTTCGACAACTTCCCGTCCTCCTGCACCCCGGCCGACTACTGGGCCATGCTCGACCGCAACGTCGACGCCCTGCTCGCCGCGTTCCCCGAGTGACCTCCGCCGTGCCCAACGTCGTCGAACTCGACCGCGTCGCCGTCCGCCACTCCGGCCGCGCGCTGCTGGACGCCGTCACGCTCACCCTCCCGCGCGGCAGCTTCGCCGCCGTGCTCGGACCCAACGGAGCCGGCAAGACCACGCTGCTCCGCCTCCTCGACGGCGAGCTCGCGCCCACCGTCGGCACCCGCAGTATCCTCGGCTCCGATCCCGCGGCCCTCGACTGGCGTGCCGCGGCCGCCTGGCGGCGCCGCATCGGCGTGATGCCGCAACTCGCCGAACACGCCCCGGCCGTGCCGCTCTCCGTGCGCGAGGTCGTCGCCATCGCCCGCGTCGCCCAGCCCACGCCAGACGACGCCGCGCGTTGCCGCCGCTGGATCGGACGCCTCGGTCTCGCCGCGCTCGCCGACCGGCCGTTCCAGCGACTCTCCGGCGGCGAACAGCGCCGCACGCACCTCGCCCGCGTCTTCGCTCAGGAACCCGAGCTCGTGCTGCTCGACGAACCCGCCGGTCACCTCGATTTCCCCGCACAGGAATCCCTCGTCCGCCTGCTCCACGAACTCTGGCGAGAGAGCGGCGCGACCATCGTGCTCGTCACGCACGACCTCCGCCACCTGCCGCCCGGCCTCTCGCACGTCGTGCTCCTGCGCGAGGGCCGCATCGTGCGGCAGGGCGCGCCCGAGGAGACGCTCACCGCCGCCGCGCTCGGCGAGACCTTCGGCCAGCCGGTCGAGGTGCTCCGGCACCGCGGCCGTTGGACCGCCACAGCGGAGGTATCCGATGCTTGAGCTCGAACTGAAATGGTGGCTCGCGGCGGTCGCCGGCGGCGCGGGCTGCGGGCTCGCCGGCTTCCTCCTGCTCGCACTGCAGGTGCCGTTCCTCGCCGTCTGCCTCGCGCACGCCGCGCTCGCCGGCGCCGTGCTCGGGCTGGCCGTGGGCTGGTCGCCGCCGGCCTGCGCCTTCGGCGGCGCTTTTCTCGCCGCCGCGCTGCTCGGCCCGCTCGCCGACCGTTCGCGGCTCTCGCGCGAAGCGATGGCGGGCGTGTTGTTCTCGCTCTCGCTCGGCCTGGCCTTCCTCGGCATCGGGATCATGGCGACACACCGCGGCGAGGCGCTCGGCCTCATGTGGGGCAACCTGCTCCTGCTGCGCTGGAGCGATGTCGCCGCGCTCGCCGGCGTGGCCGCCGCGGGCGGTTTCCTCGCCTGGCGCTTCCTCCCGCAGTTGCGCGCCGTGCTCTTCGATCGACGCATCGCCCGCGCCAGCGGCCTGCCGGCCGCGGCCTTCACCTACGCGCTGCTCGCGTGGAGCGGGCTCGCCGTCGCCGTGAACCTCCAGGCCGTCGGCGGCCTCATGCTCTACAGCCTGCTGATCAACCCCGCCGCCGCCGCGCGCCAGTTGAGCGAACGCTTCGTGCCCGCGCTGCTGCTCTCCGTCGCGCTCGCCGTCGCCAGCGCCACCGGCGGGCTCGGGCTCGCCATCGCCTGCGAGTGGCCGGCGGGAGCCTGCATCGTGCTTGTCTCCAGCGTCCTCTTCGCCGGCGCCACCGCCGTGAAACTTCGTCGCTTCGCTTTCTGAACATGGCCTCCGACTCCACCTTCCGCCCCATCGCGCGCCCCGCCGCACCGGCGCCCGTCGTCCCCGCACCGGCCCACCTCGACAAGAACGGCCTCTTCGACCACATCGCCCGCGAGCACGACGGCTTCGCCTTCAAGCCCGACGACGAGCCGAGGCTCGCCACCCTGCGCGCCCGTCTCGGCCCCGTCCGCGGCCAATGGATTGTCGAGCCCGGCTGCGGCTCCGGCCACCTCACCGCCCACCTCGCCGACTGGGTCGGACCGCTCGGCCAGATCGTCGCCTTCGATCCCAGCACCGGCATGATCGAGCGCACTCGCGCCCGCACCGCCGCCCTGCCGCAGGTCGCCACTCACCAGTCGACGCTCGAAGCGCTCGACCTGCCCACGGGCAAGTTCGACGCCGTCGTCTGCTTCCGCGTGTGGCCCCATTTCGACAACGACGACAGCGCGCTGGCCATCGTCGCCCGTTGGCTCAAGCCCGGCGGCCGGCTCCTCATCGTGCACTGGGAGGGCCGCGAGAAGCTCAACGCCATCCACGCCACGCACCACGCCGTCGTCGCCGACGTCTTCCCGCCCCGCGCCCACCTCGAGTCCTCGCTCGCCCGCCGCGGTTTCGCCCGCCGCACCTGGATCGACACCCCCGAGGAGATCTTCATCGAGGCGACGCGCTGACCGCGCCGGCGACCGAGGTAGGGACGTTTCTCCGAAACGTCCGCCGGAACCTCCGCTCTCATCCCAGCCCCATGCCCCCCGTCCCGCCATGTCCTGGTTCTTCGAACGCAGTCCCAAGATCGACCGTGCCCGCATGCGCGCCCTCGTCGAGCGCGCCGCCCGCGAATGCCTCGCCCGCCTCTGCGCGCACCCGCACAAGGTCCTCCTGCTCCCGCCCGACATCACCCGCGCGCACAGCGGCGCCGGCTGGATCACCGAGCAGCTCTACACGTTCTTCGCGCAGTCGGCCGAGGTCACCGTCATCCCCACGCTCGGCCAGCACGTGCCGCACACGCCCGAGCAGAACCGCTGGATGTTCGGCTCCGTCCCCGAGTCGCGTATACTAAAGCACGACTGGCGCCGCGACGAGAAGCGCCTCGGCGCCATCCCCGCCGACTACGTCTCCCAGATCACCGGCGGCCGCGCCGACTGGGAGATCCCCGTCGCGCTCAACCGCACCTTGCTCGAGGAGAACTGGGACCTCGTGATCAACGTCGGCCACGTCGTCCCGCACGAGGTCCTCGGTTTCGCCAACCACAACAAGAACTACTTCATCGGCCTGGGCGGGAAGCAGATGATCTGCGCCTCCCACATAGCCGCCGCCTGTTGCGGCATCGAGAACAACCTCGGCTCCCTCGTCACCCCGCTGCGCCATTGCTACAACAAGGCCGAGAGCGAATTCCTCGGCCACCTGCCCGACGTCTACCTCCAGCTCACGATGGCCTACGACGCCGCCGGCGAGCTCGTCCACACCGGTTTCTACTGCGGCGACGACCTCGACACCTACCTGCTAGCCGCCAAGCAGTCGCGCGCCGAAAACATCACGGTCGTCCCGCCGCTCAAGAAGGTCGTCGCCGTCATGCAGGGCGACGAGTTCTTCAGCACCTGGGTCGCCAACAAGGCCGTGTATCGCACCCGCAAGGCCATGGCCGACGGCGGCGAACTGCTCATCATCGCCCCTGGCCTGAAGCGCTTCGGCGAACAGGACGAGGTCGACGCCATCATTCGCAAGTTCGGCTACTCCGGCACGCCCCGCATCATGGACGCCTAGAAGAAGCACGCCGAGCTGCAGGACCTCACGCACGCCACCGCGCACCTCATCCACGGTTCCTCCGAGGGCCGCTTCAAGATCACCTACGCCCCCGGCCACCGCTCCCGCGCCGAGATGGAGTCCGTGAACTTCGCCTACATGGACCTCGCCCAGGCCCTCGACCGCTACTCGCCCGCGAAGTTGAAGAACGGCTTCAACACCCTGCCCGACGGCGAGGAGGTCTACTTCATCAGCACCCCCTCTGCCGGCCTCTGGACCACGAAGGAGAAGCTCAACGCCTGAGCCTCACTCGCGCGCTGCCGAACCATCATTTGTCGGATTGACGCGCGCGCGTCACGGCGCAGTCATGGCGGCGTTCTTTCCTTTTCTTCTCCGGCGCGGGGAAGGCCGTGTGAATCGGCCACAGTCGCGCTGCGGTA
>CAZXHR010000069.1:0-19992 GCA_964640465.1 uncultured Opitutaceae bacterium
GGTCTGGCCAAGATACTGGTCGAGGTTCTTCGGGGGCTGCACGTCGATGTGCGAGCTGGGCAGGAAGGCGTCGACACCCATGCCGACGATGAGACCGCCCTTGACCTTGCCCTTGACGCGACCGGAGACGACCGCGCCCTCCTGGCACTTCAAAAGGATGTTCTCCCAGTTCTTCTTCTGCTGGGCCATGTCGTAGGACAGGACGGGGCTGCCGTCCTTGTCCTCGAGCTTCATGACGAAGACTTCGATCGAGGAACCGATCTGGAGCTCGCCGAGATCGAGGAACGCATGGGCCGGGATGACGCCCTCGGACTTGCCGCCGATGTCGACAACGACCTCGTTCTGGCGGATTTCGGTGATGGTGCCGGGGACGATGGCGCCTTCCTTCAGGCTGTCGAAGGAGGAGTTCGCCAACAACTCTTGCATTACGCTGCTCATGGACTGTAGAGCGGCCAACATGCCGGTGATGCTCCGGGCACCGGTGTCGGTCGCGAACGGCCCCGCAAGGCGGGACCGGATGGGTTGGATGTTTATTCTATCAAACCGGCCGGAGGGAGCGTGCGGCGTACTCCGGACGGACGACTGCAGCCGCGAAAGGGGCGAAAAGTCACAGCGCCCCACCCTGCCGGCAAGAGGAAAAACCGTGAGCCCGCCGAAGCGGCGAAACCACACCTGGGTTTCCAGCCTGCCGGGATTGCCCTGGTCGGAAGGCCTGCAGAAAAACCGACTCAGCTCCCGGAAACCGGGAAACCGCGCATCGCTCGACGCAAAGTCGTTATATAGCGGGACGGCCCCGCCATCACCGAACTGAGAGCGTCGCGCCGTGTGTCGGCAGAGCAATCTACTCCGCCGGTGGCGGAGTCGCCGGAATCTCGGGCGAGGAATCCGTCGCAGGAGCGGGTACGGCCGGCACAGCCGCTGGCGCTGACTCCGCCGGCGTCACTGCCGCATCCTTCGCAGGAGCAGGCTCGACCTTCTTCTTCGGCACGCCCACGAGCACACCGAGCTGCTGCTGGACCTTCACGAAAAACTCCGGCGTGAGCTCGCCCACCGGCACCTCGTAGAGCTGCTTGGTCTTCGCGTGCTCGTAGATGCGTCGCGCGCGGTCAGCCGTGAGCCCCTTCGGGCGCAGCAGTTTCTTGCGCTCCAGCATGAGCACGAGGAACTGCACCAGCGGCACGTTCGCCTCGCTCAGCTCCACAGCCGGATCACACAGCGTCGTGAACAGGCTTTCGGCGCCGAGCTTGAGGTTGCGCTCGTGGTTCTCCTCCTTCTCGCGCGGCTTGAACACGTGCACCCACCGGCAGATTTCGTGCTCGGGTGCTTGGAACTGCGCCTCCGCCGTCGCCAGCATATCCCAGCGCGCCACGTTGCCCGTGGCATCCTGTCCCAGAAAGCTGACCACACGGTCGCCCTCCTGGAAGGCCGTGCCGGTCACGGCGCACTGCGTCGAGCTGGGCTGGAGGATGAGTTCCATGGAAATTTGTTTACTTCGCCCCGGGCGCGACGCTAGCACAAATCCCGTTTGAGCACAGGACGCCTCATCGCCATCGGCGACATTCACGGCTGCGCCGCCGAATTCGCCGAACTCCTCGACAAGCTGGCGCTCCGGCGTGGCGACCGCCTCGTCCTCCTCGGCGACCTCATCAACCGCGGTCCCGACTCGCGCCTCGTGATCGATCTTGCCCGCGCCGCCCGCGCCCGCTGCCTGCTCGGCAACCACGAGCTGCGCCTGCTCCGCTCCCGCTGCGAACGCGACGACTCGCTGCTGCGAGCCGAGGACCGCGCCACCATCGCCGCACTGCGCCCCGCCGACTGGGAGTTTCTCGCCGCGATGCCCCTCACCCACTTCGAGGAGGATCTCAACACCGTCTTCGTGCACGGCGGCTTCCTCCCCGGCACGCCCTGGCAGCGCCAGCATGCCGACGTCGTCACGCGCATCCAAGTCATCGATGCCGCCGGCCAACCCCGCAAACGCGCCGACGCCCCCGGGTCGCCCGTCTGGGCCGAGCGCTGGGCCGGCCCGCCCTTCGTCGTCTACGGCCACACGCCCCGCCCCACCGTCCACAAGCTCAAGTGGTCGCTGTGCATCGACAGCGCCTGCGTCTTCGGCGGCAGCCTCACCGCCTACATTTTGCCCGAACGCCGGCTTGTGCAGGTGAAGGCGAAGCGTCGTTATTGGAGCAACCCATGACCGACGAAACGCCTCTCGCCCGCGCCCTCCTGCTCGTCATCGACCTGCAGCAGCCCTTCCTCGCCGCCACGCCCGGCGCCGACGCCCTCGTGCGCCGCACCTCGCTGGCCATCGCCGCCGCCCGCGGACTCGGCATGCCGCTCGCGTTCACCGAGCAGGTCCCCGCCAAGCTCGGCCCGACCAAGCCCGAGCTCCTCGCCCTCGCCGGCGCCAAGCCCACCGTCTTCGCCAAGGACGCCTTCTCCGCCCTCGATTCCGAGGAACTCCAGGCATTCCTGAAAAAGAACAAGACCGAGCACGTGCTCCTCGCCGGCATCGAAACCCCGATCTGCATCTACCAGACCGCGATCGAGCTCCTCTCCTCCGAACGCCAGGTCACACTCCTCACCGACGCCATCGGCGGCCGTCGCCCCGACGACTGCGCCTCAGCCCTCGCCTATCTCGTCCGCCTCAACTGCCACGCCCTCCCCGCCGAGACCGTGTTCTACAGCATCCTGCGGACGACCAAGCATCCGTTCTTTCGCGACTACACCAAGCTCGTGAAGCAGTACGCCTAAGCTACGGGATCCGGCACTTCACGCTTTCCGCCGTTCTCCCCCGCTAGCATCCCGCCTCGCACCTCTTGCCTCCTCCGCCATGCCCCAGCTCACCGTCCAGGAACTCCGCGCGCTCAACCGCGCCGGCAACCCGACCTTCGCCGGCGTCTTCGTCCTCCGCAAAGTCTCGCACAAGACCGCCACGAACGGCAACGCCTACCTCTCCATCGAGCTGGGCGACCGCACCGGCTCGTTCAACTCCACCATCTTCGGCGACAACCCCGCCTTCGCCGCGCTCAAGTCCGGCGCCGAGGGCGCCGTCGTCCGCGTCGAGGGGAAACTTGAATACTTCCAGGAGCGCCTCTCGCCCAAGCTCACCCGCATCGAGATCGTCCCCGACGCCGAACTCGCCGCCCAGCCCGACCTGCTCGGCTCGCGCGTCGCGGCGGCACCCGAGCCTGCCGACGCCCTCTGGACTCAGTTCCAGTCGCACATCGCCGCCCTCGTCCATCCCGAGCTGCGAGCCACCGTTCAAGCCGTGTTCGAGGAAATCGGCGACGCCTTCCGCACCTCCTCCGCCGCCGTCGCGATGCACCACGCCTACCGCAACGGTCTGCTTGAGCACACCACGCACATGGCCCGTGCCGCTCGCGCACTCCTGCCGCTATACCCGGAGATCCATGCCGACCTCGCCCTCGCCGGCATCCTCCTGCACGACATCGGCAAGACCATCGAGTACGAGACCGGGCTGGCCATCCGCAAGAGCCGCCGCGGCCTGCTCCAGGGCCACGTCGTCCTCGGCTACCAGCTCGCCCGCAAACACGGTCTCAAGCACAAGCTCCCCGCCGATCTCCTCGAGCGTCTCGAACACATCATCCTCAGCCACCAGGGCGAGCTTGAGTGGGGCGCCGCCGTCATGGCCGCCACGCCCGAAGCCGTCTTCGTCTCCATGGTCGACAACCTCGACGCCAAGATGGGCATGGTCCAACGTGCCCTCCGCAACGCCGGCGAGGCCGACGAGTTCTCCGAGTTTCTCCCCGGCCTGAAGGCGCCCGTTCTACTCCGTCCGCCTCAAGGCTGAGCCGCAAAGCCGCCCTGGTTCAGAGCTGCGGAGTGCCGTCGCTCACACCGCTCGCCCGAGGCGTCGCCTTCGGTTCGCGCAGGATGAGCGCCGCCAGTCGCCGGCAATGTCTGGCGAGCAGCAACGCGCAGACGAGGCTCGCGACCGGTCCGACGAGCTCGAGCTCGTCGCCGAGGTCCGCTCCCGCATGTTCCTGCACGAGCGGACTGCCGACCCTCAGCTTGAACAACAGCAGTAGCAGCCGCAGGCACGGGCCCACCTCGGTGAGCACCCAGTAGGCACTCACTCCGGCCAGAAGCACCGTGAACAGATCGACCGCGGGCACCCGGAACTCCCACTTTGCATCCTCGGCAATCCCGGCAACACGCGCCGCCAACGGCGCGCAGATGACAAGGGCCAAACTCACCACAATCGGGATCAGCCCGACCGCCGCCTGAAGGGATCCTTGTGCCAGCATTCCCGCCGAAAATCCACCAAATGAGAAAACCGACAAAAGAGCGACAATAGCGGCCGCGGCGCTCAGCGCCGAGCACGCGAACAGGTAGATTCCGAAACCGGCGAAGAACGCGGCGAGAATGGATCGGGGCGACATCGTTTCCATTCTCCTGCTACGCCTTCTCCGGTGCAACCGGCAAATCCGAGCACCCCCGCGAGGAGGCTTGCCCGGGCGCGCCCCGCTGCGCCTGCGTGTCAGCAGACCAGCGAGCCGAAGTCGGCGAAGTCGCCGCGGAAACCGCCGCGCACACCCTTCACGACCACCGCCACGGCATCGTGCGAGTGCAGCGACTCGAGGTGAGCGCAGACGATCTGGAAGTCAGCGATGCGCTTGTCGGCATCCAATTGTTGGTGAAGCAGCCGGGCGGCGTCCTCGACGAACTTGCTGAACGCGCCATTGAGCTCGGCGAACGCCTGCTCGTCCTCGCGCTTCACCATCACCTGCGTCTCGGTGCTCAGCGCCGCCACGCACAGCTTCTGCAGATCCTCGATCGCGAGCTTCTTCCCCTCGGCGATCTCGACGCTCACGCGCGCTTTGCTGCGCTGCGAGTGTGGGATGCTGTAGATGCCGCGGCGATGGCGCGCATGCTCGCTCAGCTCGTCCGAGCACGGGCAGGCCGAGGAGTAGACAAAGTCGAAGTGGATCAGCCGCCGCGCGCGGCCATCGGTGCCGAGCAGCCCCTCGTAGGCGCATTCGTAGAACTGCCAGCCTTCGAGCCCGCTGCGCAGCGCGTGCTGGAGGATCGGATAGGAGAACTTCACCCGCAGCCGCGCCTCGGCACTGCCGATCTGCTTGCGATAGGCGGCCAGAATGCGCGGCAGCAATTCTGGCGAGAACGTCTTGCCGGCGAACTCGTAGAACGTCCGCACGATCCGCGACATATTGATCCCCTTCACCCCGGTGCCGAGGGAAACCGTGCCCGTCACACTCGCGGGCAGTTCGCGCGCCGCCCCGCCCTTCACGGCGAAACGCAGCGGGAGGCGGAAATTCGACACGCCCACCTGCTGGAGCGGCACATCGGCACCTTGGATCGCACCGGCCGGCCCCATCATGTCGGGCAACGACTCGCGATACTCGGGTGTAACGCGGAACGCATGGTCGTAGTTCTTCCGGGCCGGTACACGGCAGCGGAGTTCCCCGCAGCGCGGACACGACTCGGCAGAATTCTTGGTGGGCTTCTTCATGTTCGTTTTTGTTGAGCGACGACCGGGCGGGTGACGATAACCGCCGATGCGTGAAACGCGTTGGGCCGGCGCAGTCGGCCAAGAGGACACACCACGCGCCTGCAGTCAATCCGCCGGATCGTCCGCACGCCCCGAGCCCGAAGCGTGTGCACCAAGAAATCCGTTGCACTGCCGGCGCGCGCGGGACTTTGCTGCGCCGCATGGCAATGAGGTTCTGCATTCTCGGCTCCGGCAGCAGCGGCAACGCCGCCTTCCTGCAGACCGACGACTCGCGCATCCTCATCGACGCCGGCTTCTCCGCCCGCCGCCTGGGCGAACTGCTCGCCGGCATCGGGGAATCCCTCGACCGACTCGACGCCATCTTCATCACCCACGAGCACGGCGACCACACCGCCGGGCTGAGCGGCCTCAAGAAGTTTCCCCAGCTCAAGGTCTTCACCAACGCCGCCACCGCCGACACCCTCGCCCGCTCGATCGAACGCCCCATCGCCTGGCAGATCTTCGAGACCGGCACCCGCTTCCGCTTCCGCGACCTCACCGTCGACGCATTCCCGATCCCCCACGATGCCGCCGAGCCCGTCGGCTACGTCTTCGACTGGGGCCGCGAGGGCGACCTGCTCGCCCCCCGCCACCGGCTCGGCTGGCTCACCGACCTCGGCCATCTGCCCCAGCAGGTGCGCGAGAGGGTTCGCGGCGTTGAGCTGCTGGTGCTGGAATCCAACTACGAACCGGAGCTGCTCCAAGCCGACACCCGGCGCCCGTGGTCGCTCAAGCAGCGCATCTCCGGCCGCCACGGCCATCTCTCCAACCAGGACGCCCGCACCTTTCTCTCCGAACGCCACGCCGAGGAACCGTCGCTGCGCGAAGTCTTCCTCGCCCACCTCAGCCGCGACTGCAACAGCCTCGACGCTATCGCCCGCGAGTTCGCACCGCTCACCGCTCCGGCGGCAGGCGGCGCGCGTTTCCGTATCACTGCCGTCGCACCCGGCACCGGCACGCCCGTGCTCGAATGGTGACCCTCCCCCACGCGAGGTTCCGCACACCGGAGCCCTCGGCGCGGCCTGCCATTAATAAGTTTCATATTTCCGCTGCCGCGCGTCTCCGATTCCTGCCGACGCATTCCGTTTCGGAACACGGAATCCCTTTCTCCTTCACAACCATCAGGTAACCACTGCGCCGCCGAGTTCTGCCTCCCGGTTTGAAAAGCCCGGCCGTCCCGGCATCCTACCCACCGAGCCGCCGCCGCCATCCATGAACCGTTTTCCTGCCTTGGCCTCGGCGGGGAATTTCTCTCACTCGCCGCCCGTCAAATGAACCGACCGCAGTTTCGCCGCACCAAAATCATCGCCACCCTTGGGCCCGCCACCGAGAGCGAAGAAGCCCTCGAGCGCATCATCCAGGCCGGAACCAATGTCCTCCGCCTGAACATGGCCCACGCCAAGCACGACTGGGTGCGCACGATCATCCGCCGTATCCGTGCCGTGAGCGCCAAGGTCGGCAAAGAGGTCGCGATCATGATGGACATCAAAGGCCCGGAGATCCGCACCGGCGATGTCGCCGCCCCGATCGAGCTCAAGGCCGGCGAAATCTTCGACTTTCTCGTCATCCCCCACGCCGACCGCCCCGAGAAGGAGGTCCGCAGCGTCACCGTCAACTACACCGATCTCGTCAAGGACGTCTCCGTGGGCGACATCGTGCTTGTCGACAGCGGCCTGATCCGCCTCGAAGTCCTCGAGAAGGACGAACACCGCCTGCGTTGCCGCGTCCTCGTCCCCGGCCCGCTCGGCAGTCGCCGCCACATCAACCTGCCCGGCGTGCGCGTCAACCTCCCCTCCTTCACCGAGAAGGACCGCCGCGACACCCTCGTCGGCATCGAGGAGGGCATCGACTACGTCGCGCTCTCCTTCGTACGCGAAGGCCGCGATATCGAGCAGCTCGCCGATTTTCTCCGCGAACACCGTTCCCGGGCCCGAATCATCGCCAAGATCGAGGACCAGCAGGCCATCGCCAACCTCGACGACATCGTCCGCGCCTGCCACGGCCTGATGGTCGCCCGTGGCGACCTCGGCATCGAGTGCCCCTTCGAAGAACTCCCCATCCTCCAGCGCCGTGCCGTGCAGACCTGCTTGGCCCATGGCCGCCCGGTCATCATCGCCACCCACATGTTGGAGACGATGATCGAGAACCCGATCCCGACCCGCGCCGAGATCACTGACATCGCCAACGCCGTCTTCGAGGAGGCCGACTGCATCATGCTCTCCGGCGAAACCACCGTCGGTAAGTACCCGGTAGAGTGCGTGCAGGTCTTCGACAAGGTCGCCCGCCGCACCGAAAGCTCGCCCGGAGCCGGCTTTGCTTCGGCCCTCGCGCTTAACTCCGACAAGCTGAAGATGCTGCGCAGCGCTGTGGTCCTGGCCGATCAGCTCCCGGCCAAGGGCATCGTCGTCTTCACACGCCAAGGCTTTATGGCTCAGGGCCTCGCCGCCCTCCGCCCGCGTTTCTCGCCGATCATCGCGATCACGAACAACATCGAGACCCAGCGCCAGCTCGCACTCCTGCGCAGCGTCGACCCGGTCTTCCTGCAGTTCTCGTCGCAACCCGAGGAGACAGTGCTCAACACCCTCAAACTCCTCCGCGAGACCGGCCGCGCCAACGTCGGCGACAAGTTCGTCATCGTCTCCGACATCCTCGCCAGCAACAACCAGCTCGTCGACAGCATCCAACTGCGCACGGTCGGTTGATAACCCCCACGAAGCTGGTGCCCTGCACGCGCCAGCCGCTCGGCTTACTGCCTTCGTGTTTCTGCGGCAGACAGTGCAGCTCAGGAGGCAGGCAACGTCGTTGCCGTGAAGACCAGCTCGCGATTCTCCACCTTCACCTCCGCCAGCTTGCGCCAGGCGCCGGTCACGTCGGTCGGGAACTCGAAGGTATCGAGCACACGCCCGAAAATGAGTGTCTTCAACATGAGCAGTTTGTGAACGGGCAGACTGCCGACGTAGAACGTCGAGGGATTGAAGCGGATCGGCTCCGCATCGTCCTTGGGCTTTTCGAAGGTCCCTTCGCTCTGCGCAACGACCTGAAACGAAGCGTACCCGAAAAGATTGACGTAGTAGACCACCCCCACGCGCAGCGTCTCGGCGGTCAGCCGGAAGTTCGGGGTACCGGTCTGGATGAATGGCGCCGAGCGGTCCGCATCCTTCGCCGGCGCGACACCCTCCTTGCCCTTTCCCTGCGGCTTTGGCTTTACAGTCTTCTTCTGCTCGATCGGCAGCTTGGGATAGACGTCCTCGATCCAGGTGTTGAGCTCATCCTCGTTGAGGCGGACGGAATGTCCCTGCACCAAGGAATCCCGCTTGAACCGCCAGCGCTGGGAGGGCGTGTACTCCTTGCTCCCCTGGAAAAAGTAGATCTTGGTCGGGTCGAGTGTCTTGTCCTTCGGCGCCTCCGTCAGGATCTCGACCGGTTTGAGGATCAGGATTGTTGCCGCAAGCAACGCCCCCAACACCACGGAGAGGATCGAACCGAAGAAAATCTCGAACAGACTTGGAGCCCGAAGCGAAGAAGCACGCATAAGAGGTAATGGACGGGTTAGACGCTGTTACGATGCTCACCCGACCCGCGCTGTCGAAACGTAAAACGTCGTTTTTCTGTCAACAATCGCGCTCGTATCCGCCGATCCCGGCGGGCCGCAGACCGCTACCAATCCGTGTTCTCGTCGCTGTCATGGTCGCGTGCGCGGCGTCTGTTCGCCCGGTCGCGTTCACGCTGTTCCCGGTCGGCCTCCGTGCGTTCCTGATCCCGATCGCGCTCGATGCGGCGGCGGTCCTCCTCCGTACGCCGGCGGTCAGCCTCGGCCTCGCGCCGGTGCCGTTCCACCTCGTCCAGATTGGCCTGCCGTTCCTGTTCGCGCAGGCGACGCTCCTCCCGCCGCTGCCGGGTCTCCTCCTGCCGCTGGCGGCGTTCCTCCAGCGACTGGCGGTGCGCATCCTGGCGGCGTCGCCACTGTTCCTTACGCCGCTCCCAGTCGCTCTGCGCCAGCGCCCACTCGCGTTGGTCCTCGGCCCAGCGCTGGTCGCGCTCCACCTGTTCGGCCTCTGCCCGTCGCCGGTCATGCGCCCAGTCGGGATGCTGCATGATCGACCAATTCTGGTGCTCGCGTTCCCGGCGCCGCCATTCCTCCTCTCGGCGGCGCCACTCGTCCTCCTGGTGCTGCCATTCCTGCTCTTCACGAGCCCAGTCCCGGTCGGCCCTCTCGCGGTCGTTCTCGGCCTGGTACTCGCCCCCGTTGCCATTTCCCCGGGCAACGACACGCTCGCGAATCCGGCGTGCCTCGTCGCCAGCCGTCTCCTCGTGTTCGGCGCGAGCCAGGCCCGCCGCCGCAACCGATGCCATCAGGGGCAGGATCAGTCTCCGTTGAAAGCACATGGTGCCGCGGAGTGTACGAGCCGTAATGCCCGGCTCAAGTCGCCAGAATCCATCCCCGCGCGGGAGCAGTGGCAGCGCTGCCCGGTCAAGATTCCGCCAGGTGGACCGAAGAACACGCCATGCTCCGCTCCGCGCTCGCCTGCCTGCTCGCCGCCGCACTCGCCCCCCTGCTCGCCGCCGGCCATGAGCCGCCGGCCGGCATTCCCTACAACGACGCCCTCCTGCTCCTCACCGACGGCAACCGCCGCTTCGCCGCCGGTGAGGCGATTCACTTCCAGCAGGATGCCCTGCGCCGCACTGAAACCGCCCGCAACGGCCAGACGCCATTCGCCGTCATCCTCACCTGCTCCGACTCGCGCGTGCCGCCGGAACTGATCTTCGATCAGGGCATCGGCTGCCTCTTCGTCGTTCGCGTCGCCGGCAACGTCGCCCAGACCGACGAGGTCGCCTCCATCGAATACGCCGTCAACCACCTCGGCGCCCGGCTCATCGTCGTGCTCGGCCACACCCAGTGCGGTGCCGTCACTGCAGTCGTCGAAGGCGCCATCACCGATCCCAATCTCGAGAAACTCGTTCAACCCATCGGCCCAGCAGTCAAGCAGGTGCGCAGCGCGAATCCAGCCCTAGCCGGTCCCGCACTGCTCGATGCCGCCATCCGAGCCAACATCGCCCGCGCCATCGCCGATATCCTGCGACTCAGTCCCAGCCTCACTCTAGCCACCGCCCGCGACCGTGTCCGGATCGTCGGCGCCCTCTACGACCTCGAATCGGGCACAGTACAGCTCCTGAAAACCGAGCCTGCCACTCCGCCATCAACAAACGAGGATAAGACCGTTCCCGCCGGTGCCGCACAATCTGCGGCGAACCACTGAGCCTCGATGCTGTAGTTCCGTTGTAGGGGCATTGTCTTGCAACGCCCGTCGGATGTAGCCAAGCGGCTCGCGCCGCCACGGAACACGCGTTTCGCCCACAGACCACACCGCACGTTCCTCCGGCACCGCAGCGTCGCCACAGCGCGTGACTTTCGCTCGCCACTCTGCGCGACAACCTGCAAGTTTGTCCCCCACTCCCCGGTCGTTGACCGACCATCAATTGTCACCTGTCATCGGACTCACATCCTAAACGCCATGTCCTGGTCCCGTTTCACCTCGCTGTCCTTCCACGACGAACGCCTCGCGTTCACGCTCGACCTGAGCCGCATGGGCTTCGGCCCCGAAGCCCTCGACGCCCTGGAACCCAAGTTCCGGCAGGTCTTCGACTCGATGGCCGCGCTCGAGCAGGGCGCCATCGCCAATCCCGACGAGCAACGCATGGTCGGCCACTATTGGCTGCGCGCCCCCGCCCTCGCCCCCACCCCCGAGATCAAGACCTCCATCTCCGACGCCCTCACCCGCATCGAGGATTTCGCCGGCCGCGTCCACCGTGGCGAACTCGCCGGCCCGCGCGGCCCGTTCAAACAGGTCCTTGTCATCGGCATCGGTGGTTCCGCCCTCGGGCCCCAGTTCGTCCGCGAGGCCCTCGGCAACCCGAAGACCGACAAGATGGCCGTCTGGTTCTTCGACAACACCGACCCCGACGGCATGGACACCGTCCTCGCCTCGCTCTCGGGTAAGCTCCACGAAACCCTCGTCCTCGTCATCTCCAAGTCCGGCGGCACCGTCGAGACCCGCAACGGCATGCTCGAGGCCGCCGCCGCCTTCAAGGCCGCCGGCCTGAACTACCCCAAGCACTTTGTCGCCATCACCGGCGAAGGCTCCAAGCTCGACCACATCGCCCAGGGCGAAGGCTGGCTCGCCCGCTTCCCCATGTGGGACTGGGTCGGTGGCCGCACCAGCGAGCTCGGGCCGGTGGGTCTGTTGCCCGCCGCCCTCCAAGGACTCGAGATCGGCGAGATCCTCGCCGGCGCCGCCGCGATGGACATGCTCACCCGCACCCCGAAGCTCCGCGAGAACCCCGCCGCGCTCCTCGCCGCCGCCTGGTTCCTCGCCACCAAGGGCGTCGGCGCCAAGGACATGGTCGTCCTCCCCTACAAGGACCGCCTCCTCCTCTTCTCGCGCTACCTCCAGCAGCTCATCATGGAGTCGCTCGGCAAGGAGCTCGACCTCGCCGGCCGCGTCGTCAACCAAGGCATCGCCGTCTACGGCAACAAGGGTTCCAGCGACCAGCACGCCTACGTGCAGCAACTGCGCGAGGGCGTGAACAACTTCTTCGTCACCTTCATCGAGGTCCTGCGCGACCGCGCCGGAGAATCGATGGAAGTCGAGGCCGGCATCACCTCCGGCGACTACCTCCAGGGCTTCTACCTCGGTACCCGCGATGCCCTTACCGAAAAGAACCGCGAGTCGCTCACGATCACCGTGCCCGATGTCTCGCCGCGCACCGTCGGCAACCTCATCGCCCTCTATGAGCGCGCTGTCGGCTTCTACGCCACGTTGGTCGGCATCAACGCCTACCACCAGCCCGGCGTCGAGGCCGGTAAAAAGGCCGCTGGCTCCGTGATCGTGCTCAAGAAGAAGATCGCCGCCGCCCTCGCCGCCGACCCTGGCACCGCCTTCACCGCCGAAGCCCTCGCCGCCCGCCTCGGGGCCGACGCCGAGCCCGTCTTCAAGATCCTCGAGCACCTCGCCGCCAACCCGCAGTCCGGCGTCCGCAAGACGCCCGCAGCGGTCTGGCACCAGGCGAAGTTCAACGCCTGAGCGAGCGTCCGCCCTTTTCACGCCCGGCGCAGGCCTTCCAGCCCCGCCGGGCTTTTTGTGCCTACAACCCGCGGCAGGGACCTCGCCCGTTGCGAGGCGGTGAGATTGCGCACCGAGTGAGAATCGTCTCCCCGCGGGAATTTCCGCGGGATTCGTGTAGAGAGGCCGCTTCTCGCCGGAGTCCGGACAAACGCACTCCGGATACGGGCGAACTCGGCCGGCCGCACGCACGCTGGCAGAGTCCACCGCGGCGTTTTGCCGAGTGGGCGGGAAACGATGCGGCAGCCCTTCGGGCCGAGCCGGCGGCAACTTGCCTCACAGCTGCCGCGCAGATCCGGCACGAACGGCTCAGGCGCAGACTGATCCGGATACTCGTAATACGACACCAGACTTCAGCTACGCTGGGCCAGCGCTCCACGCGCACCACGAGCACCTTCCGGCTGCGTCGGCGCCAGCGCTTCGATACCACGCCACGGCACCCATGGAAGGCGAGTTGTGCTAAAGTAATTGGCACAATCGCCGATATCCGGCCACGCTCCACAAAAGCCCCCCCGTGGGCGGCTCTTCGCGAGCGACGGGCCGCAATGCAGACGCCCCGTCGTAATCAATCCCCCACATGACACGGCCGTGGCCGCGCATCGCCTCCATCGACGAAGCCGACGTTCAGTCGTGTCCCCCAATAACAACCGGACACCGCGCTCGCGCGCTCCACCCCAGAACTAATGAAAATCGCAACAAGACTATCCCTCGGCTTCGGCGTCGTTCTCCTGATGCTCGTCGTAGGTTTCTCGGCCGGTTATCGCAACCTGACCTCGCTCAGCACCATCACCCAGCAGCTCGCCCACGAGGATTTCGTGAAGTCCAGTCTCTCGGGCAAGATCAACGAAATCCAGAATCAGAATGCAACGTTGCTGCTGCAGCTCGCCCTCGCCAACGACACCAAGACGCAAGCCGAAATCAACCAGCGCATCGACACCAACCGTCGCAACATCGGCGAGATGATGGAGAAAATCCGCGTCCTCCTCCGTACCGACGAGGGCAAGCGATACATCGCCGCAATGGACGAAGCCCGCAAACCATTCGGCGAATCGCTCACTCAGTCCCGCGCCCTCGTGGCCGCGAATAAAAGCTCTGAGGCACTCGTCCTCATCCAGGCCGACACCATCCCGAAGCTCGACCGCTTCGCCACTGCCGTGAACGACCTCGTCGGACTCTGCGACCGCCGCGTCGAGGGCGGTGTAAATACGGCCAAGGCCGCCGCCGCCACATCCGCCATCGTCCTGCTCTGTCTCGGCATCTTCAGCCTAGTGATCGGAATCGCATCCGCCATCTGGATCACCCGCAGCATCGTCGGACCGGTCCGCATGACCGTGGGGGCCATGAACAAGGTCGCCGACGGCGACCTCACCGCGACCCTCGACCACAAGTCCAAGGACGAGATCGGTCAGATGATCGTCGCCCTCAACGCCATGATCGAGAACGTCCGCCGCGTCGTCGCCGAGGTCAGCGAGGCCGCGGACAACGTCGCCTCCGGCAGCGAGCAGCTCAGCACCACCGCCGAGCAGATTTCGCAGGGTACCTCCGAACAAGCTGCCTCCGCCGAAGAGTGCACCTCCTCCATGGAGGAAATGGCCTCCAGCATCCAGCAGAACGCCGACAACGCCAAGCAGACCGACAAGATCGCCAGCAAGGCCGCCGAGGACGCCAAGACCGGCGGCGACTCCGTCGTCCAGACCGTGAAGGCCATGAAGGAGATCGCCGCGAAAATTACCATCATCGAGGAGATCGCCCGGAAGACCGACCTGCTCGCCCTCAACGCCGCCGTCGAAGCCGCCCGCGCCGGCGAACACGGCAAGGGTTTCGCCGTTGTCGCAAGCGAGGTCCGCAAGCTCGCCGAGCGCAGCGCCGCCGCGGCCGGCGACATCAGCAAGCTCACCGGCGGCGGCGTGAAAGTAGCCGAGGAAGCCGGCGAGATGCTCACCAAGCTCGTGCCCGACATCCGCAAGACCGCCGAGCTCGTCCAGGAGATCGCCTCCGCCAGCGCCGAACAGAACACCGGTGCCAGCCAGGTCAACAAGGCCATCCAGCAGCTCGATCAGGTCATCCAGCAGAACTCCGCCGCTTCCGAGGAGATGGCCACCACATCCGAGGAACTCTCCAGCCAAGCCCAACAGCTCCAGGCCGCCATCGCGTTCTTCAAGGTCGCCACCAGCGCAAGGAGCGCCGCGCACGGCACCGACAAACCCGCCGCGCACCAGACACCTGCGCCCCGCTCCGCGCCGGCCAAGAATGGCAAATCCGCCGTACACGCGGTCGCACCGAAATCCGCCAAAGGCGCCTCCATCGTCCTCGACGAAGGCACCGCCGGCGACCACTCCGACAACGAATTCACCCGCTACTGAGGTCCTGTCATGAGCGAAAACCTCACCTCCAACCAGTACATCACCTTCCGCCTCGGCAACGAACTGTTCGCCGTCGATGTCGCCAGTGTGCGCGAAGTGCTCGACCTCACCCAGATCACCCATGTCCCCACCGCCCCGCCCTACATGCGCGGCGTGGTCAACGTCCGCGGCAGCGCCATCCCCGTCGTCGACTTGCGCCAGAAGTTCGGACTGCCCGTCGCCAACGATACGTCTATCACCCGTATCCTCGTCCTTGAGCTCTCGATCGACGGCGAGCAGGCCGTGCTCGGCGGCATCGCCGACAGCGTCCACGAGGTCATCGAGCTCGAGCCCGCCCAGATCGCCCCGCCGCCCACCATCGCCATGCGCTGGCGCAGCGAGTTCATCCAGGGCATGGGCAAACGCGGCGACGAGTTCATCATCGTGCTCGATATCAACGCCGTCTTCGCCAGCGACGCCCAGGCGCTCGTTGCCGAAACCGCACAGCCTGCCGAGCCCGTCGCAGCACATTGACGTTCCGCTGGATTTCCAACCCCGGCACCCGTTTCGCACGGACTTGCCGGGGTTGTCTTTGTCCAGCCTCCGCCTGCGGTCGAATCCCCCGTGTCCCCCTAAACTTCTCGCCCATCGGCCCGATGGATAACCCGCCTACTTGTCCGTCCAAACCAGGCCGGAAGGTTCGCACAACATGGCTCTGCTGGACATCGACTCACTAAACCCGGGCATGAAGGTCGGTAAGGACGTCATCGAGGCGTCCGGCCAGGTGCTGCTCCGCGCCGGCACCGAGATCACCGAGAAGCACCTGCGCGTGCTCCGCTCCTGGGGAGTCCAGCAAGTCGATATTGAGGGCCCCAAGCCGCCCGATAGCGAGGATGCGATCCTCGCCCGAGCCACCCCAGCCATGCTGGCCGGCGCCCAGTCCGTCGTCGACGAGCGCTTCCACCATACCGACGCCACGCACCCCGCCATCATCGAGCTGCGGCGTCTGGCCGTTCTCGCCGAGCTCCGCGCGCAGTTGCCCGCCGTCCAGCCCCCGCAAGCCGTATGAGCATCACCATTTCCCAGCTCATCGCCCGGGTTCGCACGGTCTACTCCCTGCCGCAAACGTTCCACCGGCTTCAGGAAGTCGTCCAAAATCCCGACAGTTCCATGAGCGACATCGGCGAGGTGCTCATGTCCGACCAGGCCCTCTCCGCCCGCATTCTCCAGCTCGCCAACAGCTCCTTCTACGGCTTCCCCTCCCGCATCGAGACCATCAGCCACGCGGTCACCATGATCGGCGCCGAGCAGATGGTCGCCCTCGTCCAGGGCACCTGCGTGGCATCGATCTTCAACCACGTACCCCGCGAGCTGGTCAACATGGAGCTATTCTGGAAGCACAGCATCGCCTGTGGTGTCACAGCCCGCATCGTCGCCTCCCGTCGCCGCGAACCCAACACCGAACGATTCTTCCTCCTCGGGCTCCTCCACGACATCGGCCGCCTCGTCATCTTCCAGCACCTTCCCGAGCAAGGGGCTGCCGCTCTGGCGCTCGCCGGGAAGGACCGCCGGCTTCTTCACCAGGCCGAGGCCAGCATCCTCGGGTTCGATCACGCCACCGTCGGCTACGATCTGCTCCGCACCTGGAAGCTGCCCAACCGGCTCTGCGAGCCGATCAAGATGCACCACAGCTATAGCTCCACCAGCCTGTACCCGGTCGAGACAGCCATCCTCCATACCGCCGATGTCATCGTGAACGCCATGCGCTGCGGCACCAGCGGCGAACGCTACGTCCCCCCGCTGCATGCCCCCCACTGGGATCTCGCCGGTCTTGGCGCCGACATGCTGCCCCCGCTCGAGAAGGAAATTCACCGCCAGCTCGAGGAAGTCACGCGCACCATTCTCGTCTGAGTTCCTCTGGAGACGACAATGGACCAGCCCCCACAGCCAACCTTTCCGACCGGCGATATCCGCACGCTGCGCCCCTTCGAGCAGATCGAACTGCTCGAGATCCTCGCCTCGCTCGGCAGTTCGCTCAGCCTCAACAGCGGTGAACCCGCGCAGATCCTCAAGGCCCTGCGCATGCACCTCCGCCAGCTGCTGCCCATCCGCGCCGGCGCTTTCTACCTCGTCGACGCCGACACCGCCGAGTTCCGCATTTCCGATTGCTCCCCCGCCGAGGAGCAGCCCGCCATCCAGAGCGCGGTTGATCGCGCCATCGACGAAGGCACTTTTGCCTGGGCGCTCCGCCAAAACCGCCCGCTCTTCACCCACGCCGACGGCAACACGCTCATCCTCCACTCCATCGCCACCCGCTCGCGCTGCCTCGGCATGTTCGTCGGTCTCGTCCGCGACACCCGGCCCCACGAGAACGACATCGGCATGCGCCTGCTCACGATCATCCTCGGCCAAGGCGCCTACGCCCTCGAAAACTCCGCCCTCCAGCTGCGCATCATGCGCCAGAACGCCGAGCTCGAGCAGACCGTCGCCACCCGCACCGCCCAGCTCGAAGTCGCCCTCACCGCCGCCCAGGAATCCGCCCTCATCAAGTCCCGGTTCCTCGCCAACATGAGCCACGAGATCCGCACCCCCATGAACGGCATCCTCGGGCTCACCGAACTCCTCGAAGCCTCCCACCTCGATGAAGAGCAGCGAGCCGACCTCCGCACCCTGCGCGAATGCGGCCAGAACCTCCTCGTTATCCTTTCCGACATCCTCGACTACTCCAAGATCGAGGCCGGCAAACTCGTCCTCGAGAACGGCACCATCGAGCTCCAGTACGTCGCACTCGATGTCATCCGCCTCATGCGCCCCCTCGCCCAGGGCAAGAACATCGAGCTCCGCCTCGACTTCGACGATCTCACCCCACCGCAGGTCGTCGGCGACCAGACTCGCCTGCGCCAGGTTCTCCTCAACCTCGTCGGCAACGCCATCAAGTTCACCGACCACGGTTCCGTTGTCCTCGACATCCGGCCGGCCAACACCGGCAACGACACCGCGGACGCCAACACCGTGTCCATCCGTTTCGACATCATCGATACCGGCATCGGCATTGCCCCCGAAGCCCTCGAGAACCTCTTCAAGCCTTTTGCCCAGGCCGACGCCTCCACCACCCGCGTCTACGGCGGCACCGGCCTTGGCCTGGCCATCAGCAAGTCGCTCTGCAACCTCATGAACGGCGACATCTGGGCCACCAGTCAGCCCGGCAAAGGCAGTACGTTCTCCTGCGAGATCCCCTTCGAGCTCGCCAGCCACCCCCACGAGCGGCTCCAGCCCGCCCCTACTCCAGTCTTCGATGCAGGCCTCGCCGAGGCCCACCCCCTGCGCATCCTCGTCATCGACGACAGCCCCATGAACCAGCTGGTCGCCTGCCGCATGCTCACGAAGATGGGCTACACCCCCATCGTCGCCACCGGCGGCCAGCAGGGGCTCAAGCTCGCGCTCGAAAGCGACTTCGACCTTCTCCTCATCGACCTCCAGATGCCCGACCTCGACGGCTACGGCGTCCTCCGGCACATTCACGCCATCCGGGCCGCCGGCAAGCGCCCCCGCTGCGTCGCCATGACCGCCAACGCCCTAAGCGAGGACCGGGAGAAATGTCTCCACGCCGGCTTCGACGCCTTCCTCCCCAAACCCTTCACATCCCGAGAGCTCAAAACCCACCTTCTCGATACACCTCCCACATCGGGAGATACCGGACAACAATGAGCCACGCCGGCACCGTGCAGCCGTAGCCTTCGGGGCTGTCCGTCAGACACTGTCTCCCTGGCGCGTTGAGCCGGGAGCTGAATAGTGGAGATCCGTAGGCGGCGGCGCTGCTGCGCCGCCGTTTGGGTACCGCCCCCTGGCCATAGGTCGCCTTTCCGCTTATATTCGGTGTCGCCGGTCCGATGGGTTGCCAGCTTGAAGTCCTGAAACCTTTAGCCCCGCCCCGGCGCGCTTTCCGCAGCACCGATCGCTCATGCGGTCTGTTCTCTTTTATGATCATGCCCACCATTGAGAACCGCCTTCTCGATTCGAAGCCGACCGTATTCTGAACCTCCGGGCGTCCTGATTTCCCCGCCAGAATCTCCACGCAACCGCATCGGCTTTCGTCACCAGCCGCGTCGCCCGCCATGCCAGACGCCCCCTCTGCTTCCGGTCTCCCTCCCCGCCACCTCGAGCAGGTACTGCTGCGTGCGCTCTTGGAGCACGTGCCCGACACGATCTACTTCAAGGACCGCGCCAGTCGCTTTCTCCGCGTCAACACCGCCATGGCACGCAAGGCCGGTGCGTCCACCCCCGACGCCCTCGTCGGCCGCTGCGACTTCGACCTCTATACCGAGGAGCATGCTCGCCCGGCTTTCGACGCCGAGCAGCGCATCATCGCCACAGGCCAACCGCTCCTCGACTGCGAGGAAAAGGAAACCTGGCCCGACGGCAGCATCACCTGGGTTTCGACCTCCAAACTGCCACTGTTCGACCTCGACGGCGCCATCATCGGCACGTTCGGCATCTCCCGCGACATCACCATCCAGAAGCTCGCCGAAGAGGAGTTCCGCCGCAGCGAAGCCACCCTGCGAGGCCTCCTCGCCGCCGTCCCGATCGGCATCGCCCTTGTCCGTGGCCGCACCATCCTCACCGCCAATCCAATGTTGGTCCAGATCAGCGGATACTCCGTTCTGGAACTGGTTGGAATGGGTTCCCGCATGCTCTATGCTGACGACGCCGAATACCAGCGCGTCGGCGCCCTGCTCTACGGCGAGTTCCGCGACCGGCGGCTGAACTCCGCCAGCACCCGTTGGCGACGCAAGGACGGCACATGGATGGATGTCGAGCTCGCCGCCGCCCCGTTGGTTCCCGGCCAATACGCTGGCGACATCGTCGTCACCGCCACGGACATCACCGAACGTGTCCGCGCGGAACTGCGGCAGCAGGAGATGCAGGACCAACTCGATCTCGCCAAGAAACTCGAGTCCGTCGGCCGACTCTCCGCCGGTATCGCCCACGAGATCAACAC
>CAZXHR010000070.1:0-19795 GCA_964640465.1 uncultured Opitutaceae bacterium
GCCGCAACCCCCCCCCGCGTGTGGCTTCCCACCCCCGCGCCCCCCGCCCCCCCCGGGGGGGGCCGCGCGGGCCGCACGGCGCCGGGCGTGTGCCTGCGGTTGTGGACGGAGCGCGAGCACACGCAGCGCGCCCCGCAGGAATTGCCGGAGGTGAAACGCCTCGATCTGGCGGAGGTCGTGCTGACGTTGAAGGCCGCCGGGATCGACGACGTGGCGAATTTTCCGTGGATCGAGCCGCCGGACCCGAAGGCGCTCGCGCGCGCGGAGGATCTGTTGCGCGACCTCGGCGCGGTGGCGGTGCCGAAGGCCGGGCGAGGCGGCCCCGGCGAGCCGCGGCTCACCGGGACGGTTCGCCCTACCTCGGAGACGGAAGGGCGCAGCAAGACTGCGCCCCTACCGGAGCGGGGCGGCGAAGCGCCGTCGCGGATCACCGAGATCGGGCGGCGGATGCTGAAGTTCCCGGTGCACCCGCGGTATGCTCGGATGTTTCTCGCGGCGGCGGAGTACGGCTGTGTGCGCACGGTCGCGATGATGGCGGCGCTCACGCAGGGGCGCTCGTTCTGGCTGCGCAACGTCGACCGCGGCGTCGAGCAGGCGCGCGAGGACCTGCTCGGCACGGAGACAGAGTCGGACTTTTTCCTGCTCATGCGAGCGTACCGGTACGCGGAGCAGTCGCGGTTCTCCGTGGACGCGTGCCGGCGGCTCGGCATCCACGCGCAGGCAGCGCGGCAGGTCGCACCGTTGTTCGAACAGTTTCTGGAGATCGCGCAGGATGAGGGGCTCGACGTGGGCGAGCGGCGTGTCGACGGCGCGCTGGTGCGCAAGTGCGTGCTGCTCGGCTTCGTCGACCACCTTGCGCGACGGCTCGACGAGGCGACGCTGCGTTGCGAGCTCGTGCGCCGGCGGCGCGGGTTGCTCGCCCGCGAGAGCGCGCTCCACGGCGCGAAGCTGCTCGTGGTGGCCGAGATCAGCGAGATCGGCGGCCGTGCCGGAGAAGTGAACACCGTGCTCGGGCTGGCGACGGCGATCGAGGAGGCGTGGCTGAAGGAGCTGTTTCCCGACGACTGCGACGAGACGGTGACGACCGGGCTCGACCCGAACAGCAAGCGCGTGACGGCGCGGCGCGAGCGGCGTTTCCGCGACCTGGTGCTGGAGTCGAGGGATGGCGCGGAGCCGCCGGAGACCGAGGCGGCGCAGATCCTCGCGCGGCTGGTGCTCGCCGGCGACCTCAAGATCGAGGCGTGGGACGAGAAGGTGGAGGAGTGGATCGTGCGCGTGGCGCGGTTCGCGGAGTGGTTTCCCGAGATGGAGGCGCATCCGATACGCGACGAGGATCGTGAGATGCTCGTCGAGCAGATGTGCTACGGCTGCCGCGGCGTGAAGGACGTGCGCAACCTCGACCCGTGGCCGATTCTCAAGGACTGGCTCACGCCCGAGCAGCTCGCGGCGATGGAGACGCTGCTTCCCGAGCGCATCGAGATGGCCAACGGCCGGCGTTCGAAGATCAGCTACCCGAAGGACGGCACGCCGGTGATCTCGGCGCGCATCCAGGAGCTGTTCGGCGTGGAGAAGCTGTCGCTGGCGCGCGGTCGCGTGCCGCTGAAGATCGAGGTGCTGGCGCCGAACCAGCGGCCGCTTCAGGTGACCGACGATCTCGCGCGGTTTTGGCGCGAGACGTATCCCGAGATCAAGCCCGCGCTCTCGCGGCGCTACCCGCGGCACGAGTGGCGGTGAGGGGGATTTCCGATTTTGGTTTGCCGATTTTCGATTGGGCAGAGGGCGGACGGAGGGCCGATTGCGGAATGCGGACTTCGGATCGCGGATTGGCGGGCGGGGCAGACTGCCGATTTGCGATTCGTGGCGAGAGGCGCGGCTGTGGCGCTGCCCGTGAGGACAGCGAAGTCGGGTGGGCGCGCTACTCGGCGGGCTCGAGCTTGAACCAGTCGATGGCGATGTCGGCACCGCGCCAGCCGGTGTAGAGCTTGAGGAAGTTGTCGCCCTCGCGCAGCGAGACGACGCCGCAGTCGAACTCGGCCCAGTCGGCGGCGGCCGGGAAGGTGAGGAATTTCTCGTACTCCTTGGGGTCGAGGTTGGGCACCTGCAGCGAGGTCTGGTTGACGAGCAGCTTGAGCTTCTGCGGGCCGGCGGGGGCGGCGTAACGGATTTTCAGGTGCGCTTGGCGGGCCATCGCGGACTGCACCATGACGGTGACGTAGTTGAGGGACTGGCCGAAGCCGGTGACGTAGCCGGCGGCGCTGAAGCCGGGGATCGCAGTGGCGACGGTCGGGCCGTCGAGCGTGCCGCCGGCGGCCGGGGCGGCCTCGGCCTCGAGCAGCACGGTGACGCGGGAGGGCGCGGGCTGCACACCGGCGACCGCGACGCCCCGCTCGGTCGGGACGATCGGCTTGATCGCGCCGGCCGCAGCGTACTCGAGTTCGTCGGCCATGAGGCTGCGGACCTGGCTCTTCCCGCCGGAGAGCCACGAGCTGTGATAGAAGGCGTACCAGCGGCCCTTGTACTCGGCGATGGACCCGTGGTTGGTGTCGGAGCGGCCGGGGAACTCGCGCATGTAGACGCCGCCGGCCGTGTACGGCCCGAGGGGTTTGTCGGCGACGGCATAGTACATGTGCTGCGGCCATTTGCGACCGGGCAGGCCGGGGTAGCTCAGGTAGTATTTCCCGGCGCGCTTGTGGAGCCACGGGCCTTCGAAGAAGTCGGGCAGTTGGGCGGAGAGGTCGACGGTACTATCGGGTATGGCGGAGCGGAGGTCGTCGGCGAGGCGCGCGCCGAAGCAGCGGCCGCCGCCACCCCAGATGAGGTAGGCCTTGTTGTCGTCGTCGACGAGGACGGCGGGGTCGATGCCGCCGCGCACGCCGGCGATGGGGCCGAGGTCGGTGAACGGGCCCTGCGGACGCGGACTGGAGGCGACGGCGATGCGGAACATCCCGGTGCCGCGCTCCCGTGCGCAGTAGAAGAGGTAGTAGGTGCCGTTGCGGCGCACGCAGTCGATCGCCCACATGTGGCTGATCGCCCACGGGGCCGATTTCAGGTGGAAGACGACCCCGTAGTCGGTCCAGTTGACCAGGTCCGACGTCGAGAAGACGTGGTAGCTGATCATGGTGTCGTAGGTGTTGGTGCCGGGCTCGTCGTGCGAGGTGTAGAGCCAGAGACGGTCGTCGCCGGGCCAGACGTGGGCGGAGGGATCGGCGGCGAAGACGGTGTTGAGGACCGGGTTGCCGGCGAG
Source organism: uncultured Opitutaceae bacterium (assembly GCA_964640465.1). Lineage (GTDB taxonomy): Bacteria > Verrucomicrobiota > Verrucomicrobiia > Opitutales > Opitutaceae > CAJCBL01. The sequence continues at coordinate 3,245 of CAZXHR010000070.1, forward strand.
CGCGGCGAGGGGGGCGAGGGCGATGGCGCCGAGGGCGGCGCAGAAACGGAGAGAGCGCATAGGGGTGTGCGGAAAGGATGCGGCGGGCCGAGGCGTTGCCAACGACGCATTCGGGTGAATCGGTCGATGCCGCTCTGCGGTTGGCGGGTTCTCCGCGCGGGCCGATCCGGAGCCGAGTGGGTAGGAAAAAGCCCGCGGCGCACGGGGCGACACGGGCTGGAAGGATGGCGCGGGGCGCGCGGCGGGTTACGTGCCTAGGAGCGCTTTGTTCGCGCGGGCGAGGGCGATGCGCTGCTCGACCGACTTGCGCGTCGTGAGGCCGTCTTCAGGCGTGTTCAGGCACCAGTCGACGAGCTTGTCGACGGTCGTGCGCGCGGCGTAGCAGCGCGTATCCGAGCCGCCGTAGTACATGACGACGGTGTCGTCGGGGAAGCGGACCCAGCCGTTGGTGAAGGCGACGTTGGAGACGTCGCCGACGCGCTCGGAGAAGCGAGGCGAGATGATGTGGCCGCCCGGGCGCGCGATGATCTTCGAGGGGTCCTCGAGGGAGGTCATGAACATGTAGATCGTGTAGCGCAGGCCGGCGGCGCAGCCGCGCACGCCGTGGGCGAGGTGGAGCCAGCCCTTGGATGTCTTGATGGGGGCGGGGCCCTGGCCGTTCTTCACCTCCTTGATGGTGTGGTAGGCGCGTGCCTCGATGATCGTTTCCGGTCCGGTGACGCCGGTGGTGATGTCCTTGCAGAGCGTCCAGCCGATGCCGCCGCCGGAGCCGACGTCGATGAAGCCGTCCATCGGCCTGGTGTAGAAGGCGTACTGGCCCTGGACGAACTCGGGGTGGAGGACGACGTTGCGCTGCTGGGAGGCGGGCGTCTTGAGGTTCGGGAGACGGTCCCACTTCTTGAAGTCCTTGGTGCGGACGATGCCCGCTTGGGCGACGGCGCTGGAAAGATCGCCGGGGGCAGCGTTGGGGTCCTTCGACTCGGAGCAGAAGACGCCGTAGATCCAGCCGTCCTCGTGCATGGTGATGCGCATGTCGTAGACGTTGGTCTCGGGGGCGAGCTCGGGGAGGTCGATGGGCTCGTCCCAGAAGCGGAAGTTGTCGACGCCGTTCTTGGACTCGGCGATGGCGAAAAAGCTCTTGCGGTCGGCGCCCTCGACGCGGGCGACGAGGTGGGCCTTGCCCTTCCAGTAGAAGGCGCCGGGGTTGTAGGCGCCGCCGACGCCGAGGCGCTCCATGAAGAACGGGTTTGTCTTCGGGTTGAAATCGTAGCGCCACTCCAGCGGAACGTGGTGGGCGGTGAGGACCGGATACTTGAAACGTTCGTAGACGCCGTTTTCCCAGTCGGCCTCGACGGGGTTCTTGCGTTTGAGGAATGCCTCATGGGCGGCGCGGACTTTCTTCACGCGGGCGGCGAAGGCGCGTTCGGCGGCGGAGGGGCTGGTTTTCTTTTTGACGGCAGTTTTCGCTTTGGTGGTCGTCTTCTTTTTCATTTCGGGAGGGAAGGGGGATCGGCTGGAGTTCGCACCAAGGGCGCGGGGGTTGCGAACCCATTTGCGCCGTGCGGAGGGGCGTATCCCGGCGGTTCCTGCCCGAAGATGGGGCGTTATTGCGTCCGGTCCGAGGCAGGCTCGCGCGGGTGGCGACGCGGGTTCCCCCAAACAGGTGATTTCGCCGCCTGCTATGCGTGGGCTAGAATCCGCACCAGCTCCCCAGCCAGCGCAAGTTCGTCTCAACCCCCAGCCTCATCTCCCTGCCGAAGGCTCTGTCACGTCAGCAAGACACAGATAGCGATTCCCCGACCGACCCCGTCGGCAGGCATTTGCGGCTTCGCAAATACCGACAAGTTACTCCCCTCCCCGGGACATCCCAATTGCCCCTAACGAAGCATGAAAACCCCTCGAACTGAATCCAACGAGAAGCACTCCCGGACCCGTTCCGGATTGCTGGCTCTCGCCGCACTGGTCGCCTCCGGCGCACCATCGATGCTCGCCCAGGAAACGACCGAGCCTGTTGAGGTCGAAAAAGGAAAGGAAGAAGAGGTCGTCATCCTCTCGCCCTTCGAAGTCCAGGCGGAGCAGGACAAGGGATATGCCGCGACTTCTTCCCTCGCCGGCTCGCGCCTCAACACCGAGCTGCGCGACATCGCCGCCTCCGTGCAGGTCGTTACGGCGGATTTCGCCAAGGACATCGGCGCGACCAACCTCCAGAAGCTTCTCGTCTACACGACGAACACCGAGGTCGCCGGCACGGGCGGCAACTTCTACGGCGGCGACGCGTGGAACAACGGCTATGCGCGGAAGATGCTCACCGAGCCGCACCGGTCCACGCGTATCCGCGGACTGAACGACGCGGACCTCACCCGCGACTTCTTCCCGACGGACATCCCGATGGACTGGTACAACATGTCCCGCGCGGACATCAGCCGCGGCTCCAACGCGGTCCTGTTCGGCCTGGGCAGCCCGGCCGGTCTCATCAACAACACCCTGAAGGTTCCCAACATCTCGAAGAACGCCTACACCGGCGAGATCCAGCTCGGCAGTTACGGTTCGTTCCGCCGGATGGTCGACCTCGATCAAACCATCATTCCAGGGCAGTTGGGCGTGCGCGTGGTCGGGCTGGATGACGACGCCCGCTTCCGGCAGGACTTCACGTACAACCGCGACAAGCGCCTCTATGCCGCTTTGCGCTGGCAGCCGCACATCACGCGCGGCATCTACACGCAGTTCGACGCCAAGGGGGAGTGGGGCAACATCAACGCCAACCGACCCGTGGCCGGCACCCCCTCCGACTTTCTCTCGAGCTGGTTTGGCGGTGCGAACCGACTCCAGATTCCGAACGACGAATACTGGACCGCTCCGGGATTCGTGGAGGATCTCTATGCTTCGCAGACGATCGGCGGCCAGCTTTGGGACAATCATCCGGCCTCCTTCTTCAACGATGCTAACAGCGGCACGGTGGGTATGACCGACTCGATCGATGCCATGCTCCTGCGCGGCAACCACAACGTGAACGGCGGCGGCTGGGGCAGCTGGGTTGGCATGATCAACCCCAACTGGGTCAGTAATGCGGCGAACCCGAAAAACACGAAGGCCTACTACGCCAACAATCCGACGGTTGCCCCGATCCTCGACGCCTACGAGCAGAGCACCGGCAAGACCTTCCGCGGCTTCGGCGGCGGCATGTGGCCCACACAGATGATCGTCGACGGCCCGCTCGCCGACATGATGCGCGATCAGAACATCATCGGGCCGAACAAGAGCGAGTATAACAACTTCCGGAACATCAATCTCGCGTTCACCCAGTCCTATCTCGACGGACGTCTGGGCATCAATCTCGCCTACGACAAGCAGCATTATGTCTCCGGCTACACCAACCTGATGGAAGGCCTGTGGGGCATGAACATGATCTCGGTCGACGTGAACCAGACCCTGCGCGGCAGCACGACGCCGAACCCGAACTTCGGGCGCCCCTTTACCATCGGCGAAGGACGCGGTGGCATCTACGAGAAGGACCGCGAGAATTGGCGCGCCACCGTTTTCGGTGTCCTGAAGGCGACGGACTTCCTCAGCCGTAGCTGGCTCACCGACGTGCTCGGCGAGCACACCTTCACCGGTGTACGCGCCTCGCAGCACTACGAGAACTTCGACCGCTCCTACGCGCTCTACCGCTGGCAGCCCGAATACCTCGCGGTGGTCGATGGCCGGACCAGTGCGAATCCGGCCTACGCGACATGGCGCGGTATCCACTACCTGGGCGGCAGTCTCCTCAATACGCCCTCGATGGATGCCATCACCGGTGTGACCGGCGTTCGTACCGCCCAGACTCCCACGATGACCCAGACCGTCTGGCATGACGACCAGGGCACTTGGAAGACGGCAAGCTTTTCGCTGCTGAGCGCGGAGGACAACATCGACCGGCTCTACGACGGTGCCGGCCAAGGCTACGACGACACGCTGTCCAAAGTCTTCGTCTGGCAGGGCAAGATGTTCAGCAATGTGCTCGTGCCGATCTTCGGCTGGCGCGAGGACAACTACACCCGCTGGAACAAGCCGTCGGCACCGGCGCGCGATGCGACCTACAACTTCGTCCTGCCCTATAGCGCAGACTGGAACTACGACAATGTCACTCCGCTCCGCGCGAAACAGCAGCGGCGAAGCTGGAGCCTCGCCCTGCACGGCAAGGAGCTCATGGAGCTGTTCAAGACCCCGCTGCCGAAGGGCATGGATATCACGCTTCTCTACAACGATTCGAGCAGCTTCCGCCCGTCGGATGTGGCCGTGAGCATCTACAACAAGCAGGAGGCTCTGCCCTCCGGTGAGACGAAGGACCTGAGCGTGATCGTCTCGGCCTTCAACGACCGGGTGTCCTTCCGTGTCACGAAGTACAAGACGCTCCAGCACAACACTCCCTATTCCGGCCCGCAGCCCGACTTCGGCTGGGCCAAGGCCAACCTCGCCCGCTCGATGGACGGCATGATGTGGGAGATCGGCTCGTGGGCCAACGCCGACCCGACCAAGCGCGTCCAGCCGACCCCGGAGTGGCTCGTCAACCGCTGGATGTTCGGCGACAACTACGACAAGACGATTGCGAACACGCCCCTGCCCGCCAACTGGCAGAGCGATCCGAACATCCTGAAGCAGCCGCTGCGCATCCGCGCCTCGGCGGTGCCCGGTTCCGCGACCTATGTCGCCGAGGGCACGATCAATCCCGACACCGGTCTCGCGTACGTTGCTCCGCCGCTCACCGCGGACGAAGTCGCCTACCGCACCGAATGGTTCAAGGCCCGCACGGATGCCGAGTGGTCCCGCCCGGTCGACCAGGAGTTTTGGAACGCGATGAGCTACACCCGCAACTATACGGCGTCGTGGGGTGGCTTCTGGGAGATCGATGCTTGGACCCGGCCGTCGAATCTGCGCAACCTCAACGACCTCGAGTCGAAGGGCATCGAATTCGAACTCACCGCCAATCCGCTCCCGAACTGGCGCCTGACCTTCAACGCCTCGAAGGCCGAGGCCGTGCGCTCGAACGTTCTCTCGTCCTGGGACGCCTTCATCGAGGCGAACAAGGCCCTGTACTTCGACGGCGGCTATAGCTCCGGCGACACCCCCGCATCCAACTACTGGAACTTCAAGGGCTACTACGACATCGCCCAGACCCCGAGCGACACGCTCGGCACTGCGGGCCGGTTTGGCGGAACCTTCAACGACTCCGTCTACAACCCGTACTACCAGGCCAAAGCCACGGCAGATCAGGCTGTCAACGAGCTGCGCAAATGGCACTGGAACTTCGTGACCAACTACACGTTCACCCGTGGCGTGCTCAAGAACGTTGGTATCGGCGGTGCGGTACGCTGGCAGGATAAGTCGACCATCGGCTACTATCCCAAGTTCGACACGAACGCCAACGCCTGGGTTATCGACCTGAACAAGCCGATCAAGGGGCCCTCCGAGACGAACTACGACATGTGGATATCCTACGAGCGCCGTCTCACGGACAAGATCAACTGGTCCATCCAGCTCAACGTGAACAACCTCTTCGCCAAGAAGAGCATGATTCCGATCGCGGCCAACCCCGATGGCACGATCGCCCAGGTGCGTATCCCGGCGGATACGACTTGGACGCTGCGCAACACCTTCAGCTTCTGAGGGTGTAAACCGAGCGGGGCACTCGCGCCGGGTGTCCCGCTCGCGCCGGCCGCGGAACGGCTGGAGCGTCTCCAGCCCGTTCCTGCTCCGGCCTCACGGCGACAATTTGGGGCGCCGCTGTCGGGGCTCCGGGTTTGTAGGGATGAATGAAGCGGACGCTCGCCTTCGGGTGGGCGTCCGCTTCGCATTTCCGAGAGCTTGTCACGGCTCCGGCCCGCCTCATGTTCGCCTCGTTCTCCTCCTGCAATGTGTGCTTACATTCTTCTCCGGCCGCGAGTGCGTCTCGAGTGGTGCCTCGCCGCGGCCTTGGTGCTGGGTGCCACGCGGGCTCCGGGAGATGATGTCGCGGATCGCGCGGTGCTGACCTCTGCCGCGCAGGTCCGGGCGCTTTCGGAGGAGGCTGCGCGCGGTGTGCCGGTGCGGCTTCGCGGGGTGTACATGGGCGAGGCTGATCCGAAAGGCATCGCGTTTGTGGTGCAGGATGCGACGGAGGGCATCTATGTCCAGGGCCCGTCGGCGCTCGTGGCGGATCTGGTACGTGGCGATCTACTCGAGATCGAGGGCGTGACCGACCCGGGCGGCTTTGCGCCGTATGTGGTTGCCCATGCGATTCGCAAGGTGGGGCGAGGCGAGATCCCCGCCCCGATGCAGGTCACCCTCGACGATCTCCACGCCGGCCAGATGGATGCGAAATGGGTCGAGATCTCCGGGGTGGTGCGCAGCGTGGAGCCGAAGGCGTCGACCGACATCGGCCCGCCTCCTCCCGGCACGCGCTACGAGCCGCCGTCGCAGGAGCTTTCCCGTGCCGGTGGCCGCACCGTCAAGATGAAGCTGGTCGCGGGCAGTGCGCGGGTTGTGGTCGAACTCGACGGAGACTACCCGGCCGAGGACTATGTGGATGCGGAGGTGCGCTTGCAGGGTCTGTGTTTCAATCTCCACAACAATCTTCGCCAATTTGTGCAGCCTTTCGTCCAGGTGCCCCGCGGGGTCGCACTGACAGTGGAACGGCCACCGCCGGAGAAGCCTTTCGGTGGCCAGCCGAGGCCGGTCGCCAGCCTGCTTCGTTTCGATCAGCTTACCGGAAAGCACGGCCATCGTGTCCACGTGCGCGGGATTGTGGTCCACCACCGCCCCGGCAACGTGCTGTGGGTGCGCGACGGCGACCGCAGCCTACGTGTCGAGACGGCCCAGCGCGAGAGGCTGCAACCCGGCGACGAGGTGGATGTCGTCGGCTTCCCTGCTCGGCGCGGCTACAGCGCCGCGCTGGAGGACGCGGCGTTTCGCAAATTGTCTTTCGGCGCGCCCCCATTACCCCGGCCGATGAACGATTTTTCCAGCGCGTTGCGCAACGACGCCGATCTGGTGCAGTTCGACGCGCGCCTCGTCGAGGTCCGGCGCTTCGCCGACAGCATCACGCTGACGCTGGAGTGGCAGCAGACGACGGTGCGGGCTGAGATGCCTTTGGCGGACGCTTCGCCGATGCTGGACGACTGGTTGCCGGACAGCTTGGTGCGCGTGGCCGGCGTGTGCTCTGTGAAGACGGACGAGGCCGGCCCGCTCGGCGGCCTGTGGGAGCCGCGCTCTTTCGAGCTCCTGCTGCGGACTCCGGCCGATCTCTCGGTGCTCCGTCCTCCGCCCTGGTGGAACGTGAAGCGGGCGGTCTGGATTCTTTCCGCGTTTCTCGCACTCGCCGTGGGCTGGGTCGCGGTCGTGATGGCGGCCGCCCGTCGCCGGCTGAAGGACCAGGAGCACCGCCGCGCAATGGCCGAGACGGAGTTCACCGCGATCCTCAGCGAGCGGAACCGAGTGGCGCGAGAAATCCATGACACGCTTTCCCAGAACCTCGGGGCCATCGCCGTCCAGCTCGAGCTGGCGCGCACATACGCCGCCCGTCTCGGGGCGCCGGTGCTGGAGCATATCACCATCGCGCATCGGCTCGCCCGCGCAGCCCTGGCGGACGCCCGCGAATCGATCTGGAATATGCGTTCGCAGGTACTGGAGCGCTGCGATCTTGCCGAGGCATTGGAGGGCATTCTCAACCGGATGACCGAGGGCACCGGCGTGGCGGCCTCACTGCGTGTAGAGGGCAACCGCCGCCGGCTTCCGCCGGTCGTCGAGAACAACCTCCTCCGCATCGGGCAGGAGGCGATCACCAACGCCTGCAAACATGCCAAGCCGACGCGGATCGACGTCACTGTGACATATGAAGGCCGGCTCGTTCGGATCGCAGTGGAGGATGACGGCATCGGCTTTGCGGAAGGTGCGCCGCCGCCGTCGGACCGGAGAAGCTTCGGACTGGTTGGAATCCGGGAACGCGCCGAATTGCTGGGTGGTTCGGCGGAGATCCGGAGTTCCCCCGGGCAGGGGACGCGGGTGATGGTTGTCGTCTCGGTCTGAACTCATGGCCTAGTCGTGCGGGGCGGCCGTGGGGAGAGTCACGACGAAGGTTGTGATCGATTCGGCCGCCAGCGACACGGAGAGCTGGCCGTCTTGTGGGATCTCCATGGCCGGCAAATGGGCGAGGTCCTCGGTCCCCGAGGTGCGGTAGGCCTCCACCCGGGCGGTGGCACCGACGAACGGAGACAGATCGTACAGGACCGGTTCTTCGGCCGGGCCCGCGTTGCGGGTGACGATGACCAGCGTGCTGCGGGCGGGGGCGATCATCGCCACGGTGTTCGCATCGTTGCACGCTGCCCACACTGCGCCCGAGCGGATGAACTTCGTGAACTGCGCCATCGCATGGTATTTCTTGGTCGTCACCGAGACGTGGGTGTCGCCCAGCAGGTCCGCGTGGATCAGCCCCCAGTTGCCGTTGGCGGCGACCATGCCGGACTCGTCCTCGACCGCCTGCCAGAACGTCCACTGCCGCGGCCGCAGGTCGCGCATGTCGTCGATGATCTGCCCGGCGAGGGCGAGCGCGGGGGCGATGGCGGTGTGGTTGTGCGGAGTGCTGCCGTCGCCATCGACTTCGGACATGACGAGCGGCCGCTGCGATTCCCGGGCAATGGCGCGCAGTTCGGTCCGGCCGGCGGTGGCGTAGGCGTGCGCGTTGATCACGCGCACGCAGGCGCGGGTCGTCGCGTCGTAGGACTTCCAGGTGTCGAGGGCGCGGGCGTAGCTGGTCTCGTCGGCGGCGCTGATGCCGACGTGTTGCAGGCCGCGTTGGTCGAGGGCGGCACGCAGGCTTCGGATTAGCCGGGCTTGGGTGGCGCGCTCGAAGTGGCACCCCTCCTGTTTCCCGTTGGCGCGCCAGTAGTCGGTGTAGGGCTCGTTCATCGGGTCGATCGTGTCGAACCGGATGCCCCATCGGGTCTCGAACTGCTGGACGACGGTCGCGAGGTAGTCGACGAACGCCGGTTCGTGGCCCGGGTCGAGGTTGTCCTGGTTCGGATCGGTGTTGCCCGAGACGCAGCCGCTGAGCGTCATCCAGTGGGGTGGGGCGTTCGAGAAAGCCTCCACACGCGTCGCGCCGCGTTCGATTGCCGCGGCGAGCATCCAGCGCTGGCCCGGGTCGGCCTCCCAGTTCCACTCTCCGGGTTTCGGGGCGAATCCTTCCATCTGCCGGAACCACGGCATGTGGTTGTGCTCCGGGGGCTCGCCGCCGCCGATGTTGTAGCGCACGAAAGTCAGCCCGAGGCCGGCGGGCGCAAAGAGCGCGTCGGCAATGGCGCTGCGCTGGGGCTCCGGCCAGCGGCCGATGGCATTGGCGAACCAGCACAGCGAGGTGCCCCAGCCCTCGAAAGTCTCCGCAGGTGCCTCGGGTTGCACGCGGATGTGCCGCGGCTCCGCGGTGTGCCCGAGCGCGGCGCAGAAGAAGGATAGGGCTACGGCGCACTTCAGCCGAAGGCGGCTGGTCGAGGAGGTGTTGGTGCGGTGTTTGCCGGGGCGGGGATGCGGTACCATATCGGGGCGACCAGAGATAAGGCCGTGCGTCGCGTATGGCCGCCCGTCGCGTTTCGGGAAAGGGCAAATGATTCACCCAAATGAGGCAGAGCCAGTGCGGCTGCGAAACGCTATGGTGGCATGCGCTTCCCCGAGCTTGCTCGCCCATCGCCTACTCACAATGTTCGCCGGACCTGAACCATCAGAACCTCGCATGGGTAAACACGAATCCGGCCCGGTGATCCGCGTGCTGGTGGTCGACGACCACCCGCCGATGCGCATGGGCTTGGTCGCTTTGGTCAAGAGCCAGCCCGGCATGGACGTGATTGCCGAGGCGGCCGACGGCGAGGAGGCGATCGAGGTCTACGACGATGTTCTCCCCGATGTTGTTTTGATGGATCTGCGCATGCCCGGGATTGGCGGCGTGGAGGCGATTCTCGCGATCCGGAGCAAGCATCCCGACGCCCGTGTGATCGTGCTGTCGACGTACGATACCGATGAGGACATCCACCGCGCGATGCAGTCGGGCGCGAAATCGTACCTGCTGAAGGACGTGCCCGTGGAGGAGATCGCCAGCACGATCCGCGAGGTGTACGAAGGCGATGTCTCGCTTCCGCGTTCGGTGGCGGAGCGGTTGACCGAACGATCGGCGCGGCAGCAGTTGACCGAGCGCGAGCGCGATGTCTTGGAGGCGTTGATCAAAGGGCGCAGCAACAAGGAGATCGCCGTGAGTCTTTGCATCAGCGAGGAGACGGTGAAGTCGCACCTCAAGGCGCTGTTCGCCAAGCTGCGTGTGCGCGACCGGACCGGTGCCGCCGTCGAGGCGATCCGCCACGGAATCGTGCACATCAAGTAGGAGCCTCGCCCGATCTGACGGCATGGCGTGGCGTGTGCCGGCGGTATCACCCATTCGGGCGATGGGAAACGCGGTGCGGCGATGCTATGGTGACGGGTGAAGCGGCCCCCGGGCTCGTGTCGATGCGAGGTTTGGCGCCGCATACCCCAGCTCCTCCGAAATTTTCCCGTGAAGCCACATTCCCCCCGGTTCTCGTTCGGAACGTTCGTCGCCCCATTGCTTGCTCTCTTGCTCGCTCCTTCCGCCTTCGCTGCGGGCGGGACGGCGGCGCCGCACCGGTTTGAGATTGGCGAGCGCGATTTCCTGCTCGATGGCAAACCGCTTCAGATCCGCTGCGGCGAGCTTCACGCCCCGCGGGTGCCGCCGGAGTACTGGCGCCATCGCTTGCGCCTGGTGAAGGCGATGGGGCTCAACACCGTTTGCGCCTACCTTTTCTGGAATCTGCACGAGCCGCGACCGGGCGAGTTCAACTGGTCGGGCGAGGCGGATGTCGCTGCCTTCTGCCGGCTCGCGCAGGAGGAAGGGCTCTGGGTGATCCTGCGGCCCGGCCCCTACGCCTGTGCGGAGTGGGAGATGGGCGGGCTGCCCTGGTGGCTGCTCAAGCATGAGGACATCCGGCTGCGCACGAGCGATCCGCGGTTCCTCGAAGCGGCGAAGCGTTACCTGACCGAGGTCGGCCGCGTGCTCGCGCCGCTGCAGGTCTCCCGCGGCGGCCCGATCCTGATGGTGCAGGTGGAAAACGAGTACGGCTTCTTCGGCCGGGATTCCGGGTACATGGGCGAGCTGCGGCAGGCCTTGCTGGGCGCCGGGTTCGACGTGCCCCTGTTCGCCTGCAATCCCAAGGACCATCTGAAGGACGGCTACCGCGCCGACCTTTTCCCCGTCGTCAACTTCGGTTCCGATCCGCAGGGCGCGTTTGCGGCCCTGCGCGAGATCCTGCCCGTCGGGCCCCTGATGTGCGGCGAGTTCTATCCCGGGTGGTTCGACACCTGGGGCGCGCCACACCACCTCGGCGACTCTGCGCGCTACCTGACTGACCTCGGCTCGATGCTCGAGATGGGAGCCTCCTTCAGCATCTACATGGCGCACGGTGGCACCACCTTCGGCTTCAACACCGGCGCGGATCGTCCCTTCAAGCCGGACACCTCGAGCTACGATTACGACGCGCCGATCAGCGAGGCGGGTTGGACGACGCCGAAGTTCGAACAGACGCGCGCGTTGATGGCGAAGCATCTCCTGCCCGGAGAAACGATCCCGGAGCCGCCTGCGCGCAATCCCGTGATTTCCATCGCGCCCGTCGTCGCCGCGGAGTGGGCGCCGATCTTCGCCAATCTCCCGGAGGCGGTCGTCGATACCGTCCCGCGCCCGATGGAACTCCACGACCAGGCACATGGTTGCATTCTCTATCGGGTGGTGCTGCCCGCCGGCCCCGCTGTCACACTGCAGGCGGCCGCGGTGCACGATGTCGGCCAGGTTTTCCTCGACGGAAGCCGGATCGGCTTCATGGACCGGCGCTCCGGGAACTACCGCGTTGCCGTTCCGGAGCGGCCGCAGCCGGCCACGCTTGACATCCTGGTCGAGGCGATGGGCCGGGTGAACTTCGGCGTGGAAGTCCACGACCGGAAAGGTCTCCACGCCCCCGTGACCATCGCGGCGGCCGGCGCACAGCCGACGGCGCTCGAAGGCTGGCAGGTGTACCGGCTCCCGCTCGACGGGGCCATGCTCGGCGCCCTGAGATTCGCATCGGCGGAACGGACTGGTGCGCAGGCGGGGAAGCCGGCGTTCTGGCGCGCGACGGTGAACCTCGCGCAGGTCGGGGACTGCTTCCTGGACATGCGTCCGTGGGGCAAGGGCTACGTCTGGGTGAACGGCCACAACCTCGGACGCTACTGGAACATCGGCCCGCAGCAGACGATGTATGTGCCCGGTCCGTGGTTGAAGGCCGGCGACAACGAAGTCGTGATCCTCGATCTGCTCGGCCCCGAACGGCCCGTCGTGTCGGCGCTCGAACGGCCGATCCTTGATGAGCAGCGCCCGTCGCTGGATTTCGCTCGCTCGAAACGCCGCGAGGTGAAACTGCGCGCCGACTTCGGCCCGGCCGCCCATGCCGGCGCGTTCGCCGCGGGCTCGGCTCTGCAGGAGGTGCAACTCGGCTCTCCGGCTCGCGGCCGGTTCTTCTGCCTCGAGGCGCTCGATGCGCACGACGGGAAGCCTTTCGCCGCCATCGCGGAACTGACGTTGCTCGGCTCCGACGGCACCCCCTTGAGCACGGAGGGCTGGACCGTCGCCTATGTCGACAGCGAGGAGCGCGTGGCCGGCGACGGCACCGCGGAGAACGCGATCGACGGGCAGACCGCCAACTTCTGGCACTCCGAGTGGGCTGCGGCACAGTCCGGCTTCCCGCACCGGCTGATTCTCGACCTGGGCAAATCTCAGACCATCGGCGGCTTCCGGTACACTCCGCGGCAAGGTGCGGCCGAGGTCACTGGCCGCATCAAGAACTACCGCATCGTTGTCGGCGACGACCTCGTCGGGAAGTAGGCCTGCGGGACATCGGGTGTGGGCGGCACTCCTGGTGCCGGCCGCTTTCGAATCCTCGTCGAGTATGCGCCCGGTGTTTTTGTTTCTACGGCCTCGGCCGAGAGAATCGAGGACGCCGTCGAATTATTTCTGAAGCAGGCTCCTGGCTGCGAAGCAGGGGAGATTGCGCTCTTTGATCGCAAAGAGCGGCGCGTCATCGGCTCCGTGAAATGGAAGGTCGAACCGACAGAGAACGGCCTGCGCGTTCCGCACCGGCACAATCTCTTCTGCGACTGGAATACGGCGCTGCTCGCGTTTGCGATGAAGCGCCGTGAGCCGAGTGCCTGCGGTGCTCTCAGCTGAGTCGCATGGGGCCTGGCAGTTCACGCGATGCGTCTCTCCTCCACATCGAGCGCAAAACCGAGCGTCGCCAAACCCGGCGAGGTTCGGTTGTCTGCGTTTGAGGAGAAGTTGCGACGCGCACCTTCGCAGAAAGAGCTGGCAGGCATCTTCAAGATCACGACTCGGCATCTCCGGCGTTGGGAAATGGCGGAGGAAGCGGCGAGTCGTCCCTGTTCGCGGCCGTATTCGCATGCTGACTTGTGGCGGCTCTATCAGCGTCGCGGCAGGAAAGGCTGGGACAGGATATTCGCTGCGCAGTTGGGGCTAGCCGATGTCTTTGAGCGCTTCGACCGAATGCGCGATGGCGGTCATGAGGCACGCATGCGTGATCCTCGCTCGGAAATGGCGGCAATGATGCTTCGCAGTCTCGTCAGCGACGACGCACAGGGCGCTGGCGGCGATGAAGTCACTTCGCGGATCTTCAGCGCCGGCCTGGCATCGGCGGCTAAAGCGCAGCTTCGTGCGATTCTCGACTGTGACCATGCGCGCGAAGTACTGGTGAAGGCCTTCTTCGAGGCGGCCCTTGTCGCCGAAGCCCAGCCCGGCTTGATCCGTGGCGACGTGCTGGAATCCGCGGAGTCCGCTATGTCGGCATGAGTGTCGGCTTGGGATGCGATCCTGTTGTTTGCGAGTCGGTTGTAACGACTGCGGTTGGCTTCGCCGGGGAGATTTTGAAACAAAAACATGCCCGTTTTTGTTTCAATACGGTACTGAGGTCTTGTTTTTGAAACAAAAATATGCATCTTTTTGTTTCGAAATGGGGAAGCACGCTCAATCAGCAGACACACTCATCTCGGACCGAATTCAATCACGGGGGCCGGGTTGGGTGTTCACGCCCGCAGCGTTCAGCGATCTGGGTTCACGCACAGCCATTGCCTTAACACTGCTCCGTCTCCGAAAAGCGGGGCAAATCCGACAGCTTGCGCGGGGTCTCTACGACGTCCCGAAACATGATCCTCAACTCGGACAACTCGCACCATCGGCCGACGCAATTGCCGACGCCCTCAAGGGGCGTGACGCGATCCGCCTTCAGCCCTCCGGGGCCTACGCCGCGAACCTACTCGGGCTCACCGAGCAGGTACCGATGAAGCTCGTCTTTCTCACCGATGGCAGAAACCGCGTCGTGAAGATCGGGCGACAAGTGATCGAGCTGCGGCGAACCACGCCGCGCAATATGGCGACGGCCGGACGCGTGAGTGGCTTGGTCATCCAAGCACTGCGTTTTCTCGGGCAATCGAGGGCATCGGACGCCGTCATCGGTCAACTCGCGGCCCGCCTCACAGCCCACGACAAGAGTCAGCTTCTGCAAGACCTGGCCTACGCTCCGGCCTGGATGGCGCCTATTTTCCGCCGCATCTCCGAATCCGCCACGACATGAATCAGTTTCTTCATCTTCCCGCAGAACGATTGCTGACGATCTTCACCGAAGCCCAAGCGCGGCTCGGCCTTCCTGCCCAGAGCGTCGAGAAGGATTTCTGGGTCTGCTGGACACTGCGGGAACTGACTCGTCTGCCGAAGTGGGGCGACCACTTCACGTTCAAGGGCGGGACTTCTTTGTCAAAGGCGTGGAAGTTGATCGAGCGGTTGTCGGAGGACATCGATCTCGTTCTCGACCGCGACTTCCTCGGGTTCGGTGGCGACACCCTCAGCGGAAAACAACAACGCCGGCTAAAAGAGGAATGCAGCCGCAAGATCCACGAAGAGATCGCTCCGGCATTGAATGCCCGGTTCCGCGAACTCTTGCCGACCGGCGCGACCTGGTCCCTCGACGCGGCGAGCGAAGACGAAGACCGCGACCGCCAGACGCTGCTCTTCACCTATCCGTCGGTGTTCTCAGTGCCTTCGCCCTATCTCCGGCGGGTCGTGAAACTCGAAATGGGTGCGCGGTCGCAGACCGAACCCTCGGAGACAGTCCAAATCACGCCCTACGTGGTGGACGCGATTCCCGGCAGCATCGCCGACGCGGCGTTCAGTGTGCGCACAGTTGTCGCAAGGCGGACGTTCTGGGACAAAGCGCTCCTTCTGCACGAAGAGACCTACCGTCCGATTGATCCCGAGCAAACCATGCGAAAGGTGGGACTCGCTCGGCATTACTACGACCTTTGGCGCCTGATCAAACTCGGCATCGCGCAAGAAGCCCTTGCCGATGCCTCGCTGTTTTCGCGGGTCGTCGAGCACCGGAGAGTATTCTTCCGCTACAGTTGGATGGACTACTCGACGATGGCTCCGGGCAAATTGCGGCTGCTTCCGCTCGCTGAGCAGATGGCCGCATGGCGGCAAGACTACCAGGCGATGCGGGTGGCGATGTTCTTCGGCGACGTGCCGACGTTCGAAGTGATCCTCAAAGACGTCGGCGAGTTCGAGGCGCGTTTCAATAGGACGTAACCGTTCACGCAGTACTGAATTTCATGAGCACTACTCAAATCTGGAACCTCGTCCTAGCTCTTCCCTTCTTCGTGATGCTTCTTTGGACCCCGCCGAAGACTCGAATGGGATACTTGGCCTACTCTACGATCTTTGGTGTCCTCGCGTCCGTGATGATCTTCGGCGTTTTCACCTTCGATCTGGCGTCGCGAGCGCTTGCGAAGTCCGCAGATCAAAACGCGGACATTGCGATAGCCAACTCGTCGCAGGCTGCAGCTGCGATAATTGGGATGCTGCTCGGCGGCCTGTCGACGAACCTCCTTGTTGCAGGGCTATCGCTGCCATGGGTCGATCGCACTTTCGAAGTGAAGATGCGTGCGCGAGACGCCGAAAACGCCAAGAAATTCTTGGATCTTGCCCTCGACGGTTTGGAGCGCCGACTGAAGCTGCTGCCGAACTCCTCATGGTACGATGAGGTACAATCGGCGAGACAAGATCCGACGATTCTCCAACTAATGCGCGACCTCAATTCGCCTGAACTAGAGGCGGAATTTCGGCAGCGTTTTGACCGTCTCGCCAAGGGTAGCTTCAAGAACCCCTGAAGCCCTGCGTGCGGACGGGCGGTTGAACGTCAGCTGCCCCTCGGGTAGATCGCTGCGAGTGGTGCCCGGGACCGGACTCGAACCGGTACTTCCTTTCGGAAATCTGATTTTAAGTCAGAAGCGTCTGCCATTTCGCCACCCGGGCGACGGTACCAAAACACTTACCAGTTCGACGCTCGAAAACGCCAGCGCGAAGAAAGTCCGCAATGTCCGCTGCTGCGGATGGCTACACGCGCTTCCTGCAACGTCTCCTTGAGGAGGAAAGCAACGAGCGACTGC
>CAZXHR010000071.1:0-19732 GCA_964640465.1 uncultured Opitutaceae bacterium
GGGGTGGAGTTGTCGGGCGGATACCTCGACCTCTTCGCTCCCGCGCAGGCGGGCATAATCGCGGACCGCGGGCTCGCCGCCCTGGTCCTCGCCACGATCGTCCTCTTGGCCTCCGGCTCGTCCAAGTCGTTCATTCCCGCGGTCTTCCTCGGCGCCTTACTCGCGGCGGTGCGGCTCGGGGGCGCCGTCCCGTACGGCGGCGCGGTGGGCGGGGAGAAAACTGGCGACGAGGGTGGCCAGGCCGAGGACAGCGAGGATGACGGCAGCGAGCCAGTAGCCGGGGAACGGCATCGAGGGCATGGTGTTGCCGAGGAGGCGTTGCACAGCGACGTAGCCGGGGAGGCCGAGGACCATGCCGAGGCCGAAGAGCAGGACGCTCTGGCGGAGGATCATGGAGACGATGGCCCGGTAGTCGGCGCCGAGGGCGATGCGCACGCCGATGTCGCGGGTGCGTTGGGCGGTGAGGTGGGAGATCACGCCGTAGAGGCCGACGATGGCGATGAGCAGGCCCATTCCGGCGAAGATGCCGAGGTTGGCGATGACAAGGTTGATGTTGTCCAGACTGCGGGCGATCGATTCGCGCACGGCGCCGCCGCCGGCGACGGGGATGTCCGGATCGAGCGCAGCGACGGTGCGGCGGACCGGCTCGGCCAGGGATTCCGGCGGTACGGAGGTGCGCAGGACGATCGATTGGTAGCGGGGCGGGAATTTGACGAGCGGGCGGTAGACCTGGAGACGGGTGGCGGGGGCGCCGAGGTTGGCAGCCATCTGGACATCGCCGACGACGGCGACGACCTCGGCGAGCTCGTCGCGCTCCTTCATGCGGAGGCGTTTGCCGACGGCGTTCTCGCCGGGCCAGAAGCGGCGGGCGAGGGTCTCGTTGACGACGATCATGGGGCGGGCGTCGGCGCGGAGGTCGGCGGGGAAGACGGCGCCGGAGCGGACGGGGATTCCCATGACAGCGAAGAACTCGGAGGAGACGGGGATGGAGGTGACGAGCGGCTCCTTGCCGGGGGCGAAGGTCTGGCCCTCGGGGGTGACGTTGTCGCTGCCGAAGTAGCTGTAGATCGGGACGTTGGTGGCGATGGCGGCGTGGGCGACGCCGGGGAGAGCGGCGAGGCGTTCGAGGAGGGCGCGGTGGAAGGTGCGGAGCTTCTCGTCCTCGCCGTAGCGGTTCCAGGGGGTGACGAGGAAGCCGGAGTAGAGGCCGCCGGGATTCCAGCCGAGGTCGCGGGCGACGAAGCTGCGGGCGCCGAGGGCGAAGGCACCGGCGACGCCGACGAGGATGAGGGTGAAGGCGAGCTCGGCGGCGACGAGGGCGTATTTGAGGCGATGGTGCGCGCGGCCGGAGGTGGTACCGCGCGCGCCGTCCTTGAGGCTGTCGGCGGCGGAGGTGCGGGAGGCGAGCCAGGCGGGGGCGAGGCCGAAGGCGAGGGCGCTGACCATGGCGCTGATGGCGGCGAAGGAGAGAACGCGGGCGTCGAGCGGGATGTCGAAGCTGTCGCCGTTGATACGGAGGTTGTGGCCTAGAAGGGAGGCGCCCCAGGCGGCGACGAGGATGCCGACGCTGCCGGCGGCGACGGCGAGCACGAAGCTTTCGGCCAGGAGCGGGCGCATGAGCTGGGAGCGGCTGGCGCCGAGGGCGGAGCGGATGGCGAACTCGCGGCTGCGGCCCAGAGAGCGGGCGAGGAGGAGGTTGGCGAGGTTGGCGCAGGCGATGACCAGCACCATCGTGGAGAGGATCGGCAGCATCCAGAGGATCATGCGGCTGATCGGGTCCATGTTGGAGTCGTGCAGGGAGGTGGCGCGGAGGCTGTCGGTGCCGAGCTCCTTGGGGTGGTCCTGGGCGAGGCGGGCGCCGATGGTGCGGAGCTCGCTGTGGGCTTGTTCGATGGATACGCCTGGCTTTAGGCGGCCGACGATGTTCATCCAAGCGTTGGTGCGGTCGTTGGGAAACGTGCCCTGCTGGGTGAGCGGGCGGACGATGTCGCAGGGGCCCCAGACCAGGGGCGCCTCGAAGGAGGCGGGGAGGATGCCGATGACGGTGGCGTTCTCGCCGTTGATGCGGAGGGTGCGGCCGACGACCTGCGGGTCTGAGGCGAACTGGCGGGCCCAGAAGCGGTGGGAGATGACGACGACCGCGCTCTTGCCGGGCTGGTCCTCGTCGGGTGCGAAGAGGCGGCCGAGGTGGGGGGCGACGCCGAGGAGGTTGAAGAAGTTGGCGCTGAAGTTGATGGCGTTGACCTGGAGGGCGGGCTGGGCGGGGGCGGCCAGCGAGAGGGCGTCGTAGGAGAACAGGCCGACGGCGGAGAAGGAGGTGAGGGCGGCGCGGATATCGAGGGCGTTGCCGGGGGCGATGGAGCTCTGCTGGGACTGGGGCGTGGTGCGGTAGACGCGGACGAGGCGCTCGCTCTGCGGGTACGGGAGGGCGCGGAAGAGCAGGACGTTGGTGAGGCTGAAGGCCGCGGTGCTCAGGCCGATACCGAGCGCGAGCGTGAGCACGGCGATGGCGGTGAAGCCGGGGGTCTTGAGGAGCGTGCGGAAGGCGAGGCGGAGATCGGTGAGCATGGGAAAATGGCGATGGCGGGCTGGTGCGGACGGAGTTTGGCGACAGGAGAAACGCACTCGCTGTGCCAGCTTGCCGGGTGTGGTGTAACTAGCTGGAGACTAGGTTGATGAAGCGTTCGCAGACTGGCGGAATGCCGGGAAATCCCTCGGCGTTGGGAAAGCGGTGTCCCGCAATTGGGACGATTGCTGCGCGGTGGCGAAGGAGGTGAACCGGTGCGCAGTCCGGGACGTCGGTTGTGCAGCGCAGCGACACTGCGGGGTCGGCCGAGGCGTGCACGGGGCATACGCTGTGGCCGGGGCTGAGGTTATGGGGGGCGCGAGAACCGGTGTTCAGTTGCTGGAATCGCCGATTCGGAGGGAAAGTACGCCGGGCGCTTTACGGTTCGAGGACCGTGCGGATAGTGTGCGCATGAGAAAACTAGGACTGAAGGTGAAGCTGGTCGCCGGAGCGTTGGCACTGTCGATCATCCCCCTGTTGATCGTGGCGCTGCTGATCCCGCCGCGTGTGGAGAGTGCCTTCCTGGAGTCGGGTCGGCAGCAGCTCCAGCAGATGGCGCAGAGCATCGCCAACTCCGTCGAGCTGCTGCTGTCGCGGCATGTGGAGATGGGGCGTGGGCTGGCGCAGACCGAGCAGTTCGTCGCGGTGGCGGGTGCTCGCAACGCCGGGCAGCTTGCGCCGGAGGTGCTGGCCTCCGCCAACCGGCAGATCGGCGCGATGCTGAAGGGGATGGGCGATCACTACCAGGGAGTCTGGCTGAGCGACGCGCAGGGCATCATCTTCTCCGGATGTCTGAAAAACGGAGACACTGCGGCCTATGCCAGCCTCGACATCCGCGATCGCGCCTACCTCAAGAAGGCACGCGAGACGCGCAAGCCGGTGATCAGCGAGCCGATGCGCTCGAAGATCGGCAATGTGCCGATCGTGGTTGTCTGCATCCCTCTGGCGGAGGCGAACGGCGTGCCGGCGGGGTATCTCGGCATGTCGCTGGAGATCGACTATCTCATCCAGACCGTGGCCAAGCAGAAGGTCGGCGAGAATGGCTACGCGTTCGTGATCGACGGGACCGGCCTGATGGTGGCGCACCCCGACCCGGAACGGGTGCTGAAGCTGAATTTCGCCCAGGTGGCCGGTGCTGAGCATGTGGCCCGCAGGATGTTGGCCGGAGAGACCGGTGTGGATCGGTATGTGAACAGCAAGGGCGTGGCGCGGGTCGCGGCTTTCGCGCCGGTGCCGATCGCCGGCTGGAGCGTGACGGCGGGAGTGGACGAGGCGGAGTTCCTGGCCTCGGGCCGCGGCGTGCGCTGGCTGGTGCTGGCGCTCACGGCGCTGTGCTTGGTCGTCGCCAGCATGGCGGTCTTCTTCTTCGCCCATCGGCTGGCGACTCCGCTGCGGCATGCGGCCATGGTGTTGGAGGAGGCCTCCTCGACGATGACAAGCAATGCCGGAGAGATCGCGCAGGGCGCACAAGAATTGGCCGAGGCCACCTCGCGGCAGGCGGCCGGCATCGAGGAGACGGCCGCCTCGGTGACCGAGCTGACGGCGTCGACACAATCCAATGCCAACGAGGCGCAGGAGGCGGCGAGGGTTGCGCTCTCGGCCGGAGCGCGGGTCGTCGCGGCGAGTAACCAGATGAAGGAATTGGCCGAGGCCGTGCAGGCCGTGGCCGAGGCGAGCGCGCAGACGGGCAAGGTCATCAAGAACATCGACGAGATCGCGTTCCAGACGAACATCCTCGCGCTCAACGCGGCCGTCGAAGCCGCGCGTGCGGGCGAGTCGGGCGCCGGGTTTGCCGTCGTGGCCGACGAGGTACGCAACCTCGCGGGCCGCGCGGCGGCGGCGGCGAAGGACTCCGCGGCGACGCTGGCGAAGGCCGGCGAGCTGGTGGTGCGCAGCCGCGATCTGGCGGTGCGCACCAACCAGGAGTTCAGCCATGTGCAGGAGGATGCCCAGAAGATCGAGAAACTGGTGAGCGGCATCGCCGGCGCCTGCCGCGAGCAGGCGACCGCCCTCGAGCAGGTCAGTCGCGCTCTTTCGGATATCGAGCATGGCGTGCAGTCCGGTGCGGCGACAGCCGAGGAATCCTCGGGCGCCTCGGTGGAAATGCGCTCCCAGGCCGGCCGGGTGCACAGCGAGATGCTGGTGCTGAAGGCGATCGTACTTGGCGAGCAAGACGCCGGCTCGGCCGCGGCGGCGAACGCCGCCAGAGCCGAACCGACGCTTCCCGCCGCTGCGGAGAGGCCAACTGCCCCGGCGCCACGAGGTGCCGGAGCCCGCAGTACGTAGAAGAGGGACTAGGCGGGCCGCGGCGATGCGGCCCGCGCGGGGGGCTCAGCGCTTCCGGATCTCGATGCTGCCGTTGACGGTCTTGAGACGGATGCGCGCCGCGCCGTCGCCGATGGTGCCTTCGAGCTTATGGCCGACCCACTTGGTGGAGTCGGAGGCGAGGCCGAAGTCGTTCTCGATGGAGCCGTTGAGCGTGCCGGCGGAGACTTCCGCCCCGGCGTTGGCCGGGAGCCGGAGGCGGATGGAGCCGTTGATGGTGTCGAGGACGATGTCCTGTTTCTCGGAGACGGAGTCGAATTCGGCGAGGATGCCGTCGTTGACGGTGGAGAGCTCGACCTCGTGGGAGAGCCCGCGGGCCTCGATGCGGCCGTTGACAGTCTTGGCGGCGACGCGGCCGTGGGCGTTGGCAATGGAGATTGGACCGTTGACGGTCTCGATGCGGCGAAGGGTGGCGGTGTGTGGGACGGTGAGGGTGTAGCGGACCTCGCCGGTGTTGGTGAACTTCTTCAGCCAGGAGCCGTCCTTGTCGAGGTAGACGGTTTTGACGGCGAAGCGCTTCTCCGCGGAGTCGACGACGACATCGAGCGCCTTCAGGTCGGCCTCGGTGCGTGCGGATTTCACGGCGACGAGATGGACCTCATGTTTGTCCCAGGTCTCGACGACGATGGGGCCGTTGACGTTTTCGACGAGAACTTCCCCCGTGGCGGCGAGCGGGCGGGTCTCGTCGACGGTGGCGGTGACTTCCGCGCGGGCGAGAAAGGGAAAGATGAAGAGTCCGAGTAGGATGAGGCGCATGGGAGCTGGCGGACGGAGCGGTGCAGACGTGGTGGTGAAGTCTCTGACACGGCCGAGCTGCAATGGTGCCGTGGCGGCTGGAAATTGAACTGCCGGTCGCGCTGGTTGAGAACGGGCTACCAACGCGGCCGGCAGGTGTGAATATGGGGCTGGCGCCCCAAGGGATGTACGGAAAGAGCGGGCACCGCCGGAGTTGGCGGAGCTGTGGCGGATCAGTTTTCGGTGTGCTCCTCGACGATGCGGCCGTCGAAGAGATGCACGGTGCGGTCGGCGCTGCGGGCGAAGCGGTTGTCGTGGGTGACCATCACGATGGTGGAGCCGGCGCGGTGGAGGTCTCGGAGGAGCTCCATGACGGCGTCGCCGTTCTTCGAATCGAGGTTGCCGGTGGGCTCGTCGGCGAGGAGGACGGAGGGGCTGCCGGCGAGGGCGCGGGCTACGGCGACGCGCTGCTGCTGGCCGCCGGAGAGCTGGGAGGGAAGGTGCTTGGCGCGGTGGCCCATGCCGACGCGCTCGAGGGCGGCGGTGGCGCGGGCCTTGCGCTCGGCGGCGGGCATGCCGCGGTAGGTGAGGGGCAGCTCGACGTTCTCGTAGACGGTGAGGTCACCGATGAGGTTGAACGACTGGATGATTAATCCGATCTCGCGGTTGCGGATACGGGCACGGTCTGCGAGGGTGAGGTTCTCGACGGGGGTGCCGTTCAGCATGTACTTGCCGTCGCTGGGGGAGTCGAGGAGGCCGAGGATGGAGAGCAGGGTGGACTTGCCGCAGCCGGAGGGGCCGGAGATGGAGACGAACTCGCCCTTGAAGATGTCGAGGTGGATGCCGGAGAGGGCATGGGTCTCGACCTCGTCGGTGAGGAAGACCTTCTTGATGCCTTCGAGTTTGATGAGGATCTGGCCGTCGGTCGGGGTTGTGACGGTCTCGGCGGGTTCGGGCATGGAGGCGGTGGACATGGGATTGCGGATTTCGGAATGCGGATTGTGGAATTAAGGAGAGCGAGAGGAGCGGATTCTCGATTTCGGATTGCCGATTTTCGATCGGGCGGAGGCGGAGCAGAGGACTGACGACAGATGACGGATGACAGAGGGCGGCGAGACAGCCGGAGGAAATCGGAAATGGGAGATCGACGTTCAGTCGATGCGGACGCGGTCGGTGCTGTCCCAGTTGGACATATCGGAGAGGATGACGCGGTCGCCGGGCTGGAGGCCGGAGATGATCTCGATGGTGTTGACGGAGCTGCGACCAAACTGGACGGGGATGCGGGTGGCGAGGCTGCCGTTGGCATCGAGGCGGAAGACGCCGACGGTGCTGCGCTCCTGGCCGAACGCTGGGCGGCCGACGTAGACGACGTTCTCGAGGCGCTCAAGCTGGACGGTGCCGTCGACGGAGAGGTCGGGGCGGGCGCCTTTCGGGAGATCGCCGTCGAGGGCGACGTCGACGAGGACGGTGCCGTTGGCGACGGCGGGGTCGATGCGGGAGACGTGGCCGGCGATGAGGCCGTTGCGGGTGTCGATGGAGGCGGCCTGGCCGATGAGGATGTCCTTGGCCTGTGTCTCCGCGATGCGGATTTCGGCCTTGAGGTTGGTGGGATCGGCGACGCGTGCGAGGTTGGTGCCCGGGGCGACTTGCTGGCCGACTTCGACGGGCAGAACCTGGAGCACGCCGGCGACGCCGGCGCGGACGTGGAGGGCATCGGCATCGCGGCGGGCGAGCTCGGCCTGGGCGCGGAGGCGGGCAACCTCGGCTTCCTTCGGGGCGATCTGGGCGCTGCGGGTACGGCGGGCGAGGTCGAGGCGCTTCTGTTCGATCTCCCAGCAGGATGCGGCGGCTTCGGCGGAGACCTTCGATTGCTTGAGGACGACGGAGGCGACGAGACCGTCCTTGAAGAGCTCGTCATCGACCTCGGCTTGGAGGCGGGCGCGCTCGTAGCTGGATTTCACGCCGGCGGCGTTGGCTTCCATTTCGAGGAGGTTGCGGTCGGTCTGAGCGATGAGGCTTTCGAGTTCGGCCTCGCCAGCGCGGAGCTGGAGGGTGGCGTTGAGCGCGGCTTGCTCGACGTCGGGGTTGGTGAGTTCGAGGACAACCGAGTCGGGCTGCACGACAGCGCCGGGGCGCAGGACGATGTGCTCTACGCGGCCGCTGGTGCGGGCGGCGATCCAACGGATGTCGACGGGGACGAGGGTGCCGAGGCCGCGAACTTCGCGGTTGATGGAGCCCTGCTTGACGGTGTCGATCCAGACGAGGCTGCGTTCGACGGTGGGCGCGGCGGGCTTGAGGCGGGCGAGGAAGATGGTGATGCCGGCAAGGACGACCGCGGCGACGGACCCGATGATGATCAGACGGCGGCGTTTGTCTTTGGAGGCGTTGGGGCGAGGAATGTCCATGATGCTGTGCCTCCTACTATTGCAGGGGTTATGCCAGCGCAGGAAATAGGATGCTACACATTGGATGATAACAGGATAGAGCTGAACATTGATTTCGGCCGTGGCGGGTCGCGGAGCGGGGCTGGGAAGGGGCTGTCCCAAGATTGGGACGGCTGGCGGCGCGTGGGCGGAGGGGGGGGCGACGGCGACGCGTTAACCCGCTGTCGCAACCGGTGCTGGCAACGCGGCCGAGGTTGCCCACGCTGGTTGCCCGCGGCAGAAACCGCCAACCTCGAAACATCATGTGGAAGAAACCGTACGGCAAAACCGGCAAGGACATCTCGGTGATCGGCTTCGGCGGCATGCGCTTCGCCAATCCTGCCGACCTCGACGCCTCGGCGGCGGTGGTGCGCCACGCGCACGCCAAGGGAATCAACTATTTCGACACGGCTCCGTACTACTGCGATGACCGCAGCGAGGAGATCATGGGCCGGGCGTTTCGGACGATGCCGCGCGACACGTTCCACGTCTCGACCAAGTGCATCGAGGCCGACGGCGCCAAGCTGCGCGCCAGTCTCGAACGCTCGCTCACGCGGCTCGGCGTGGACTCGATCGACTTCTTCCACATCTGGTGCCTGCTGCGGCCGGAGCAGCTCGACGAGCGGCGCAGGGGCGGTGCGATCGCCGCGGCGCAGCGCGCGAAGGAGGAGGGGCTTATCAAGCACCTCGTCGTCTCCTCGCATCTGAACGGCGAGGACAACGCCGCCGTGCTCGACTCCGGCCTCTTCGAGGGGATCACCATCGGCTACAACGCCATCAATTTCCCCTTCCGCGGGAAGACGCTCGAAGCCGCCGCCCGGCACAACCTGGGCGTGGCGACGATGAACCCGCTCGGCGGCGGCCTGATCCCGCGCAACGCCAAGCGTCTGGCCTTCCTGATGGGGCCGCAGGACAAGGACGTCGTGCAGGCCGCGCTGCGCTTCAACGTTTCCCAGCCGGCGATCACCTGTGCGCTGGTCGGGTTTTCCTGCGAGCGCGAGGTGGACGAGGCCGTGGCGGCGGTGGAGAACTTCCAGCCGTACCCGGCCGAGCACATCGAGCGTGTGAAGGCGGGAATCGGCGCCGGGTTCGCCGGGCTCTGCACTGGCTGCGAGTACTGCCTGCCGTGCCCGTCGGGGGTGCCGATTCCGAAGTTCATGGATACCTTCAACCAGAAGATCCTCGAGGGGACGGACGCCGCGATGAAGGACCGGTTGAAGTGGCACTGGTCGCTGCCGGCCTCGGATGCCGCGGCGTGCACCGAGTGCGGCGCCTGCGAAGAGCTGTGCACGCAGCACCTGCCGATCCGCGAGAGGCTGAAGGCCATCGCGGCGCTGGCGTAGGGCGCGCGACGCTGGCGCGGGAGTGTGCCGGTGGGGAGCGCCGCTCTCGCGAGCGGCGCGACGGCAGAGGATGTGACGCCGATTGGCGGATCGCCCTTCTCGCGAAGGCCGCCGCAGCGGAGGGCAACGAAAACCCACGGCTCCTTGCGGTTGCCGTGGGTGGAAGTGTAGAGGTCGTTGCGGCTTACTTCTTCTTCAGCGCGCTGGGATCGCCGGTGGGCGGCGGGGCGAGATCCTTCTCGGCGGGCTGGCCGAGCAACTCGGTGAGGATCGGCTTCAGGGCCTTCGCCCATATCTCGTAGCCCTTCACGGTGAGGTGGAGGTTGTCGACGGT
This sequence comes from uncultured Opitutaceae bacterium, assembly GCA_964640465.1. GTDB lineage: Bacteria > Verrucomicrobiota > Verrucomicrobiia > Opitutales > Opitutaceae > CAJCBL01. The sequence goes on from CAZXHR010000071.1 coordinate 9,727, forward strand.
CATGCCTTCGTGGAGCTTGCCGTCCTTGTCGGCGAGCTGGTCGCCGATGTCGAGCCAGCGGACGGTCTTGCCGTCGGCGAGCTTCACGATGCGGCGGTTTACCTCGGCGACGATGCGGTTGGACTCCGGGTTGTCGTTACGCGGGAGGACAGCCATCAGGATGATGGTGGCGCCTGGCGCCTTGGCCTTGCAGGTCTCGAGGATTGCGGCGATGCCATCGACGGCGTCGTCGGCGGCGCCGGGCTTGGGCTTGTCGCCGATGTTGTTGGTGCCGGCAAGGAGCACGATCACCTTCGGGTTCACGCCATCGAGCTCGCCGTTCTGGATGCGCCAGAGGATGTTGTGGGTGGAGTCGCCGCCCCAGCCGAAGTCGCCGGCGTTCCAGCCGTGGAAGTTCTTCTGGAAGTGCGCGAGAAACTCGGGGTAGTCGAGCGCGCCCCAGCGGCGGGTGATGGAGTCGCCGAGGAAGTAGAGGTCGATCCGCGTGTCGGGTGTACGGGCCTTGGCGACGAGCTGTTCGTGGCCGATCTTGCCGTTCTCGTTCCAGGGCGGGTAGGGGGCGTGGTTCGAGGCGGAGGCGCAGGCAGTGACCGAGGTCATCACGGCGAGACAGAGCAGGCTGCGAAGAGTCATGGGGATGAGGTTATTGGATGACATTGAGGTGAAGAGGCGGAGAGCGCCAGCAGCGGTCTATCGGATGAAAATGGCGCTGGCTGTAGCCTATCGGATTCGGCGCGGCATGGTGCAAAACCGCGTTGGCACTAACAATTGTCTGCACAGCCCCTGCGCTGCGCAGTTGCCCGTGGCAAAACGGTCGCGCATAGTGCCGGCGCCGTGATCGCCTCCATCGAATTCACGAACTTCAAGATCCTGCGCGCCGCGCGGATCGAACTCGGCCCGTTCAACCTGATCATCGGGCCCAACGGGAGCGGCAAGACCAGCGTCCTGCTCGCCCTCCAGCGACTGCGGCAGTTCGCCGCGCGCCCGCCCCTCTACGGCAAGGCGACCGCGCCTAGCCGCGCCGAGTGCGGGCTGCTGCATTTCCGCTTCGGTGCGCCGTTCGCCGACATCGAGGCGTTCCTCGAGTGCGAGCCCGACGGCTCCGGGCGGTCCCTGCGCATCGACGGCCCTGGCGAACTCCCCGTGCGGTGGGCGCAGCTCGTCGCCCGGCTGACGACGCTGCGCGTTGTCGCGCTCGACCAGTCGGCCCTTGCGCGGCCCAGCCCGGCCGGCGCGCCGATCCTGCTCGGCGACGACGGCACGAATCTCCCCGCCGCGCTCCACCGTTTGCAGCGGGAGGAACCGGAGACGTACGCGCACATCGTGGCCGAATTCCGGCGGATACTGCCGGAGTACCGGACGGTCGGCGCCGAGGCCGGGCCGGACGGTACCCGCAAACTGGTTGCCGGGATCGAGGGCGAGTCGCGGCAGCTCGGCGCCGAGGAACTTTCGCAGGGCACGCTCGTGCTGCTGGGACTGCTGGTGCTCACGCAGGTGCGTCCGCTGCCCGCCATCCTTTGCATCGAGGAGATCGACCGCGGCATCCACCCGCGGTTGCTCCGCGAGATCCGAGATCTGCTGTACCGGATGAGCTATCCCGACGGAGGCGGCACCGCGGCGCAGATCCTCACGACCACGCATTCGCCGTACCTGCTCGACCTCTTCCGCGAGCAGCTCGAGGAGGTGATCATTGCCCAGAAACGGGGGAGCGTGGCCACCTTCGAGCGGCTCTCCGACCGTGCCGACCTGCGCGAGGCGATCGGCAACGCCAGCCTCGGCGACCTCTGGTATAGCGGCATCCTCGGCGGCGTGCCTGGCGAATTCTGACGAATTCGCCGGCCTGTTCCTCTCCCTACACACTGCCGATGAAGATCGCGCTGCTGAGCGAATCGCCCGCCGACGAGGCCGCGTTGCGGCTGATCGCCGAAGGCGTGCTCGGCCAGCCGGTCGAGCCGATCCAGCCGCCGCTGCGTGCCCGCGGCTGGCCCTCGGTCGCGCAGGTGCTGCCGGTCGTCCTCCGCCACCTGCATTTTAACACGGATTGCGATGGGCTGATCGTCACAGCCGACGCCGACGACACAGTCGTGCACACCGAGATGCACGAGCGGCCCGGCTATTTCCACCCGGGGTGCCGTCTGTGCGAGCTTCGCGCGATCGTGCGCCAGACGCTCAAGCACCTGCCGCCGGCGCAGGGCCGGGTGCGGCTGAACACGGCGGTGGGCATGGCGGTGCCGGCGGTCGAGGCCTGGTATCTGTGCGGGCGCGACGAGACGGTAACGGAGGCCGCGTGGATCGCCGGACGCGAGAGCGGCGCGCCGCCGTACACCCGTCGCGATCTCAAGCAGCGCGTGTACGGCACGATCCACCCGTCGCTTCCCTTCGAGGTGCAGCGCGCGCAGGAGGAGATATTGCGGCATCGCGGGGATTTCCGGCGGCTGGAGTTCGACTTCCCGGGCGGGTTCGGCGCGCTCGTCGCGGACTTGAAACGCTGGCGTCTTGCGCCTGCGGGGTGAACGGAGGGTGACGTCGGTGGGCGAGGGCGGACGGGGGCGCCTCGGGACCTCTTTCCAACTCCCGGACCGCTGAAAGCCGGGCCTTGCCCTCCGGCGGCCGGTCGCCTTTCGTTTGGGGTCCCCACTCCTCCGTCCGCGATGGTAAATTCCCGTGTCTCCACGACATCCCTAGCTGCGTTGCTCGTAGCGCAAACGCTTGTCTCGTTCGCATCCAACGCGGCCAAAATGCTCGTGCTTGCGCTGGCGCTGGTGCCTGGAGTGTTGGCGCCCGGCGTGGTAGGCGAGGGGTTGGCGTTGCTTCCTGTGGCGATTGGCGCCCCCTATGTCTTCCTCTCGCCGTTGTTCGCCTGGTTCGCCGACCGCTTTTCAACGCGCACCGTGCTCAGCGTCTCGATCTTGCTGCTGCTCGTGTTGCTGGGGGTGCTGGCCTTTGGTCTGCACCTGCAAAGCGTGCCGCTGACGATCGTGGCGTTCCTTTTGTTGTCGATGCACTCGGCGCTGGTGTCGCCTTCGAAGCGGGCGATGCTCCGCGAGGTCGCGCCGCCGGAGAAATACGGGCAGTCGGTTCTGCTGCTGGAGATGCTCACCCTCGCCGCGATCGTCGCGGGCGCCTACAGCGGAGCGCGGGCGCTCGAGACGGCGGGACTTGCCGGCGACATGGCGATGGGGTGGGTGGCGGCCGAGCGGTATGCGTGCGTGCTGCCGTTGATTGCGGCGTGCGCATTGGTGGCGTTTTTGCCCACGCGCCCGACCTCGGCACGCGCCGAGGGGGCGCCGCCGCAGGAGCTGATCACGCACCCGATCAACCATCTCTTCGAGCTGCTGCGCACGGCGCGCTTGCGCTCCACCGCGCTGGGCATCCTTTTTTTCAACATGCTCGGCGGCGCGGTGGTGCTGGTGCTCATTGACGCTGGCCGCGACTGGGCCGCGCAGCATCCAGGCACGGTGAGCGTGACGGGGCTGGCCGCGATGCTGCTGCTGTTCGCCGGAGCCGGCGCGCTGGCTGGCAACTTCTTCGCTGGTGTGGTTTCGCGTTTCCGCTCGGAGAACGGACTCGTGCCGTTCGGTGCCGCGGGCATGGCGGTGGCGGCGTGGTGGGCGAGCAAGAACTCGCTGGACGCCCCGGCCTTTCGCCCGGCGCTCGTGCTGCTGGGGTTCAGCGCCGGCATCTACCTGGCGCCGCTGCATATCTATTTCCAGCATCGCGTGGGCAAGGCGCGGCGCACGCGCATGGGCGGGGCGCTGAACCTGTTCCGCGGTGTGGGCGGCGTGGCCGCCGGCGGGCTCTACTACCTGATGGCAGTCGGCCTGCACTGGTCGCTGTCGCGTCAACTGGCCTGCTTGGCTGTGGCCTCGGCCGTGGTGGCGGTGCTGGCGGTGTGGCTTTCCCCCGAACACCTGCTGCTGCTGCTCTTCCGGGCTCTCGGCCGCGTGCTGTACCGACTGCGCATCCAGGGCTTGGTGAACCTGCCGACGGGCGGTGCGCTGATCGTCAGCAACCACATCTCGTACGTCGACGCGTTGATTCTGCAGGTGCTGTTTCCGCGCAAGCTCTGGTTCCTGGCGGTGCACGGCCGCCGGCGACGCGGGCTGCCGCTGTGGTTCTACCGGGTCACCGGCGTGATCCCCCTCTCCTCGGAGAAGGCGACCGAGGGGCTGCGGCTGGCGATCCGCAAGATGAAGGAGGGCGAGCTGGTCTGCGTCTTCCCCGAGGGCCAGGTGAGCCGCACGGGCGCGCTGATGGAGATCCGCAAGGGTTTCGAGGTGCTCGCCAAGCGCGCCGAGGTGCCGGTCGTGCCGGTGTTCATCGATTCGCTCTGGGGATCGATCTTCACCTACGCCAACCAGAAGCTGATCTTCAAGTTGCCCGAGCGTTTCCCGCACTCGGTGCTCGTGCAGGTCGGGCCGTCGCTGTCGTATCGCAGCGTCAACGCCGTCCTCGCGCGCCAGGCGCTCTTGGACTTGGGCGAGCGGGCCTACCAGCAGCGCGAGGAGTTGAAGCGCCATCTCGGCTACGAGGTGCTGCGCTCCGTGGCGCGCCATCCCTGGAATGTCTCGCTGATCGACTGCACGACGACGCGTAAGGAGGTGCGCGCGGGCACGCTACTGGCGGCGGCAGCCACGTACGCGAAGCTGCTGCGGCGCGAGGTGCCGGAGCGCCGGGTCGGTATCGTGCTGCCGCCGAGCGCCGGCGGTTTCATTGCCAATCTGGCTGTGCTGCTCGCCGGCAAGATCCCGGTGAACCTCAATTTCACCGCGGGAGCGTCCGCCATCGAGGCGTCGCTGCGCATGGGCGAGATCCGCACGGTCATCACTGCCGAGGCGATGCGCTCGAAGGTTCCCCAGTTCCCCTGGCCGGAAAAGACACGCGACATGGCCGCCGATCTGACCGGCTGCGGCAAGCCGGCCATCCTCGCTCGGTTGGTGCAGGTCTGGCTGCTGCCCTCGCGTCTGTTGGCCCTGCTCTGGGGCGTGCCGCGCGTGGGCGACAACGCCGAGGCGGCGCTCCTCTTCACCAGCGGCAGCTCGGGCGAGCCCAAGGGCGTGCCGCTCACGCACCGCAATATCCTGGGTAATTGCGGGCAGATCTCCGCCACCGGCATCCTCTCGAAGAAGGAGATCCCCTTGGTCTGCCTGCCGATCTTCCACAGCTTCGGCTTCACCGTCATGTGGTATGTGCTCATGCGCGGGGGGCAGGCGGCGACGCTGCCGTCGCCGCTCGACGCCAAGCGAATCGTGGAGGTCGTCGAGAAGGAGAAGGCCACCGTCTTCATCAGCACGCCGACGTTCCTCCGTCCGATCTTGAAGCGCGCCGAGCCGGAGCAGCTGCGCTCGCTGCGCTTCATCGTCACCGGCGCGGAGAAGCTGCCCGTCGATCTCTTCGAGCAGTTTCTTCAGAAGTTCGGCGTCCGCATCCTTCAGGGCTACGGCCTCACCGAGACCACCCCCGTGGTGGCCGTCAATCTGCCCGAGCCGCGCGATCTGCCCAAGGGCGTGAAGCTGCAGGAGGGGCATCGCCTGGGCTCCGTGGGCCGGCTGTTTGCCGGCATGTCCGCGCGCATCGTGCATCCGGAGACAGGCGAGGTGCTGCCTCCCGACAAGACCGGCATCCTCTGGCTGCGTGGGGCCAACGTCTTCGGCGGCTACTTGAAGGACCCCGTGCGCACGGCCGAGTCGCTTCGCGACGGCTGGTTCGTGACCGGCGACCTGGCGCGTTTCGACGACGACGGCTTCCTCTTCATCGAGGGCCGGCTCTCCCGTTTCTCGAAGGTGGGCGGCGAGATGGTGCCCCACCTGACCATCGAGCAGAAGATCGTGGAGATGTTCGCGCTCGAGCCCGGCGAGTCTCCGAAGGTGGTCGTGCTCGGCGTGCCCGACGCGGCCAAGGGCGAGACGCTGGTGCTGCTCACCACGGAACCGATCGACGCCACGCAGCTGCGCGAGAAGCTCACCGCGGCCGGCCTGCCCAACCTCTGGATACCGAAGGTCGTGCACCGGCTCGACCACATCCCCGTGCTCGGCAGCGGCAAGTGCGACCTGCGCGGCTGCCGCGAGCTGGCGACGAGACCGGCCGTGGACGGCGCCGCAGGCTGAGCCTGCACGGGCCGCACGGCACGGCGCTACAGCGTGAAATCGGCCGGGGCGACGAGGACGACGTATTCGCCCTTCTTGCTCATCGGGGCGAAGCGCTGGCGCACCTCGCCGGCCGGGCCGACGAGGAACGTCTCGTGGATCTTCGTGACCTCCTTGGCTAGGCAGACGACGCGCGCCTCGCCGAGCACCTCGACGATCTCGTCGACGAAGGCCTCGATGCGGTGCGTGCTCTCGTAGAGGCAGAGCGTGAAGTTGGAGTCGCGGTGTTTCTCGAGGAAGGTGCGGCGCGCGGCCGTTTTGGGCGGGAGGAAGCCGGCGAAGTAGAAGGCGTTGGAGGGCAGGCCGCTGGCGCTGAGCACGGCGATGGCGGCGCAGGCGCCGGGCACGGGGACGACGGGCAGGTTGCGGCGACGGCAAGCGCGGACGAGGCGGAAGCCGGGATCGCTGAGCGCGGGCGTGCCGGCGTCGCTGACGACGGCGACGGATTCGCCGGCGGCGAGGCGGGCGGCTAGCTGTTCGGCGGCCTCAGTCTCGTTGTGCTCGTGGTAGGCGACGAGCGGGCGGTGGAGGCCGAGGCGCTGAAGCATCGCGCCGGTCGTGCGCGTATCCTCGCAGGCGACGACGGAGGCGGAACCGAGGATGGCGCGGGCGCGCTCGGAGAGGTCGGCGAGGTTGCCGATCGGCGTGGCGACGACGTAGCAGTGGCCGGGCTGCGCGGTGAGGGAGGTGTTGACGTCGCTCATGATTGAAAGGGTGTCGCGGACGGGGCTACGGCTGCAAACGCGAAGCGCGGCATGCGGGGGGGGCGTGCGTCTGGGGCGCAGCTGTGCGCCGGTGTGCGGAAACGAAAAAGCCCGGGCGGAAACCCGGGCTGGAAAAGGGATCGGCGGCGACTTCAGCGAGTGATGCTGCTGGAGGACATGCCGGGGACCGTGCCTTCCCACGACTGGGGGCGGCTCCACGGAATGGTGTCCTCATCTTCTTTGGAGGCGCATCCGTTGACGAGGAGCGCGGTGAGGCCGAGGAGGGCAGCGAGAAGGAAGCGTTTGAGCACGGACATGGGTGAAAGTGTTGGCGGGACGTTTGCAGCCGGAGCGGCGGTTGGCAAGGGACAAGCCGGGAGCTGCGGGAAAGGTGGTGTGAAACGGGAATTGGATTCTGGGAACGACGTGACGGGGAAAAGTTCCCGACTCCGATTTGGGAAGAATTATGGCAGTTTTCGCCTGCCGCTTTAGGGCGGGATCGAACGTCTTCTGGGCTTCGGCTACTGCTGCTCAAGGTAGAACCGCTTCTGGAGCGTAGCGATCTCTCCATCGATGCTCTGCATCGCGCCGACGATCTCGTTAAATTCGTCCAAATGGGCTTGGGTGTCCCAGATCACGACGCCGTCTTTCCCCTGCCAGTGGCCCCACTGGGCGTGGAGGAGCATCAGCGCTTCCTTGAATTTCTCGAAGGAACGCTGCTGTGTTTGCTGGATTTTCCGAGGATGGCGAACTTCCGGTCGGCGGATTCCCGGATGCCATCGAGCAATCCTGCCTTCATCTGGGGATCGAGCGGCTCCTCCTTGAGGAGCCGAGTGGCATCGGTCTCGATCGTGGTTATGCGTTGGTGGAGTGCGATGCAGGTGGCGGCGAGCTTGTCGATTCGCGCAATACGGGTCCGAATCTCCTCTTGGGATGTCGCAGTCGAAAAATCCCATTCCGGCGATTGTTGGAAAGCGACGAGTTCTTGGGCGAAGGCGCTACCGTCTTCAATGATCGGATTAACGATCTTGAGTGATACCAAGAGCCCGGCTCGATCTTGGGACGTTAGCTTGGGCAGCGTGTCTTCCATCGTCTGTCGCGCTTGCTGGGCCAGCCGAATCCGTTCCTCCATGGAGGATGTCGCTGCCTGGCGTTGCAGATCGCGGATCTGCCGCTCCATCTCGGCAATGGCTTGGGCCGACTCTTGTTGTTTGGCGCGGGATTCGCCGGACAGTTTTGCGAGGTTGCTCAGGTTTCCGACGATGCCGAGAAGCCATACCACGAGGAGGATGGCTGTCTGGCTGCGGGCGTTGCGGAATCGTCGTCCGATCGAGAACAACGCGATGACGAGCAGGGGGACGATCATCATGCCGCCGACGACATGGCCGATACGGTAGGCTGCGTTTGATGCGTCGGATCCAACTGCGGAGGCTGGGATGGCTAGAGCGAGGTCTACTAGGCCGATCAGTACTGTGGCGACGATCAGGGGTGCACTCGGGCGACGCGATTCGGGCGCGGCGACCGGGTGGGGGAGTGCGGGAGGCAGTGGCGGCGGGGTGACTTCGCTGTCCATGGTTGCAGATTCGGGGCCGGGGACGGCGACTGCAACGGGGAAATGGATGCAGTGCGTGGCGGCATGGCCTGTCTCCGAAGCGTGGCCGAAGCGGCCCGGTGCGCTCGGTCGTCGATTGGCTGCCCGGCCTGGATTCGAACCAGAACTAGGCGAGTCAAAGTCGCCTGTGCTGCCATTACACCACCGGGCAGTGGAAACGGGTGCGCAACGTGCCGGTCCGCGCGCGGTGCGTCAAGGGCGGAGGCGAGGCGATTTCTCCGGCCCGGATCCTCACGATCAATTGTGCGTGTTCCGACATCTGTAGGCCAGGTCGGCGACCTGGCCTACAAAAACGGCTCAGGCCTTCTTGGCGGGCTCGAGCTTGTAGTCGGTCTTGCCGTCGAGCATCGCCCAGCCGAGCGCGGCGATGGCGCCGCGGAGACGGTCGGCCTCGGCCCAGTTCTTCGCCTGCTTGGCGGCCCAGCGCTGGGCCGCGAGCTCCTTCACCTCGGCGGGAGCTTCGGCGGCCTTCCTCGCTGCTCGCTCGGCTTCGGGCGTGAGGTCGAGCTGAATGCCTAGACCTTTCTCGAACAAGCGCACTGCAGCTCGGAACTCTATCACGAAGCGGTCTGTGCTTACTCTGTTCTCGAAGTCGGCATCAGTGATATTGCCGATTGCTTTGAAGGCCGCACCAAGGCACCCAGGCGTATTCAGGTCGTCACAGAGCATCTTCCATGCATCGGCGAATGATCCCCACTCCTTTGGGTCCTCAGCCGCCAGGATTGCCGCGGTTTCTTCCCGATGGAAGAGCGCATTGGCATAGATACCGAACTCCCGAACCCGATCTTGGATCTGCTTGATCGCCTTCTCGGCGGCGTGGACGGATTCGAGGGTGAAGTTGAGCTGCTTGCGCGGGTGGCCGGCGAGGAGGGCGTAGCGCAGGGCCATCGGCGAGAAACCTTTCTCGCGGATCTGGTCGAGCGTGTAGAGGTTGCCGAGGCTCTTGGACATCTTCTTGCCGTCCACGAGGAGGTGCTCGCTGTGGTACCAGTGGCGGGCGAAGGGCTTGCCGGTGCAGCACTCGCTCTGCGCGATCTCGTTCTCGTGGTGGGGAAAGAGCAGGTCGACGCCACCGGTGTGCAGGTCGATGGTCTCGCCGAGGTGTTTGCGGCTCATGGCGCTGCACTCGATGTGCCAGCCGGGGCGGCCGGTGGAGGCGCCGGCGGGGCCGGGCCACTTCACGTCGCCATCGTCTGGTTTCCAGGCTTTCCAGAGGGCGAAGTCGGAGCCGTCCTCCTTCTCGTCGGCGTCGGCGGTCTGGGGTTTGCCGGCGAGGGCGGAGCCGAGCTGGAGTTCGCGTTCCTTCACGCGGGAGAGTTTTCCGTAGTCGGCGAAGGAGGAGACCTTGAAGTAGACGGAGCCGTCGGGGGTGGCGTAGGCGTGGCCGCGCTGCATGAGCTCGGCGATCATGCCGACCTGCTCGGCGATGTGTCCGGTGGCGGTGGGCTCGACGTGGGGGCGCAGGCAGTTGAGGGCGTCGCAGTCGGCGTGGAACTTGTCGGTCGACTGCTTGGTGACGTCGGCGAGTGGGCGGTGCTCCTCGG
>CAZXHR010000072.1:0-4432 GCA_964640465.1 uncultured Opitutaceae bacterium
CGAAACAGTTGGACACAGAGGGCACAGAGATAAGGCAAGAGTACACAGAGCGGTTAGGAGAAATATTGAATGCCAGATGTACTCACCATTTGGGTATGTAGGGCGGACCAGATCTCGCTTCTCCAATTTCCCCTCTGTGATCTCCTTCCGTCTCTCCTCTGCCTCTGTGACCTGCCCGAACTGCCGTTTCTAGGTTCAACCCGCACGGGTGATCTGCAGCGGCGTCACAGCCCCTGCGATTCGCGGAAGACCAGCGCCTGCCGGCGGGAAAACTCCACCTCGAGCCCGCCCTTGAGCTTCACGCGCAGCGAGCGGCTGAACCAAGGCTCGATGGTCTCGATGCACTTCAGGTTCACGATCTGCGAACGGTTGATCCGGAAGAACTGCTCGGCCGGCAGCCGCGATTCGAGCGCCGTGAGCGCGCGCGGCAGCACCGGCTTGTGCCCGCCGAAATAGGCGCGGGTCGAGCTGCCCTCGGCCTCGAACAGCACGATGTCGCGCAACGGCACGAACCAGCAGCGGTCGCCATCGCGCACGAACACCTGCGAGTCGGCCGTGAGCGCACCGGCGGCCGAGCCAACAGCCCGCCCCGCCGCGGCGGCCGCCGCCGGTTCGAGCTTGCGAAGCCTGGCGATCGCCTTCGCGAGCCGCTCCGGCTCGACGGGCTTCACGAGATAGTCGAGCGCGCTGTTCTCGAAGGCCTGCAGGGCGTACTTGTCGTACGCGGTCACGAAGATCACCTCGGGCACGGGAGGCTCGAGCGCCTGAAGCAGCTCAAAGCCGTTTTGTTCCGGCATCTGGATATCGAGAAAGATAAGGTCGGGCTGCAGGTCGGCGATGCGCTTCTGCGCCTCCGGGCCGTTGGAGGCCTCGCCCACGATCTCGATCTCCGGATGTGCGCCGAGCAGTTCGCGCAGTTCCTCGCGGGCCAGTCGTTCGTCGTCGACGATAAGCGTTCTCATGGGGTGGTGGTGGTTTCGGTAACAGTGGCGCCCGGACAGGGGTGGGACGTCAAGCCCGACTCGGGCCACGCGGCGGGGATTCGCAGCTCGGCCACCACGCGCTCGGCATCGAAGGCGCGCAGTTCGAGCGTGGCGTTGTCGCCGTAGAGCAGCCGCAGGCGCTCGCGCAGGTTCTGCATGCCCACCCGGCCGGTGCGGGGATCGTCGGGCAGCGTGCCAGTATTGAGTACCCTTATCGTGGTGACATCGTCCGCCAGGTCGGCCTCGATCTCCAGCCGGCCGCCGGCGATGCGGGCGGCGATGCCGTGTTTCATGGCGTTCTCGACCAGCGTGAGCACCGAGAACGGCGGCACCGGGCGCGCCATCGCCTCCTGGGGCACGCGCCACTCGAGCTGGAGGCGCTCCTCGAAGCGCAGCTTCTCGAGCTGGAGGTAGGCGTCGACCTGCCGCAGCTCGGCGGAGAGCTTGATGGCCGGCTCCTCGCTGCCGTTGAGTGTGTCGCGCAGCAGGCCGGCCAGTTGCGTGATCGCCTGCCTCGTGCGGGACGGGTCGGTCGCGGCCAGGCGGCGGACGACGTTGAGGGCGTTGAAAAGAAAGTGGGGATTGAGCTGGCCGCGCAGGGCGCGCAGCTCGGCGTCCTTGAGCGCCGCCTCGTAGCGGGCTCGCTCGACTAGCGATTCCTGGTAGCGGCAGCCCGACTGGTACCCGAAATAAAGCAGCACCCAGCCCGCACTCAGCATCGTGCACAGGAAAACCTGCGCGCCGAACGCGGCCAACGGCCGCCCCGTCCAGATCTCCGGCCGCAAACCGGTCGCCACCAGCGGCAAGGCAAACACACCGGAAGCCATCAACAGGCCGGACAGGCAGACCCCGGCGCCGCCATACCCCGCCAGCCGTGGCCACGGCCCCACGACATTCCCCGTCCTCCGCAGCCAGCCCCGAAGCGCATGGGTGCTCGCGATGCCGCACAACGCGCAATACAGCAGGACCAGCAGCCGCGTCGGCACGCCGCTGTGCGGCGCCTGATCGAGCAGCGTCTGCACAAACAGAAAGAGCTGGATCGTCAGCCACCCGAAGACCTGCACACGCCAGTAGCGCCCATGTGCGCCCCAGTCGAAGGACAGGCGCTTGGCCGATGGCAAAATAGCGGGGACAGGCATGCGGGCAGGTTCGCAGATGCCGGGCGCCGGCGACAGCACGAATCCACGAGTGGTCACACCCTACCCCTCGCCGGGCCGCCTCGCCCAGCGACCGGGCTCGCTCCGCTTCGCGCGACGGAGACCAAGCGGCAAGCCAAGGGCCACGACTTTAGGACAATCGGTCATGAGTTCTTCACAACCGCCCCGCCTTCGCCTCGTAACACTCGCAACCCTCTGCCCCATCGGATCAATCCCGCCCTTCACGCACGACTCGGCACGCCGTAGGCGACGACTCGTTCCAGCGCTCGAGTCAATCGAAACGACACATGTCAATAACGCTATCGAGCGCCTGCGCTTCCTATTGTTCTCCAAACACTACCGCATGAATTAACCCATTGTTACCCTGCGGGAGCGCCACTGCGTCCCAATTTGCCTCGGATGTAGGGTATCCGCGTCTCGCCCGGGCAGCCCCCACCCGGCGACTACCTAGCCTCCATACGAATGCCCTAGCGCTCGGTTCCCCTCTGGAAAGGACGAATGCCTCACAGGTTATTCACAAGAAATTCCACGACCGTCCCCCGGTACGCCGCACACCCGATTACCCATCCCAGCATGGCCAAAGCGCCGCCGATCCTCTAGCCCTAAGGCCACCGCAAACCCACCCCGATGAACCGCACCGACCGCCTCGTCGCCATCGTCCTCTTCCTGCAAGGCCGTCGCCTTGTCCGCGCCGAGGACCTCGCCGGGCACTTCGAAGTCAGCCTGCGGACAATCTACCGCGACATCGCCGCCCTCGGCGAAGCCGGCGTGCCCATCTCCGGCGAGGCCGGCGTCGGCTATACCTTGGTCAAAGGCTACCATCTGCCGCCCGTGCTCTTCACTGCCGAGGAGGCCGCCACGCTCTTTGTCGGCGGCGAACTGGTGAAACGCTTCGCCGATGCTTCGCTCCACGCCCCAGCCGACTCCGCGCTGCTCAAGATCCGCGCCATCCTTCCCGCTGACCGCCAAGACGAACTCCAGCGCCTCGAACGGGCCACCGTGATCGCCGCCCCCCAGCACCCGCCGCCCGGAATCACAAACGATACGCTCCGTCCCATCCAGCAGGCTCTGGTCACCCGTAGGGTGCTCCGCCTCGTCTACCGCGCCCGCGCGCGCAGCGACGACACGGTGCGCGATGTCGAACCGATGGGCGCCGTCTTCGGCGGCAACGCCTGGTACCTCGTCGCCTGGTGCCGCCTGCGCGGTGAAGTCCGCCACTTCCGCCTCGACCGCATCCGAAAATTGGACCTCACCGCCGAGCGCTTCGTGCCGCGGGAGGACTTCGATCTCCAGCGCCACCTCGCCGAGATCGAGACCGATTCCCCAAAGATCGAAGTCACGCTCCGCGTCACCCCGGCGGCGCTCGACCGTGTCCGCGCCGAGAGCTACACCGGCGTGCTCGCCGAGACCCCGCATGGCAACAGTGTCGAAGTCCGGCTGCGCACCTACTCCCTCGAGTGGTGCGCACGCTGGGTGCTCTCCTTCGGCGGAGAGGTCCAAGCCATCACCCCGCCTGCGCTGCGCACGCAGGTCGGCAAGCTCGCCCACGCCGCCGCACTGCACCACAACTGAGTCCGCCCGAAACCTCCTGACATGACGCTGTCAGCATCCCCTGATACCCTTCCACCGAATCACCGCACAAACAGGAAACCCTAAAGGACTCCCCCTGATGAAAGTCACCGAGATTGCCTTCACCGGCTACCCCGTCACCGACATGCCCCGCGCCCGCGCCTTCTACGAAGGCGTCCTCGGACTCAAACCCGCCTCCACCTTCGAGCACGAAGGCAAACACTGGATCGAGTACGATATCGCCGGCGCCGCCCTTGGCATCACGAATATGGCGCCCGACTGGGAGCCATCTCCCACCGGTCCAAGCATCGCCCTTGAAGTCGCCGACTTCGACGCCGCGATCGCCACGCTCCGCGCGGCCGGCACGCCATTTTGCATGGAGCCCGTTGCCAGCCCCGTCTGCCACATGGCAGTCGTCGCCGATCCCGACGGCAACAGCGTCTGCATCCACCATCGCGACCAGCACGGCCACTGATGCCGCAGCCGCGGCCAATGCGGCCCCGCCGCCCCAGCCGCTTCGAAACTCGGCCAAGTTTGTCCTTGATTCACTTCCGGCCGGTTCGCAGCCTCGCCGCTCTTTCGTAGCCGAGGCTTCGGTCAAGGCCGCAAAGAATCCCAACCATCGGGGCGTAGCTTAGCCTGGTAGAGCGCTACGTTCGGGACGTAGAGGTCGTGAGTTCGAATCTCACCGCCCCGACCATTTAGCCCGCGGCACCCGCCGCG
>CAZXHR010000072.1:4442-19698 GCA_964640465.1 uncultured Opitutaceae bacterium
CCGCGGGCTTTTTGCTGCCCACCTCCGGCCTCCAGCCCCCTCCCACGCCACAGCACGCTTTTCTGTCCCGATCGGAACACGAAAACGTGCTCTCGCCCGTCGCGCCCGGTGCATCCGCGGCAGGGGCCGGCACTGCATGAAAGCACGCTCAAGCGACGATTCACACCCGCCACGTGTCGCCTCGTCCGCCCTCCAGCCGGGCACTGCTGCGCCTAGGGAACCGGCTCACGGTCCACCTGTCCATTGTGATTCCAATACACACTGTCCTCATATACCTCCGACCCCATGAAATACCCTCTCCTGGGTTTCACGCTCGCCCTGATGCTCGTCCTCACGGCCCGCGCCGACACCATCACGCTGACCGACGGCCGCACGTTTGCCGAGGCCAAGATCATCTCTTCGTCCGCCGGGCGCGTCTGCATCCGCCACGCCGGCGGCATCGTCCAAGTTGAGAGAGCCCTCCTGCCGCCCGAGCTCGCCACGCGCTACCCCGCTGATTCCCAGGCCGTCGCCGCGGAAGATGCCACGCGCGCCGCCGATGCCGAGAAGAAGGCAGCCCAGGAAGAGGCGCGTGCCGAACGCCACCGCACGCTCGCCGAACGCCCTCATCCCGCCCCCGAGCCCCATGTCGCCTCAGCCGCGGAGATCGAGGATACTGTCGTCGGGTACGCCAAACGCTACTTCCGCGACAAATACCAGAGCGGCAGCAACGACTCGGTCACCTTCAACGTCAGTGTGGACACCGAGCCGCCTGCCGAGATGACCGGCTGGAGCGACCAATGGCGCGTCAGCGGCGAAGCCTCCTTCACCCACTATCGCTCGTCGGGTTGGGGGAACTACCAGAAGGAGACCCGTCGTTTCGAAGCGATCATCCACGCCCCCGTCGGAGACCGGCCGCGAGTGAAGGACTTCACGCTCCGCTAAAGCCCATTTTCTTCGTTCCTCGTGGCAACGCGCCACGTTGCTCACGTTTCGCAGTCCTCCGTTTCAGCTCTACGCGTTCGGCTTCTCGGGGGAGGGAAACATCGCACCGGGCTGACCAGCCGGCCATCGCGTCGCGAGCTCGTTGCGCAGCCAACGCGCAGTCTCGAGCAACGAGGGGCCGTCGTGGATCATGTTCCGTCCACGAGCGATGCCGCTCTCGATCACCACATACGGCCACGCGCCCGTCCAGCCGCGCTCCGCCATGAGCGCCGCCACATCCACCGGCTGGTCGTCCTCCTCGGAAAACACGATGATCACATCCGGCTTCGCCGCCGCCACCGCCGGCAGGTTCAACGCGAGATACCCGGCCGCCACACCCCGGCAGATGTTCACCCCGCCGGCCAGTTCCAGGATGTCCTGCACGAAGCTCAGCCCTCCGGCCATCCGCGGATGCCGGCCGAACCACAATTCCGCATACACCCGCGGCCGCACCGCCGGACGCGACAACCGCAGCGCAGCCGCCTCGTTGGCCATCCGTTCCGCCAGATCGAGCGCAGCCTCCATCTCGCCCAACAACGCGCCGAGTTTGCGCACGTTCTCGATGATGCCGCCGAAACTGTCGGGCAGGTGCAGCACGTACACCGGCACGCCCGCCTGCGCCAGTTTCCGCGCCAGCCCCAGCTGCACGCCGCTGGTCATCAGCACCAGATCCGGCTGCACCTCGCGCAGCTTGTCCGCATCGATCTTCAGGTAGTCGCCCACCACCGGCACCGCCGCCACCGGCGCGTAGCGCGCGCAATACTGGGAAACCCCCGCCAGCCGCTCCCCCAGTCCCATCGCGACAATCGCCTCCGTGAAACCGGAGACAAGCGACACCACGCGCTGCGGCCGCTCGGGTAACTGGATGAATGCCGCGATCGGATCGCACTTCACCCGACGCACGACATTGCTGGCAGAAGAAGAATTCACCCCCGCAGTCCATTCCTGCCGCGCCTCACCGTCAACGCCGCCACGCCTCGCGCCATCTGTCCTCCGTCCTCCGCCCCACGCCCCTCGCTTTTCGATCAAGCCGGCACCGCCGCAGCCGATTTACACGCACCATCCACGCCAGAGTCACACAGCGCCGCCGCCACATTCATCCCAACATGCAGACCAGCACGTCAGACAAACAAGGCATCCTCCTCGAATCCGGCACCAACGAGGTCGAGTTCATCGAGTTCTTCCTGGCCGGTGTGAGCTACGGCGTGAACGTCTCGAAGGTGCAGCGCGTCATCGCCCTGTCCAACTGCCATATCACCCAGCTCGCCCAGGCCCCGCACGGCGTGATGGGCGTCATCCACGTCCAGGACAAACCTGTCCTCCTCGTCGATCTCCACACCGCCCTTGCCCTGCCTTCCCCCCCCGGCGCCACCGACACCGAGCACCAGCTCGTGATGGTCACCCGTTTCAACAAACGAACCACCGCCTTCCTCATCGACGGCATCTCGAAGATCCACCGCACCTCCTGGGCCGATTTCGAGCCGATGAACGCAGCGCTCGCCGGTCACGGCGCCGGCTACACCACGGGCACCATCCGCATCGGCGAACGCATCATCCTCATCCTCGACCTCGAGCGCCTCATGCTCGACTACACCCCCGCCGACGAGCACCCAGCCGCCCCTCCTCCCGCCGACGAGCCCACACGCCGTAACCGCGAGCACGTGAAGATCGTCTACGCCGAGGACTCGAAGATGATCCGCAAGTTCACTCTCGACGTGCTTAACGCCGCCGGCTTCACGGACATCTCCGTCTTCGAAAACGGCCTCGAAGCCGAGGAACATCTCGCCGCCCTCCGGGCTCGAGCCGCCACCGAGGGCAAGTCCCTGAAGGACTATGTCGACCTCATCATCACCGACATCGAGATGCCGAAAATGGACGGGCTCACCCTCTGCAAGAACGTGAAGAGCGCCAGCGGCGGCCACATCCCCGCCGTCGTCGTCTACTCCTCCCTCATCAACGACGAGATGTCGCGCAAGTGCGTCTCCGTCGGCGCCGATGCCCAACTCTCAAAGCCCCACGGCGAGGAGATCGTGGCCATCGTCGACAAACTCTGCGGCTGCGGCGCCGCCGTTTCCTAGCGCGCCGGCGCGCTCGCCCGGCGCCGGTCCGGATCTCATAGCATGATCGTGTCACCGTAGTGCGGGCACTCGGCCTCCAGGCCGAAACGCTCCGCGATCTTCACCGCCAGCGGGCCGCGTCCCTTCTCGTCCTCGCCATGGCTGAGGACGACACGCGGCTTGTGCGGCACGAGGCAGCCCAGCCAGTCGAGCAGATCCGTCTGCCCGGCGTGCGCGCTGAAGCCGCCCAGTCCGCGCACTGTCGCCGCCACATGGATTCGCTCCCCGAAGATCTGCACCTGGCGCGCCCCCTCGAGGAGGCGGCGGCCGAGCGACTCGGGCGCCTGGTAACCGACGATCAGAACAACCGTCCCGGGTTTGGCCAGGTTGTGGCGGAGGTGGTGGACGATGCGACCCGCGTTGCACATGCCCGCGCCGGCAAGAATCATGCACGGTCCCGGCAACCCATTGAGCGCCTGGGACTCCTGCGCCGAGACGGTCGTGCGCACCGTCTCCAGATGCTTCAGAAAACGTCCGCCGTCGCTGGCACGCTGCCGCATCTCATCGTCGTACAGCTCGGCGTGCTTGGCATAGAGCCTCGTGGCCTCGATCGCCATCGGGCTGTCAAGGTAGACAGGGAACGGCTTCACAGTGCCGGCTTCGAAGAGCTCAGATAGGTGGTAGAGGATCTGCTGGGCTCGGCCCACGGCGAAGGTCGGCACGAGAATCTTGCCGCCATGCTCCACAGCGTGGCCTACAAGTTCGCCGAACTCCTTCACCGTCTCGGCGAGCGAGCGGTGGTCGCGGTCGCCGTAGGTCGTCTCCAGGAAAACGAGATCCGCGCGATCGGCGATGCAAGCCGAGTCGCGCAGGATGGGCGCGTTGCGCGGGCCGAGATCGCCGGAGAACACGACCACGCGACGATGGCCGTCGTCGTCGACGCACAGCTCGATGCTGGCAGAGCCAAGCGTGTGCCCGGCCTCGTACGGTCGCACCGCCACACCAGGGGCGACCGCATTGGCCTGCCCGTAGGCGAGCGGCCGGAAACGAGCCGCGATGGCGGCCACATGCGTCTCGTCGAAAAGCGGCTTGATCGGCGGCATACCCGCGCGAGCGCGGTGGCGGTTGGTGCGGATGGCATCCTGTGCCTGGAGACGCGCGGCGTCGTCGAGGATGAGGCGGGCGAGTTCCAGCGTGGCGGGTGTGCCCCAGACTGCGCCGGTATAGCCACGCTGCGCGAGCAGCGGCAGGCGGCCCACATGGTCGAGGTGCGCGTGCGTAAGCACCACAGCATCCAGTTTGGACGGCACGATCTCGCGCGGCACATTGTTGATCGAGCCGGCCAGCGTGCGACCTTGGAACATGCCGAAATCGACGAGCACGCGCGTCCGAGCTGTTTGCACGAGGTACGCCGAGCCGGTCACTTCGCCAGCGGCGCCGAGGAGGGTAATCTGCATCGGGCCCGAGAGATAAGGGCCCCGGCACCCCACGACAAGCCCAGTGAGCCAGCTCCGATACGCCGGCCATGCGTGCTCTAACGCGAGAGTTCCACCTTCAAACGATAGAGCTCGCCCTCTTTTGCCGCGTCACCGCCGAAGCCCTCACCTCGTCGCCGGTCGTATCGCTCCACGGCGAGACGGCCCTGCAGTAACTTAGGACTACAGATTCCCTCACCGGACAGACGGCAGTCCGGATACCGAACGGCCAACGGATAATCCCATCCGAACCGCCAGACGGACCATCCACCTGCCATCCCGTCAACAAACCCCAACACCATGCAAAGCCCTGATAAAACCTCCGCGTTTCGCCGCAACCTCCCGCGGGTTGCCGCCGCTCTGCCGCTGGCGCTCGCTACCTCGTTGTCCGCCCAGTCGCAGCCGAGCGAACAGCCCGCTGCCGCCCCCGCCGACGACGAAGTCGTCATCCTGTCGCCCTTCACTGTTTCCGAGAAACAAACACATGGCTACCAGGCCACGAATTCCATCGGCGCGACCCGTTCGAACACGCCCATCAAGGACGTGCCCCTGAACATCCAAGTCTTCACCAAGGATCTGGCTCAGGACATCATCGCCACGAGCCAGATCGACCTCGAGCGCTACAACGCCGCACTCGTCAACGGCGGCGCCGATGTCCACTCCTCCAACGCCATCCAGCAGGCCTACAACGGATTCCTGTTCCGCGGCTACATCCAGAACTGGGGCATCCGCGACGGCATCCGCGAATACGACCCGATCGACATGCAGGGCATCGCCCGCGTCGAGCTCGTCAAGGGCCCGGCCGCGCCGCTGTATGGCCTCTCTTATCCCGGCGGCGTGATGAACACCATCACGAAGACCGTCGACTTCACCGACAACTTCACCGTGATCGGCGCCTCGATCCAGAATGAGGGCGAATACCGCGCCACCATCGACGCCAACTACACCGGCGAGATCGCCAACGGCGGCAAGTTCGGCGTGCGCGTCAACGCCGCCCGAGCCGAAACCGAGGACCATCGCGAGCACTCCTCCGGCATGTCGAAGTACACGCAGATCAACATCGCCTGGCAGCCGTACAAAGGCACCGAGATCAAGTTCCTCGCCGAGGACGGCTATCGCGAGAAGCCCAACGGCCTTGGCTACTTCTCCCGCAGCGGTGCCGACGGAGTGGAAACGCCCCTCCAGATCGTCCACCCCGAGATTCCGTGGACATGGAACTGGGCCGACAGCATCAACATGCGCACGTGCGACAGCAAGATGTACCGCGGCACGATCACCCAGTCGATCGGTGAGAACTTCAGCATTACCGGCTACATCCAATCCTCGAAGCGCGAGCAGATCGACAGCGAAGGCTGGGACTGCTCCGGCGGCGGCGGCAGCGGCGCCAGCTGGGATGCGGCCCCCGGCACTGGCTGGATCGTCAACGAGGCCGGGCGCGAAGTCATCCGGAAATCGTACCACCACCGCGATTGGAGCAACAGCGTCAACGCGTACGGCGCCACCGCTGTGTACAAACTCGAAACCGGCCCGCTCAACCACACGTTCACCGTGGGTGCCAACGCCTGGTCCGAGAAATTCCACTCCGACAAGGGCGTGCGCCGCAAAGCTGCGGACGGCACTGACCTCCCGTTCGCAGGCTCGGACAATTTCTACGACTACGCGATCGCAACGGGCATCAGCACGAGCCCGCTTTCGATTCTCCCCCCGAGCGACTATGTGATGAGCGTCGGCAGCCCGAACGAGAACAACACCAACGACTACTACTTCGGCAGCTGGCAGATGAAGGCGCTCAACGACCGGCTCAAGATCAACGCCGCCATCAACCGCACCAACATCAAGAACACCCAGTACAGCAGCCCGGTTAAGGTGACCAAGCAGTCCAAGAACTCGCCCATGATCGGCGCGATGTTCGACGTGACGAAGGACGTTTCCCTCTTCGCCGTGCACTCGACCTCGCTCTTCCCGACCACGGACAAGAACGACTTCGACGAGCAGCTGGCGCCGGTAACCGGCAAGAGCTACGAAGGCGGCGTCAAGGTCGAGCTGCTCGGCGGCAAGATCAGCGGCACCGTGAGCCTCTACCAGATCAAGCAGAGCGGCGGCTCCGTCCGCGACGAGAACGCCATCAACCGCGACAAGGCCACTTGGCTCGCCAACATCGCCGCCGGGCGTGCCGGTTCCGATGGGCTCGAAAGCAAGTACGGCTGGGCCAACGACTCCGTTCCGTCCCTGAGCGGCTCGGGCTATGTCGCCTGGGCCAGCGCCACTCAGGCCGAGAAGGACGCCGCCTATGCCAGCCTCAAGGATCGCAATAACAACCGTGGCGACCTCATCAACAACCCGACCGCCAACAAGTCGAAGGGCATCGAGGCCGACATCGTGTTCCAGCCCACCGCGAACTGGCAGGCGATGCTCAGCTACGCGCACAACAACATCGACAGCCGCCAAACCGGCCACGTGAAGGATCAGATCGCACTGCTCACCAAGTACTCCTTCACCGAAGGCCCTGTTAACGGCCTCTCCATCGGCATGGGCCTGCAGTACGCCAGCAAGGCATTCCAGGGCACCGTGAATTCGGTCGAACGCTACAACCCCAGCAACCTCTACCTGGAGACCTTCGCAGCCTACAAATTCAAGGCTTGGGGGTATGACCACCGCATCCAGCTCAACGTCAAGAACCTCACCAAGGTTCCGGAGTACGTCGGCTGGTACAAGGAGAGCGGCGAGGCGGTTGCCACCCATCGCTACGAGGTCCCCACCAAGATCATCTGGAATCTCGGCTACACCCTCGAGTTCTAAGGGGAATCCGTCTGTTCTGTGGTTCATGCATGGAGGAGGGCGCCGGGGCGCTCTCCTCCTTTTCTTTTCCCCACGCCCCCAAGACCTGCCGTTCCCCGTCCGCAATGTGGAGCCACTCGCGAGAGCGGGTTCTCCCACTCCCGGCATGACAACCCGGCCGAAATCGGCGTTCATCCTCGCCTGTCCGCGTCCAGCCTCCGCAACACCCCAACGTTCCATGCGTGTCCGTCACCTCTTCGCCCCCATCTTCGCCGTCGCGCTTGCCGTTACGGCATGGCTGCGCTGGGAAACGTCCTGGAGCCTCAGCATCCTTGTCTTGGCGACACTACTGCTCGCTCTTTCGCTCTTCGCCCCTCGCGCCTACGCGCCCGTCCAGGACATCCTCACCAGCATCGGGCGCACCGTCGCTGCCGCCATCGCCTGGCTCCTCCTGGGGCTGGTCTTCCTCGCGATCTTCGTCCCCGGCCGCCTGCTCCTCTCGCTGCGCCGGCGCGACCCGCTCCAGCGGCGCCCTAATCCCGCCCGCACCACCTACTGGGAGCCGCTTTCGCCAGCCACCGATCCCGATCGCTTCAAGCGCCAGTACTGAGCCGCACCACCCGCCGCCCGCACTCCGCTCATTCCGCAATCCGCGCGCCTCCACCTTCTGCGTTCTTCATTCATCCTTCTGCCATAGATCCTCCGCGACAGGTCCTCCGTCCCATGCGCATCCTCGGCCTCAGCGCCCACTACCACGACTCCGCCGCCGTCCTCCTTGAAGACGGCAGGATCGTCGCGACCGTGCAGGAGGAACGATTCACCCGCATCAAGCACGATGCCGCATTTCCCCACCGTGCCGTCGCCTACTGTCTCTCTCAAGCCGGCGGCCCGCCCGACGCCGTCGTCTACTACGAGAAGCCGCTCCGCAAGTTCGAGCGCATCCTCCGCACCGCCTTCGCCGTCGCGCCCGGCGGCTTCCACGCCTTCGCCGCAGCCGTGCCCGACTGGGTCCGCCGCAAACTCTGGATACCGCTGGAGATCGAGGATGCCCTCCGCGCCCACGGGCACGACGTCGCCAACCGCATCTTCTTCGCCTCCCACCACGAAAGCCACGCCGCCGCCGCCTTCTTCCCCTCGCCGTTCCAGCGCGCCGCCGTCCTCACGCTCGACGGCGTCGGCGAGTGGTCCACAGCCACCCTTGGCCAGGGCAACGGCTCCACACTCGAGTTGCTCGCCGAGCTCCGCTTTCCCCACTCGCTCGGCCTGCTCTACTCCGCCTTCACCCACTACTGCGGCTTTCGCGTCAACTCCGGCGAATACAAGCTCATGGGGCTCGCCCCCTACGGCGAGCCGCGCTACCGCGATCTCATCTTCGACAAGCTTCTCGACCTGCGCGACGACGGCTCCTTCCGCCTCAACCTCGAGTACTTCGGCTACCTCCACGGCGAATGCATGACCAACTCCCGCTTCGACGCCCTCTTCGGCGGTCCACGTCGCCAGCCCACCGAGGTAATCACGCAGCGCCACTGCGATCTCGCCCGCTCCATTCAGGTGGTCACCGAGGAGATCGTCCTGCGCATCGCGCGCCATCTGCACGCACGCACCGGCGAGGAGAACATCTGTCTTGCCGGCGGCGTCGCGCTCAACTGCGTCGCCAACGGCCGCCTGCTCCGCGAAGGCCCCTTCAAACGCCTATGGGTGCAACCTGCCGCTGGCGACGCCGGTGGTGCGCTCGGCGCCGCCCTCGCCTACCACTACGCCCAGCCTAGCGCCAGCCGCACAGCCGACAGCGTCCGCGACGCCATGCACGGCGCATTCCTCGGCCCCGAATACACCGAAGTCGAAATCGCCGCTGCCTTCACCGAGCGTGGCCTCGCCCCCGAACGGTTTCCCGACTCCACCGCCCTGGCCCGCCACATCGCCGAGCGCGTCGCCGCCGGCGCCGTCGTCGGCGTGGTGCAGGGTCGCGCCGAGTTCGGCCCGCGTGCACTCGGCGCCCGCTCCATCCTCGGCGACGCCCGCTCGCCGCAGATGCAGAGCGTGCTCAACCTGAAGATCAAGTTCCGCGAGTCCTTCCGCCCCTTCGCCCCGATCGTCCTCGCCGAGCGCGCCGCCGAGTTCTTCGATCTCGCCGGACCGTCACCGTACATGCTGCTCACCGCGCCCGTGCGCGGCGCACACACATCGCCTTCAGCGGCCACGTTGGCAGAGCGTCTCCGCGAAATCCGCTCCTCGATCCCCGCCATCACGCACGTCGACGGTTCCGCCCGCGTCCAGACTGTAGATGCCGCCGAGAACCCGTTTCTCCACGCCGTCCTTCGCGAGTTCGATGCGCTCACCGACTGCCCTGTGATGATCAATACCTCCTTCAACGTCCGCGGCGAGCCGCCCGTCTGCCATCCCCGCGAAGCGATCGAGGATTTTCTTCACACCGGCATGGACGCCATCGCCATCGGCCCGTTCTTTGTCGAGAAATCCTCCGTACCACCAGCACTTCTCCCCACCGCAGACACCTCCCGGACTTTCGCCCCGGACTGACTCCGCCCTCCCATAGCTGGACGACGAAGTCGTTCAGCCTTCGAACCGTCCATCCACCACTCCATGCGTATTCTCCGCCACCTCGGAAAACTCCTCGCCGACCTCTTCGGTTTCGCCCGCCAGAACAAGGCATGGTGGATCGTGCCGCTCGTGCTGCTCCTGCTCGCCGTCGGCGTGCTGATCGTCGGCGTCTCCACGATCTCCCCCTTCATCTACACGCTTTTCTGAGCGTGGTGCAGGCCGTAGCTAGACGACGGAGTCGTTCAGCCCCTCCGCAACCCGATCTCCGCACCCCGCGATGCCTTCCTCCCGACCTCTTATCTGGCCACTCAAGCTCCTCCTCGGCTGCGCCATCGCGCTCGGCCTCTTCGCCCTGCTGCTCGGCGGCCTTGAACTCGGCCTGCGTCTGTGCGGCTACGGCCACTCGCCACACTTCGCCCGCACCGAGAAGGCCGCCGACGGCACCGTCTGGCTTCGCGAGAACCGCTGGGTGACTGCCCCGTTCTTCGCGCCTGAGATCATCCGCCGCCCACAGCCGTTTCGCATCCCCGCCCGCAAACAGCCCCGCACCTACCGCGTCTTCGTCCTCGGCAGCTCCGCTGCGATGGGCGACCCCGAGGCCTCCTTCTCGCTGGCTCGAGTGGTAGACGTCCTCCTGAGCGAAGCGCATCCAGAGATCCGATTCGAGATCGTCAACGCCGGCATCACTGCAATCAACTCCACCGTCGTCCGCGGTATCGCCGCCGACTGCGCCACGCTGCAGCCCGACCTCTTCATCGTCTACGAGGGCAACAACGAGGTCATCGGCCCCTTCGGTCCCGGCACCGTCTTCACACCCTTTCTCGGTTCACCCGCCGCGGTACAGGCCGCCGTAGCCCTGAAACGCTCTCGTACCGGCCAGCTTCTCGCTGCCACTGCACACCACCTCGGGCGCGATCGCACTGCGACCGCCGACTGGGGCGGCATGGGCATGTTTCTCCAGCACGGCATCGCCGCCGACGATCGGCGCCTCGAGATCACCCAAGGAATCTTCCGCGAAAACCTCGCCGCCATCGTCGACTCCGGCCGCACCACCGGCGCCTCCGTTTTTCTCTGTACCGTCGCCACCAACCGCCGCGACTTCGCGCCGTTCCTCTCGCTCCACAAGTCAGACCTCGACGCCGGCTCGCTGGCGAAATGGCAGGCCGCATTCAATGCCGGTCTCGCAGCCCTCGGCACCGGTGATCGCCGCGCCGCCGCCAGTCGCTTCGCCGAGGCCGCCGCCATCGACGACCGCCATGCGCAGACCGCATTCCTCCTCGGTCGCGCCCAACTCGAATCCGGAAATTCGGCACAAGGCCGCGCCAACCTCCAACGCGCCCTCGACCTCGACGCACTCCGCTTCCGCACCGACTCGCAGCTCAACGCCGTCATCCGCTCCTTTGCGAATGCTCCGCGCGATGGAGTGAAGGTGATCGACCTCGCCGCGGCCGCCGACGCCGACTCGCCCGGCGGCGTGACTGGCGACGAGCTCCTCTACGAGCACGTCCACCTCAACATCCGCGGCACCTACCTTCTCGCCCGCGAACTCTGCGGCCCGATCGAGGAGGATCTGCGCCGCCGCAGCCTCGTCCCCGCCGAGGCGTCCGCGCCCGCCTGGGCCGACATCGCCGCCGTCCGCGAGCGCCTTGCCTACACGGTCTACGAGCAAGGGCTCATCGTACGCGAACTTCTCGCACGCTTCTCCAAGCCGCCCTTCGCCACCCAGCGAGACAACGAGGCGCGCCTCGCCCGCTACCGCACGATGGACCGGACCGCTTCGCTGCTTCTCCAACGCCCCGAATCGGCCGCCGACCTCGTCCAACGCTACGAGGCCGCGATCGCCATGCGGCCCGAAGACTGGGTGCTGCGCCGCAACGCCGGCATGGCCTTGGTCGCCACCGGCCAACCCGCCCGCGGCAAATCGCTGCTCGAGCAGGCCGTCGCCGCGATACCCGACGATCCCGACACGCTCTTCGCCCTCGCACAGGCCCACCGCGCGCTTGGCGAGTCCGCCAAGTCGGGCGAAGTGTTCGCGGCGCTCCGCGCTCTCGAACCCCGGTATCCGGGGCTTCCTGCCGAATGACGGCCGCCGGCGGCAGCTGCCGCCGGGATGCGTTCAGAGCCCCTTCGGCGGCACCGTGGCTCCTTCGCGCCAGTAGCCCGGCACGCACGTCGCCGACGGATTCTCCGGCGCTCCGCGGCGGAAGGTGCGCACCAGCAGCGAAAGCTGCTCCATCGCTCGCATGCCGACCAACCGGTGGTTCTGCACGATCCCACCGATGTGCGGCGTGCCCGAAGGAACGTCAAGCGACGCAAACGCCACGTCCTGCGGCACGCGGATGCCGGTGCTGGTCAGGCGCGTGCTCTCGCCATCCCACGCGCCGATCTCTAGCAGCTCATGCCAGTTGGTCATGAGCGCGTCGACCTTGTGCTCCCGAATCCATTCGGACACGCGCGCGGCGACCTCCGCGATGTCGCCGCGCTCGAAGAGCAACGGAGGAACCCGCTCCCGCGCCGGTAACGAGGCCTGCTCGACAAGCACGCCCGAGCTGAACGTGCTCACGAGCCGAGACTCGTCGTCGGTCGCCGTGGCAAGCCCGATCCGGCGGTAGCCGCGCTGGCGGAGATTGCGCATGCAAAGCCGCGCCGCCTGGCATTGGTCGTTGGTGACAACGTCGAGCTGCGGCAACAGGTGGTGCGACTCGATCTTCACGGCGCTGAAATGGTCCCAGTCGAGGTCGATCGATTTCGTGGCTGGTGTGAACGTGGAGACGAGCACCCCGCTGATGCCACGGGAGGTCAGGATGGTATTGAGACGCGCCGCAGTCATCTCTTTCGTGCCGAGCGGAAACACCTCCAGCAGGAGGTGCTGCGACTCGGCCACGGCGCGCACGCCATCGTACACGAGCGGGTGGTAGCCGGAACCGAAGAAATAGGCCGAGGAACCGGCATCGATGACAAAGGCGATCGAGGGAGTTTGCTTCACCGCGAGCTTCTTGAGCCGGTGGTGATTGAAGGCGTCGAGCATCGGGTCGCGCACGTAGCCGACTTGGCGCGCACTCTCGAGAATACGCTCGCGCGTGGCGGCGGGAATGCTCGGGTGCGCGCGCAACGCCATGGAGACGGTTGTCGGGTGCACGCCAGCGAGGGCTGCCACGTCGTTCATCGTGGCATAGGTCCGGGTACGTGCCGGATCGGTCATGTCGCTGTCGCGCTTCATGGCTGCAGCGGCTTGGCCGGAGCGGAAGCACCATCGGTCCAGAAGCTCTTCACAAAGGTGCGTGAGGCGAACTGCGGCACCCCTCGTTCGCCGGATTTCAGCATCGCCGCAACGATCGAGACCGCCTTGGCGCCGACTACTCCGGGATTCGGACACACGCCGGCAAGGCTCGAGTTGCGGTCCAGCAGGCAGAGCGAGGCGCATGCGACCTGGCTCGGCACTTGGATTCCGACCGAGGCAAGCATGTCGACGATCACCGAGCAGTTGCACATCACAACGTCGACACGGTGCGATTCGATCCAGGTGCGCAGCATCGCCCCAGCCTGCGTGATCGAGGAATTGTAGGGGAACAGCAGCTCGGGAACTCGCTCCCCGGCCGGTACCGTACCCTGTTCGAGCAGGTAGCCGGCGGTGTAGAGGCGCTCGGTGGCATCCTCGTCGGCCCGACCGATCGCCAAGCCGATCCGCCGGTAGCCCAGCGAGCGCAGGCGCTGGAAGGCCAACCGCACATCCTGCCGGTGATCGCTGCCGACGACCGGAGCGGGCGGGTCCATGTGCAGCGAGTCGATCTTCACGATGCTGTACTCGTCCCAATCGAGCGCGACGGGCGCGAATCCCGGGTCGAAAGCGGCCAATACCACACCGGTGATATTCTGCTCCTTGAGGAAGGCATCGAGTCGCAGGCTTTCGTTGCCCTCGACGCCAACGGTTACCACCTCGAGCTCGTAGCCGAGCGCTCGGGCCTGCTCCCGCGCTCCCTCGAGAATCTGTTGCTGAGGCCGATAGAGCGCAGCGCCTTGGTCGAGAGGATGGTTGATGACGTACGCAACGCGCGGCGCAGCGGCCCGCACGCGACCGTTGAGGTGAAAATGAGTCAGCGCAGAAAAGACGGCATTGGGCACGTAGCCCATTTTATCTGCCACCTCGCGGATGCGCGCCTTGGTCGAAGGCAGCAGGCTGGGATGGTCGCGCAGCGCCAGCGAGACCGTGGTAAAATGAACACCGGCGACTTTTGCTATGTCCTTAATTGTGACCGCGCGCTTCTTCGGTTCGGCCTGCGCGGCAATGATTTCGGCAGGGGCAACAGCAGTGGAAACCATGGCATCCTCCCAAGGGGCTCCTGTGTTTGAATAAGGGTTGGCGTACGGTGAATTGAGCTAGCCGGACGTGGGGTAACCGATAGCCCGTTAATGCGTGAACCTGCGAACAGCGGCAGCCTACAGAGCGTCAAGCGCACGGAAATTCTGCAGTTACCAATACGTTAGAATGAACAATCGCATTCCAGCATAAACTCCACTTGTTCCGAGTCTTGCTTACCATTCTTCCGCCTGAGTTTTACAGATACTGCTTACGTGCAAGCACCCATCGTCACACACGGGCCAGCGCATCCCATTCTCTACGACCACGGCAGATGCCCGCTGGTCAATGCGGATTAAAACGCCGCATCAGTGCGAACTATTTCTCCCCATGGTTTGAGCGGGGAAGGAGGTGTGGAGGCAGGGGCCAGCGCCACACTTTAGTGAGGCGCGGAGAGGCCCCTTCCTCCACCTCTGGACTCAAGCTTTGGCCTTGGCCTTCGCGGACTGGGCGCGATGGCTTTCTCCGGTGAACTCGAGGATGACGGCATGATGCACGAGCCGGTCGATGGCGGCCATGGTGGTCATGGGGTCTTTGAAGATCTGGTCCCATTGGCTGAAGACCAGGTTGGAGGTGATGATGACGCTCTTCTTCTCGTAGCGTTCGGCCAGAAAGGTGAAGAGCACCTCCATCTCCTCGCGGGACTGCTGCACGTAGCCGAGGTCGTCGAGGATGATCGCGTCATAACGTTCCAACTTCGCGAGCAGGCCGGGCAGCTTCAGGTCGCGTTTGGCGGCCAGGAGGTTGGAGACCAGCTTGAAGGTCGGCGTGAAGAGGATCTGCAGCTGCTGGCGGGTGATCAGCTCGTGGCCGAGGGCGGCGACGAACAGCGTCTTGCCACGGCCGGGCAACCCGAAGCACAGCAGGTTGTCGCCGCGACGGATAAACTCGCCGGTGAGCAACGAGGGCAGCTGGCGCCGCGCCTTCTCGGGCAAGCGCGCCTCGTCGAGCACCCCGAGCGTCTTGCCCGCGGGCAGGCCCGACTGTTTGCGCAGCCGTTCCATCCGGCGGCGCAGTCGCTCGTTGCTTTCCTCCTCAAGGAGACGTTGCAGGAAGCGCGTGTAGCC
>CAZXHR010000073.1:0-19631 GCA_964640465.1 uncultured Opitutaceae bacterium
AACCACGGCTTGCCGTCGCGCACCATGATGTTGCGGGACTGGAAATCGCGGTAGAGAAAGTGCGACTGGCCGGCCTCGAGGAGGAAGGTGCAGAGGGTGTCGAAATCGTTCTCCAGCTGCTGCTCGTGGAAGGGGACCTGCGCGAGCTTGAGGAAGTAGTATTTGAAGTAGTTGAGATCCCACATCATCGAGCGGCGGTCGAAGGCGCCGCGTGGGTAGCAGAGGCTGTAGTCGAGGCCGCGGGCGGCCTTGGTCTGGATGACGGGGAGGAGGCGGACGGCCTCTTCGTAGAGGGCGGCGACGGAGGCGGGTACCTCGGCGGACTGGCCGCGCTCGCGCTGGAGGAAGTCGAAGAGGGTGGTGTCGCCGAGGTCCTCCTCGAGGTAGACGCCGGCGGCGCGGTCATCTGCGTAGATCTCGGGAACGGGGAGTCGCTGCGCGCGGAAGTGGCGGGAGAAGCTGATGAAGGCGGCGTTCTCGCCGAGGTCGGTGTTCTCGACGCCGATGGCGGTGTGGCCGGCGGCGTCGCGCAGTCGGTAGAGCTTGCGGTCGGAGCCGTGTGCCCGGAGCTCCTGAACGGAGGCGGGAGCGACGCCGAAGCGGGTGGCGAAGAGTTCGGAAAGGCGGGGGTGCATGCGACTGGAGCGGAGAGCGTGAGCGCAGGGACGCGGTTGGGGAAGAGGAAAGAGGCGGGGCGGAGGAGGCAGGATTGCGGAATGCGGATTTCGGATTGCGGAATGACAGAAGGAGCCGAGGGCGGGATGCGGGAAGCGGCGCGCGGGCGCGGCGCGGTGGGGGCGGGGGTAGGGGTTTCGCGGTTGGGTCATGGACTGACGGCCGCGGGGGCGGGCGGCGGGACGGGGCCCGAGCGCGGGCCGCGGTGGCACAGGGCAAGGGCGCGGCGGGCAACATGGGTCTGGAGACCTATGCCACGAAGCAAGGAACCGGCGCTCCTGCTGCGCGGCGAGAAAGCGCGTTGACGGTGATGAGTGGCGACGGCGAACTGGCGGGCATGTCGTCGTCTCCGGCCAAAGTGCCCGTGGGTCTGCTGGTGAAGCTCGGTGTTGCCGCCGTGGCGGCGCTAGTGCTCGTGGCGCTGGTGTTGCGCGGGGTGGATCTGCGCGGGCTGGTGAACCAAGCTTTCGACTGGATCCGCAGCGCGGGACCGTGGGTGTTCTTCGGCGCCGTTGCCGTGCTGCCAGCGTTCGCGTTTCCAATCACGCTGTTCTATCTTGCGGCCGGTCCGGCGTTTGCAGCGCAGATGACATTGCCGGGTGTGATCGCCGCCACGCTGGTGGCATTGGCCGTGAACTTCGCACTGACCTTCTGGCTCGCGCACCGTGCCCTGCGTCCGCTGGTGGAGCGACTGCTTGCGCACACGCAGTTCCGTGTGCCCCAGGTGAGCCCCGAGAACGAGCTCACGGTGGCCGTGCTCATGCGCGTGACACCGGGCCCGCCGCTGTTCCTGCAAGGCTACATCCTCGGGCTCTCCGGCGTGCGGTTCCGCACGTACATGACGGTGTCGATGGCGGTGCAGTCGGTGATGGGCACCGGCGTGATCGTCTTCGGCAAGGCGCTGGTCGAGGGCAAGGGCGGCATGGCGGTCATGGGCGTGATGTTGCTCGTGGCGGCCGCGGTGCTCGTGCACGTGCTGCGCAAACGTTTCGCCAAGCGCGATGCCGGCCAAGCCTGACAATCCCGCCGCCGAGGCGCTCTCCGTCGGCGAGCTGACCGGGCGCATCAAGGGCCTGCTCGAAGGCGCCTTCCCCGAACTGTGGGTACGCGGCGAGGTTTCCAACCTGCGCATGCAGGCGAGCGGCCACTGCTATTTCACCCTCAAGGACGAGCGCGCGCAGATCGCGGCGGTGATGTTCCGCGGCGACGCGGTGCGCTCGCGCGTGCAACTGCGCGACGGCCAGCAAATCGCCGCCTTCGGCCAAGTGAGCGTGTACGAGGTGCGCGGGCAGTATCAGCTCATCGTGCGCGCTGTGGTCGAGGACGGTGCGGGGCGGCTTCAGGCGGAGTTCGAGAAACTCAAACAGCGGCTCGCCGCCGAGGGCCTCTTCGCCCCGGAGAACAAAGTGCCGCTGTCGTCGATGCCGCGGACGATCGGCTTCATCACCTCGCCCACGGGCGCGGCGGTGCAGGACTTCATCCGCATCCTCACGCGGCGCGGCTGGCGCGGGCACCTCGTGGTGTTGCCGGCCAAGGTACAGGGCGAGGGCGCCGCGGCGGAGATGGTCGCGATGCTGGAGCTCGCGCAGCGGTTGAGCCAGAGGACAGACGACGGAGGACGGACGGCGGAAGGCAAACGGCGGAAGCGGCAAACGGCGGAGATTCCGGCGGAGCTGGATCTCGGGTTTGCGACGGAGAGTTCCGCCGAGGCGGTCGTCAGTCCTCAGTCATCCGTCCTCTGCCCGCGCTTCGATCTTCTAGTGATCGGGCGCGGCGGCGGGAGCCTCGAGGATCTCTGGGCGTTCAACGAGGAGCCGCTGGTGCGTGCCGTCGCCGCTTGTCGGATTCCCATCATCTCGGCCGTGGGCCACGAGATCGACTTCACGCTCTGCGACTTCGCCGCCGATGCGCGCGCCGAGACGCCCAGCGCCGCCGCCGAGCTGATCAGCAGCGATTTTCTCGAGGGCGCGGGTCGCGCGACGGACGCGCTCCGCCGGCTCGACGAACTGGCGACGGATGCACTGGAGCGCGCCGGCGACCGGCTCGACGCCGCGCGCAACCACCTGCGGCTACTCTCGCCGTCGACCCAGGTCGAGCAGGCGTGGCTGCGGCTCGACGACCTGGGCAACCGCCTCGGCGCTGCGCTGCGGCAGGCGACTGCGGCGAAACGCGAGACGTTGGTCGCGGCGCGCAACCGGCTGGAGCGTGCGTCGCCGGAGCTGCGGGTGCGGTTCGAGTCGCAGAAGCTGCTCGGGCTCTGGAAACGCCTGCAGGCGGCGAGCCCGGAGTCGGTGCTCAACCGCGGTTTCGCCATCGTGCGCGACGAGGCGGGCAAACCGCTGGCGCGGCGCGCCGAGGTGACGGCGGGGGCGGCGCTGCAGGTGCAGTTCGCCGACGGCACTGCGCCCGCCCGCGCCGAGTAGGCGGGCGGGATTTTCGATGCTCGCGCGATAGGCTGACCGGGTAGGGCCGGACCGCCGGGCCGTCTGTGAACGCGGCGGGCTCAGCGGTCCCACCCTACCGCAAGGCGGCAGTTCAATGCGCGAGGCTCGATAGGTTGCCGATTTCCGGTGGGGCGGAGCTGAGCCTGCGCCCGTGGGGGAGTAAGTGGAGTGTGCAAACGGCGGTGATCGCCACGGTGGAGTTGAAATCCGGCCACGCGGTCCGCACGCTGGCTTGCTCCTCCATGAAGAAGGCTGTCGCCGTAAAAAACTACTACATCCTGCCCTGTCTGCTGCTGTTGCTGAACCTCGTGAACAACGTGGTGAGCTACAAGGCGGGGATGATCGACGACGTCTTCCTGCGCACGGCGGTCGTCATCCTGCTCGTGCTGTTCGGCGGCACGGTGGTCGCGTTCCTGCTCTCGCCGGCGCTGGAGAAACTCGTGCAGGCGTTGCACCGGGCGACCAAGAGCGGCGCGGGAGGGCTCGGCGAGGTGCTCTTCCTGATCGCGCTCGGAGCGCTGGTGTTCTGGCTGTACTACCAGATGACGGCCAACGGCATCGAGTCGCTGCTGCCGGCGGAGTGGCGGAATCCGACGCTGTAGCGAGCAGTTGAGATCGGATGCGGTCTCGACAGGTGTTTTCTGGGACGCAAACGTGGCTCGATGCGTTTGCTTCCCGTCCTTTCGGAGCGCCTTGCGGGGGTGTGGCGGTTCCTCCAATCCCCGGAAGGAGCCCGGGTTGGTCGCACCTGCGGCTGGCTGGCGGTGTTCGCCGTTCTGGTCTGGTACCTGGCGTTGATGGCGGGGCGCATGGGCGTTTGTGCTGGAGGAAGCGATTCGTCGGGCTATGCGAACAACGCACGGCTCCTCATGGAGGGGCGCTTGTTTGCCGAGCAGCGCCGGATCGATGGGGCGCCGGAATCTCTGCCTTCGTACACGTATGTGCCGCTTGGGTTCGCTCCTTCCGGCGAGGGGCGGATGACGCCGACCTATCCCCTCGGGCTGTCTGCGCTGTTCGTGGCGGCCTCGCTCGGCACTTCGCTGAACACGGGTATGACGGTGGCGATGGGGCTGATGCTGCTTGGCAGCCTGGCCGCGACATACGCGTTGGCACGGCAGTCGGGGCTCGGGCGCGGGTGGGCTGCTTTGTGCATCGGGATTCTTGCGGCGTGTCCGTTGTTCCAGTGCATGTCGCTGCAGGCGATGAGCGACATGCCGGCGCTGTTCTGGACGACGTTGGCGCTGGCGCTGGGGCTGGCCGGCCGTGAGCGCCGCTGGCTTGTGGGCGTGGCCGGCATCGCTGTGTCGGTGGCGGTCTTCGTGCGGCCCTCGAATATCCTGGTGCTGGTGCCGATGCTGTGGGCGCTGGGCGTGGATTGGCGCCGTTGGCTGTGGCTGGCCGTCGGTGGCGCGCCCGGTGCGGCTGTCTGGATGCTGACGAACCACGCGCTGTTCGGGCGCTACGTGGCGACGGGCTACGGCGATGTGAGCATGCTTTTCGCCTGGTGCCATGTCGGACCGACGCTGCGCAACTATGCGACGACGCTGCCGCAACTGCTGCCGCTGTTCTTCCTCTCGGCGTTTGCGGTAAGCGGCACGCGACGAGGGGACTGCGCACGGGCGGCCGCGGTCATGGCGGCGACGTGGGTGCTGGTGCTGGCGGCGTTCTACTCGTTCTATGCCTGCACCCAGGAGACTTGGTGGTACCTGCGGTTTGTGCTTCCGGCGTTTCCTGCGCTGATCGTGCTTTCCGTGTGCGGACTGCGGGAGGTATGCCGCCGGGTCGGGGGCATGGTGCTGGGCTGGCGGACGCTGGCCGCTCGCGTGGCTGTGGTGCTGGCACTCGCGATCGGCCTGAAGGTGCAGTTGGCGGCGTCCGCCAAGTGGTCCGCCATGGAGTTTGGGATATGCGAGCGGGCCTATCCGCGGCTGTGCGCCCGCGTGGGCGAGATGGTGTCGCCCGACGCGGTGATCTTCTGCATGCAGACCAGCGGCGCGTTGTTCTACTCGGGGCCGTGGACGATCGTGCGGTGGGACTTGGTCGACAAGACGACGGCGCGCTCGCTCATGACTGCCGCGGTCAAGACCGGGCGACCGGTGTATGCGGTGTTGTTCCCTTTCGAACTCGACCAAGAGCACTGCTTCCGCCGCGGACTTGCCGGCCGCTGGTCAAAGGTCGCAACCGTCGACGACAACACCATTTGGCGGCTTGAGGACGCTGCCGGCGATATGGAGTAGCGGCAAACGGCGCAACCGGTGTTGCATGACAAC
Source organism: uncultured Opitutaceae bacterium (assembly GCA_964640465.1). Taxonomy (GTDB): domain Bacteria; phylum Verrucomicrobiota; class Verrucomicrobiia; order Opitutales; family Opitutaceae; genus CAJCBL01. The sequence goes on from CAZXHR010000073.1 coordinate 5,390, forward strand.
GCCCCTACGGTAGACAGCGGCTGGCGGGACGGGCGCGGCTTGCGGCTCAGCCGCGGTGGATCTCGGGCTTCGGGTCGCGGAGCATGAGGTCGCGAACGATCTCGCGCGGGTCCTTGCCGTCGTAGAGGCAGGCGTGGACCTCGTCGATGATCGGCGTGTCCGCGCCGACCTGACGCGAGAGCTGGAAGGCGCTCTTGGCGGTGGTCACGCCCTCGGCGACGATCAGGCCCATCTCCTTCTGGATGTCGGGAAGCTTGCGGCCCTTGCCCAGCTCCTCGCCCACGTGGCGGTTGCGGCTGTGCTTGCTGGTGCAGGTGACGATGAGGTCGCCGATGCCGGAGAGGCCGGAGAAGGTCTCGGGGCGGCCGCCGAGCAGTTGGCCGAGGCGGGCCATCTCGACGATGCCTCGGGTCATGAGGGCGGCCTTGGTGTTGTCGCCCATGCCCATGCCGTCGAGCACGCCGGCGGCGAGGGCGAGGACGTTCTTGAGCGAGCCGCCGAGCTCGGCGCCGACGACATCGTCGGAGGTGTAGATGCGCAGGTACTCGTTCATGAACGCCTGCTGCACGGCCAACGCGGCCTGCGGGTCGCGGGAGGCGGTCATCACGGCGGTGGGCACGCGGCGGGCGACCTCCTCGGCGTGGCTCGGGCCGGAGAGGATGGCGTAGCGGACGTCGCCGAGGACTTCGGACACGAGCTCGCTGATGCGTTTGCAGGAACCGGTCTCGATGCCCTTGGCGACGTTGAGGTAGACGATGCCGGCCGGGCGCGGCACGGCGCGGAGTTTCTCCAACGTGCCGCGGACGTACTGGGTGGGCGCGGCGAGGACGATGAGGTCGGCGGCGGCCACGGCGCGGGCGAGGTCGGGCTCGAAACGGAGCGCGGCGGGCAGCTCGACGCCCTTGAGGAAACGGTCGTTGCGGCGGGTGCGCTGCATCTCGGCGAGGTAGTCGGGGAACGGGCCCCAGAGGGTGACCGAGTGCTTGTTTTCGCAGAGGACCATGGCCAGTGCCGTGCCCCAGCCGCCGTCGCTAAGAACGCTGATGTTCATCGGTTGGAAATCGTGGAGGGATGAAAGGGTTGCGCGCCGCGGGGTGCGGCCGGCCGAAAGAGGGTGCAACTGTGCCCGCCGTCGCCCGTGCGGTTCAACGAAAAAGCCGAGGGGTGGACGAGGGGCGCGAAGCGGCCGGTGGGCGGCGTCGCCCCCAATGCCGCCGCGTGCGTGGGTGGACGCGGACGGCGCTCGGTTGTGGGGCGCGCGGATCTGAAGCGGACCGGGCGCATGACGCGCTTTGGGGCAAGCGCGTCCACTCGCAAGCGTCGGGGCGTGTTGACGCTCTGGCCACGCGTGGATGGACTGCCTCCATGCAAGGCATCGCCGCTTTCCTGTTCTTCATCGGGTTTACCGTGTTCATCGTCGTCGCGGCGCTGCTGCTGGGCCGGCGGCAGGCGCGGCGGGCCAGCGAGAATCTCACGGAACTGGCGCGGGCGCTCGGGCTGCGGTGCGTGCAACGGCCCCCGGTGCTCGGGTTTCTGCCCGCGTTGCCGACCGTCGACGGCGAGCGCAGCGGGCGCGCGGTGCGGTTTTTCACCTACACGACAGGCTCGGGGAAGAGCCGGCAGACGTGGCAGGCGTGTGGCGTGCGCTGCGAGAACCCGCAGGGGCTGACCTTCCAGCTCGGCACGCAGAACGCGCTCAGCCGACTCGGCACGTTGCTGGGCATGCAGGACGTGCAGGTGGGCGACGCGGCGTTCGACCAGCGCTTCGTGGTGAAGACCAGCGATCCGGATTTTCTGCGTGCGGCGTTGCTGCCCGAGGTACGGACGGCGCTGCTGGAGTGCTGGGGCTCTCGCGCCACGGGTGCGCATGTGAAGCTCGCGGGCAACGAGGTCGTGTATGCGGAAAACGGCGGTTTTGCGGAGACGGGCGTGATCGAGCGGATGAAGGCCATCGTCGAGCCGCTGCTGGCGCTAGCGGCGCTGCCGGAAGTGTACCGGAGGTGAGGGACTGTCGGGCGTAGGTCGTCCCTTTAGGGCGACTGATCCGGTCTGTGCTCACACCGAGACTCCGAATGCCATCCGCCAGGGCGGGCTGAAGCCGCGCCCTACACGCAAGCGCTCAGCGCCGGTCGAGCTGCTGGAGGGCGTAGGCGTGGGCGCCGAGGGCGATGGCTTCGCTGGTGCCCAGGCGGGAAATACCGACGCCGATGCGCGCAAGCGGATCGTAGGCGAGGCGGCGAGCGGTGCCGGGCACGGCGATCTCTCGCGTGGCGCCGCGGACGAACGCGGCGAGCTGGTCGGCGTCCTCGAGGTTGAAGGCCTGTTGGACGAGACGGCGGCGGGTGCCGCCCTCGGGTGTGGCGTAGGTGCCGTTCAATTCCGCGAGGAGCGCGGGGAGGAAGAGCGGGCCGGCGGCGGAGAGACCGCCACCGATCACGGCGAGGCCGTCGACCAGCGTGAGCGCGTGCGCGAGGGCGTCGCCGGTGACTTCGCCGAGGCGGCGGTACGATTCGGCGGCGGCGGTGCGGTCGCCAGCGCGTTTGCCGAGGGCGATCTCCTCGATCTCACGCGGGTCGGGCGCGGTGGCGGCGTCGAGGTGGGCGAGCTCGGCGTAGGTGCGGCGCACGGCGCGGATGCAGGCGCCCTCCTCGGCGTTGGTGCGCGGGTCGAGCTTGTTGCGGAAGAGCCAGACTTCGGCGGCCATCGCGTTGTCGCCGCGGAAGAGTTCGCCGCGGCGGACGAGCCCGCCGCCGAAGCCGGTGCCGAGCGTGATGCCGACGAGATTCTCGAAGCGGCGCGGGCTGCCGGCCTGCGCGAGCTGGTCGTTCACCCACGGCAGGAAGCCGGCGGTGGCCTCGCCATAGGCGAAGAGGTCGCCGTCGTTGTTGATGAAGACCGGCAGGCCGAACTTCGCCTCGAGCATCGGCCCGAGCGCGACGCCGCCGCGGAAGGCGGGGAGATTCGGCAGGTCGCCGATGATGCCGGCCGGGTAGTCGGCGGGGCCAGGGAACGCGAAGCTGATCGCCACCGGCGGCTCGGGGCAGACGGCGCGGACGCGGGTGAAGCCCTCGACGAGATTGGCGAGGCAGCGCGCGAGGTCGGTACCCTCCGTCGGCAGTGTCACGAGATCCGTGATGCGCGTGCGGCCGCGGCGGGCGGAGAAGCGGAAGCTGGTGCCGCCGGCGTCGAGGGTGAGGACGATGCGCGGATCGGAGGCGAGGGCGGGCATGGGAGAATTTCGGATTTCGGAATGCTGATTGCGGAATGGCGAATGGGCGGGCGCGGCGGCGGATGCGGATCGTTGGCGGGGCGGACGGCGGTGGCAATCCGAGGGCGCGAAGGAGCGGACCGCTGCCCTCGCGGGCAGCGCCACGGCAGGAGGGGGCGGAGGGCGGAGTTCGCGACGCATCCCGAGTCGAACAGGGCTGGCGTTCTTCCGTCCAGAAGACTCTCCGACAAGGCGCCGAGTCGTTGCCCTCCCGGGCCACGCGACACGGAGCAACGCGGGCGGATCGTTCGCTTTCGCGAACAGCGCGGCGCGGATCGCTGCTCTGGCGAGCAGCGCCACTGGCGGAGCCCGAGCGGATCGCTGCCCTCGCGGGCAGCGCTACAGCGGGGGTGGCGGGGCGGAGAGAAGGAAAACGCTGGACAACTGTACTACTGTCACTAGAACAGTGGAACAGTGCTTCCTTTCACCATCGAGATCATCGCCGGCGGCCCCATCGCGGAACAGATCGTGTTCGCGGTGAAGCGGGCGGTCGTCTCGGGGCAGCTCCGGGCGGGCGACAAGTTTCCCTCGGTGCGGGCGCTGAGCCAGGAGCTGCGGATCAACCCGAACACGGCGCATCGCGTGGTCGGGCAGTTGGTCGAGCAGGGCGTGCTGGTGACGACGCCGGCCGTGGGCACGGTCGTCGCCGAGAGCGTGGCGGGCGGGAAAGCGGAGAAATCCGGCCTGCTCGGCGCCGAGCTGGAGAAGTTGGTGGTCGAGGCGAAGCGCCTCGGCGTGCCGCTGGAGCAGGTGCAGCGCGCTTTGGAGAAACATTGGCGGGAACTGGAAAAGGAGTGAAAGCAATGAACCCAATCGAAACCGACAAACTCACGCGCCGCTTCGGGCGGACCGTGGCGCTAAGCGATGTGACGCTCGCCGTGCCGGAGGGCAGCATCTGCGCCGTGCTCGGGCCGAACGGCGCGGGCAAGACGACGTTGCTCGAAACGCTGCTGAACCTCCTCGAGCCCAGCGCGGGCTCGGCGCAGGTACTCGGCTGTGATTCTCGGCGGCTCGGGCCGGCGCAGTTTGCGCAGATCGGTTACGTGTCGGAGAACCAGCGCGTGGACGATCGGCTGAGGATCGGCGAACTGCTCGATGTGGTGCGCGACCTCTACCCGACGTGGGACCGGACGCTGGAAGCGAAGCTGCTGCGCACGTTCGAGTTGCCGGTGGACCGGCGGTTCAAGGCGCTCTCGCGTGGCATGCGCATCCGGGCGCTGTTCGTGGTGGCGCTGGCGTTTCGCCCGAAGCTGCTGGTGCTCGACGAACCGTTCAGCGGACTGGACCCGGTGATGCGCGACGATCTGGTGACAACGGTGATCGACCTCGCGCTGGAGGATGGCAGCACGGTGCTGCTCTCGTCGCACGACATCGACGAGGTGGAGCGGATCGCCAGCCGCGCGGTTTTTCTGGACCGAGGCCGGGTGACCTTGGCCGAGGAGACGGAGGCGCTGAGGGCGCGTCACCGGAAGGTGGTGGCGCGGTTGGTGACGGCCGGAGCGGCGGCGAGTCCGCGCGAGGAGTGGCTCGGCTTTGAGCGGGCGGGCGAGACGGTGTCGTTCGTTGCGACGAGTGCGGCGGAGGAGACGGACTGGGGCCGCGAACTTGGCGGCGGGGCGGTTGTCACGGCGGCGCCGCTGACGTTGAAGGAAATCTATCTTGCCTACGCCCGTGCGCGGCAGGGCCGAAAGGAGTGAACGACCATGGAGACGATGAAAGCATTCTGGCGGTATGACTGGCAGCGGAACTGGGGGCGGCATGTCGCTCTGGTGGCGCTGGTTGTGACGTGGCCGTGGGCGATGGCGGGATCGCAGGCCGGAATGGAGCGCGGTGCGACGTGGTCTGCCGCCGTATTCGTAATCGCGCTGGCGAGTTTCTTGGCAATCCCGCTTCTGCTGGTAAGCGATGCGATCGAGCTTGGACGTGCGGGTTCGCCGCGGGAGGCCCACCACTTTGTGCACACCCTGCCGGTGGGCCGCGGCGAGTGGGCGTTGGCGAAATTGGTAGGGGCACTGGTCTATGTGGGATTGGTGCCGGTGCTGCTGTTCGTTGCCATGGTCTTTGCCGCGAACCATGCGTTCGGCGCACCGTTTGGGATCAAGGCTGGGTTTCTCGATTCATTGTGCGTTCTGCTGGCGGGCGGCGTTTGGACGATGCTCTGGGCGGCGGTGTTGCCCCACCGTTGGGTTTTGATCGGCATACCGGTGTTTGTGCTCGGCGAGGGCATGGCGCGAGGCGCGACCAGCCTTGGTGGGTTGGCAACGAGTGTCGCGAGGACACTGCTGGCGAGGTCCCTCGATATGGGACTGTTGGTGTTGCTTGCCGCACTGCTCGGAGCGGTGTTCGTGCGCTATCACCAAAGGCGATCCCGGGTCTGGGGTCTGGTCGCGGCCTTCGTTGTTCTCGGCGGAGTCGATGGCGTGCGGGCGCTGACGTGGTGGCTGATCCGGACTGGGTCCTGAACCATGAAGACAATAGCAGCCTATTTTCGGTATGACTGGCAGCGCAACGGAGTGCGGCATCTGGCGTTGCTGGCGCTCGCGTTGACCTGGATCTGGATCCCGTTCGTCCTTTTGGGGAAGGAGGGGCGTGTCGGGCATCTGCCGAATCCGAAGTTTATCGCGATGGGGTTTCTCCTGACGGGATGCCAGCTGGCGGGATTGCTGCTTTTTGTCAGCACGACGCTTGAGATCGGCCGAGATGGATCGCCGCGCGCGCCGCGGCATTTTACGCATACCCTTCCGTTGCGGCGCGGGATGTGGGCGGCGGGGAAACTCACGAGCGCCTTGGTATGGCTCGGGGTTGCGCCGATGATTGGGGTGGCGATCAGCATTGGCATGGTCAGGGTGGCGGCGACCGCGTCGCTGTGGGCGATGCCGGTCGTGATCGCGGAGTTCGCGGTGTCGCTGCTGCCGCTGAGCTTGGCTTTCACAATGTGGATGCTGTTGTGCGGCGCGTTGCTGCCGCGAAGCTGGGCGCTCATCGGCTGCGTGCCGTTCTTTGTGGGCGAAGTACTGGTGCGCGAATTGGTGAATATTCCCGGTGCGGGTGTTCACTGTGCTCCGATGTGGCCGACCAGTGGAGTGGACGCCCCGCTGTTGCTGGTACTCGTGTTGGCACACGCGGCGATTTTCGTGTGTTACCACATGAACCGACGGTCCGGCTGGGCGGCATTGGCGGCGATGGTGGTGCTCCTTGGCGTTGACGAAGCACGGGCACTGCTGTGGCGGTGAGGTTAGCACACACCGGGTCGCTGCTCTGGTGAGCAACGCGATTGGGGGCGCCTGAGCGGATCGCGGCCCTCACGGGCAGCGCGGAGATCGAAGGCCTTGGCGGCCTTCGCTACCGAGGTCAGCGACGGGCGGCGAGGACGGCGGCGTGGAGGCGGCGGAGGCCTTTGTCGAGGGTGGCGCGGGGGCAGCCGAAGTTGAGGCGGACGAAACCGGGGGCGCCGAAACTGGCGCCGTCGTTGAGGCCGAGGCCGTGTTGTTCGAAGTACTTGGCCGGATCGGGCTGGCCGAGCGCGGTGGCGTCGATCCAGGCGAGGTAGGTGGCCTCGACGGGGGCGAGTTTCAGCTCGGGCGTCTCGCGGGCGACGAAGGCGGCGAGAGCGTCGCGGTTGGCCTGGAGGTAGGCGACGAGTTCGCGGCGCCAGGGTTCACCTTCCCGATACGCGGCTTCGGCGGCGGCGTAGGCAAGGGGCGAGAGGTCGGGCGGGACGAGGCCGGCGCGGGCTCCGAGCATGCGGCGGCGGATGGCGGCGTCGGGGACGACGGCGAAGGCGAGGCCGAGTCCGGGGAGGTTGAAGGTCTTGCTGGGGGCCTGGAGCGTGATGGTGCGCTCGGCGATCTCGGGCGAGAGGGTGGCGAGGGGAAGGTGCTCGCGGCCGTCGAATTCGAGGCCGGCGTGGATCTCGTCGGAGCAGATCCAGAGGTCGCGTTCGCGGCAGAAGGCGGCGAGCTGCTCGAGCTCGGCGCGGGTCCAGGCGCGGCCGACGGGGTTGTGCGGGTGGCAGAGGAGCAGCAGGCGGGCGTCGGCCGGGGTGCGGTCGGCGAGGGCGACGAAGTCGAATTCCCAGCGTTCGCCGGCGCGGCGGGCGAGGGGGACGTCGATGAGGCGGCGTTGGGAGTTGGCGACGGCGCCGAAGAAGGGCGGGTAGACGGGCGTGGGGACGACGATGGCGTCGCCTCGTTCGCCGATGGCGCGGCAGACGAGGTTCATCGCGCGGTTCACGCCGGGGGTGAAGACGAGCCACTCGGGGTCGACGCGCCAGTGGTAGCGCTCGAGGAGGTGGGTGACGATGGCGTCGACGGCGGACTGGGGCGGCTGCGTATAGCCGAAGACGCCGTGGTCGACGCGGCGGTGGAGCGCTTCGAGGACGCAGGGCGGCGACGCGAAATCCATGTCGGCGACCCACATCGGGAGGACGTCGCGGCCGGCGTAGCGTTCCCATTTTTCGCTGCCGGTATGGTGGCGGTCGATGATGCGGTCGAAGTCGGTGGGCATGGCGGGGAGAGGAGGAAAGCGCGGCGGGACGGGGGCGGCGATTGCGGAATGCGGGGGATGCGAAGAATGAGAAGTAGGGGAGAGATGGATGGGCAGCGGGGGCTTGGGTGCCGGGAGTGGAAAGTGAACTGTGCGAAGGCGTGCCGGAATTGCGCGGAGGCGTGCCAGGGGCGGACAGGCTGGCACAGGGCGGTGGCGGCGGATCGACGGAAGTTGCTTGGTTTCCAAGGAGAAGCGCGTGTGCCAGCGGCGGCACCGGTCCTGCAACTTTGGGGGCAGTTCAACAAACCGCTTCCGCAACACGGAAACGAAACACGAAACCCAGAACTCGAAAGGATCAGCCATGAAGATCGTTCGCTATCACCAACCCGCCGCCGCCCTCGCTCCGCTCTACAGCTTCGCCGGACGCAATCCGGTGGTCGCGTTCGAGCGCGAGTTCGACCGGCTGTTCAACAACGCCTTCGGCGAGATGCTCACTTATGGACCCGAGCTGGCCGCGAATCGTGCCGGCGGTTTCGCCGTGGATCTCTACGAGGACAAGGACAACACCTACGTGCGCGCTGAGCTGCCGGGTGTCGACCGCAAGGACATCAACGTCGAGATGGTTGACGACTACCTGACTATCTCCGGCTCGCGGAAAGCCTTCGGTGCCGACGGCAAGGAGACAGAGTCCGTGGAGTTCTCCCGCTCGATCACCGTCCCGGAGTCCGTACAGGCCGACAAGATTGCCGCCGCTTACGAGAACGGCGTGCTCACCGTCACGCTGCCGAAGCGCGAGGAGGCCAAGCCCCGCAAGGTGACCGTCGAGGTGAAATGACGAAACAGTAGCGAGTAGTGGGTAGCGAGTAGGCGAACCTAACAACGAAACCTGCCGCGACCTCAGCTCTTCGCTTCGCCAAAACCCGAAACTCAGAACCAGAAACCCGTAACCACTTTCCTTTGGAGGAACAAACCATGTCGCTCTTCAACTCGCTGCTCCCGTCTGTCCGCCGCAACCAGTCCGACGCCTGCGAGGCTTCTGCTGCCGCCACCGTCGTCCCCCGCTACGAGATCAAAGAGAATCCCGACGCTTTCGGGCTCGAGGTCTGGCTGCCCGGTGTGGCCAAGGAAGGCCTGGAGCTCACGATCCACGAGGGCGAGCTGACGATCGTCGGTCGCCGCGCGTGGAAGAAGCCGGAGGGCTGGTCGCAGGTCTATCGCGAGACGCCCGCGGCCGACTACAGCCTGACGCTGGCGCACGACAACACGTTCGACGCCGAGAAGGTCCATGCCGAGCTGCGCGACGGCGTGCTGCGCGTGACGCTGCCGAAGGCCGAGGCGCTCAAGCCGCGCAAGATTGCCGTGGCTTAATATTTCGGTGACCGGCCCGACGGCGCGACGTGCCAGTCGCCGCGCCGCCGGCCGGGACACCTCGGGACAAGTTTGTTTGTGGGGTCATGCCGCCGGGCGAAACATCGCCCGGCGGCTTTGCTTCCCCAGGTCGCGCACGACGAAACCGGTGGCACGGCTGGAGGTGTTGAGTGGGCGACTGGGCTCCGGGGTGCACATGCCGGATTTGCCCTGAGCACTTACGGCACGGCGACGGGATTGACAGCTTTGGGCGGCACTCTCTCATCCCGGGGCGATGAATGTGTTGCGCCACCTGATCCTTGTCTTCCTCTGCGCCGCGGCATCCCTGCTGCGGGCCGATCCGGCGTCCGTCGTGTCGGCACCGGCTAGCGCCGCGCAAGTCGCGGTGGCGGGCGCGGGGACCGCGGCGGTGATGGCGCAGGCCGAGACGCCGGCGGCAGTCGCGACGCAGGCCGCGGTCGAGGTACGCCACCAGGACCTGCTCGAACACCTGGTCGACGTGGTGCTCGGCTGGTTCGGCGCGGAGAGCAGCGGCAACACGATCACGCACTACATTGTCGCGGGGCTGTTCTTGGTCGGCGCGTTCCTGCTGCGCCACGTGGTGACGACGATCTTTTTTGCGGTGCTGAAACGCTGGGCGGCGAAGACCGAGACCACGCTCGACGACAAACTCTTCCCGGCGCTCGAGTCGCCGGTGGCGACGTTGATCTCTGTGGCCGGCGCGATCGGCGCGCTGCGGGTGTTGAAGCTTTCGGAAATGAGCGACCGCGTGGTCGGCTACGTTTCCACCTTCGCGTTCTCGGTGGTTGTTTTCTGGATCTTGTTGCGGGCGTTCAACGCGATCCTCGATCATGCGCACGAGGTGGCGGTCCAGAAACAGATGGGCGTGGCGCCGCTGATGCCTTGGCTGAAAAAGTCGCTGCTGGTGGTCTTCTTCGCGGTCGGCCTGCTGATGGTCGCCAAGAACCTCGGACTGGACGTGGGCGCAGCGCTGACGACCCTCGGCATTGGCGGCCTGGCCTTCGCCTTGGCCGCCCAGGACACGATCGCCAATGTCTTCGGCTCGGTCGTCGTGGCCACGGACCAGCCGTTCAAGGTCGGCGAGACTGTGCAGATCGGCGCCAACATCGGCGTGGTCGAGGACATCGGCCTGCGCTCCACGCGCATTCGCACGACCGCCAAGTCGCTGCTGGTGATCCCGAACAAGACGGTGGCCGGCGAGACGATCACCAACCTCTCGCGCTTCACCGGGCGGCGCGTCGAGTTCACCGTCGGTCTCACCTATGCGACGACGGCGGATCAGATGGAGGCGATCGTCGGGGATATCCGGAAGCTGCTGCAGGGCGATGCGGAGATCGATCCGGCGTCGATCGCGGTCTACTTCCGCGACTTCAACGCATCCTCGCTCGACATCTGGATTCTCTACAACACCAAGGACGGTGACCTGCATCGCTATCTGGCGCAGCGGCAGCGGACGAATCTTGCGCTGATGCGTCTGGTCGTGGCGCGTGGTCTGTCGATGGCGTACCCGACGCAGACGCTGTTTTTCGACGGGGAGATCGCCAAGCAGATGGCCGGAGCCAAGGCGCCGCGGGCCTGAGCGGGTGCAAGCCGCGGTGAGTGGTGCAACAGTGGATCTGTTCTCGCGAGCCGCTCCACAGACGGCGGCAGAGCCCGAACCGGGGCGTGCCGCTCCAAATGGTCGAGCGGCGACAGTGTGTTTTGTGGCGCCGCTCGCGGAAGTGGCGAAACGGATCGCTGGAAAAGAGAAGGCCGGACACGAAGTCCGGCCCTGCGATGGGAAAGGCGATCGGAGTTGCCGGCGACCGCGTTCCTACGGCTGATGGACGGCGTTGGTGTGGACCGAGACGACTTTGTTCTCGGTGCTCACCTGCACGATGCGCGCGGCGTGTTTGCCGACTTCGTCGGGCGCGAGGCCGATGTAGGCGCAGATGATCACGCGGTCGCCGACATCGACGAGACGCGCCGCGGCGCCGTTGATTTTGATCTGCCCGGCATCCCCGTAGATCACGTAGGTCGTGAAGCGAGCGCCGTTGTTGATGTCGTAGATGTCGACCTGCTCGTACTCGAGCAGGCCGGCCTCGCGGCAGAGCGCGCGGTCGATCGAGATCGAGCCCTCGTAGTCGGGATCGGCCTGGGTGACGGCGGCACGGTGGAGCTTGGCGCGGAGGAATGTCCTAAGCATAGGCGAAGGCGTGAAGGCCGAGGAGAATCAGGTCGGGAACGAGTTCGGCAAAGAGATTATCGCGCTCAAAGCGGGCGGCGTTTCCACCGGTGGCGAGAACGAGCGGGCGTTTCCGCGCGCCGTACACCTCGGTGGAAACGCGGGCGACCAGCTCCCGCACGGCGCCCGCGTGGCCGAAATGCAGCCCGGCGGCGATGGCCTCCTGCGGCGTGCGGCCGACGGCGCTCTTCGGTGCGGGGCCGTCGACTCTCGGGAGCTGCGCGGTGCGGCTGGCGAGCATCTCGGCCCAGAGGCCGAAGCCCGGCAGGATCGCGCCGCCGGCCACGGTGCCGGTGGCGGTGACGGCGGTGACGGTCGTCGCGGTGCCGAAATCGACGACGATCTTGTCGCGGCCCGGGAAGGCGACGTGGGCGCCCAGCGCGGCGGCGACGCGGTCGGCGCCGAACTCGCGCGGGCGCTTGTAGGCGATGGAGAGCGCATGGGCGTTCTCGGCGCGGAGCACGCGCGGGGCGACGCCGGTCGCGCGTTTGACGGCGGCGCAAAGGGGGAGTGTCAGCTCCGGAACGACGGAACAGAGGGCGGCGCGGTCGAACGTGCCGCGTGCCTCGGCGGCGAGGAAGCGGCGGAGCTTGGCCTCGGTTCTCACCTCGGCGGTCGGCACGCGGAACTGCCGCTCGAAACGGCCGAGGGTGACGATGCCGCCGAGCAGCGAGGTGTTGCCGATGTTGAGCAGCAGGACGCGCATGTGCCGGGAATGTAGGTGGGGGATCGGCGCTGCGCCACCTGCAAGTTGCCGGATCGGATGTCGGAGGGGCGAGTGCGGGAGCGCGGGGCGGTGCGAGGATCGCCGTTCTCGCGAACGGCGCCATAGCGGTAGGGCTGAAGGCTCCCCGTCCAGCTACGAGGAGCGCGCGAGGTTGGGGCTCGAAACAGTGGCGGGTGGCGGTCAGAACTGACGGACGTTTACCCGCTCCGCATGAACATCACCACGCTCGGCGAACCTCGCTTCGACTCCCCGCTGCGCCAGTATGTGCGCGACGATCTGCGCGTGCCGGCTGCGCTGGTCGCCGACCCTGCTGCGCCCGCCGCGGTCGCCGACGGCTTCGAGCTGGCCGGGCCGCGGGCGAAGCTCTTCTTCAGCCCCTCCGAGGTGCGCGCGGGCATTGTGACCTGCGGCGGGCTGTGTCCGGGACTCAACAACGTGATCCGCTCGATCTTTCTCGAGCTGCACCACGCCTACGGCGCGAAGGAGATCCTCGGTTTCCGGGACGGCTACCACGGGCTCGATCCTGCGCGCGGGCGGCCGCCGGTGCGCCTCACCGGCGACGATGTCGACCTGATCCACCGCGAGGGTGGCACGATCCTCGGCACGTCGCGCGGCCCGGTCGACACGACGATCGCCGTCGACAATCTCATCCGGCTCGGGGTGAACATGCTCTTCACCATCGGCGGCGACGGCACGCAGCGCGGCGGCAACGAGCTCTTCCAGGAGGCGCGGCGGCGCGGGCATCCGCTGGCGGTCGTCGGCATCCCGAAGACGATCGACAACGACGTTGCCTTCGTGACACGGACTTTCGGTTACCTCACCGCGGTCGAGCAGGCGGCGCATGCGCTTTCCTGCGCGCACACCGAGGCGCACAGCGTGCGCAACGGCATCTCCATCGTGAAGCTGATGGGTCGCAGCGCGGGGTTCATCGCCGCGGGTGCCACGCTCGCCAGCCAGGACGTAAACTTCTGCCTGATCCCCGAGATCCCGTTCCGGCTCGACGGGCCAGGCGGGTTACTCGCCGCGCTCAAGAAGCGCGTGCTGGCGCGCAACCATGCACTCATCGTCGTGGCCGAGGGTGCGGGGCAGGATCTGCTCGCCGGTCCTGGCGGCACGGACGCCTCGGGCAACGCGAAGCTGAAGGATATCGGGCCCTTTCTGCGCGAGCGGATCGAGGCGTATTTCAAGGCGGAGAAGACGGAAGCGACGATCCGCTACATCGACCCCAGTTATCTGGTGCGTAGCGTGCCGGCCGACGCCGAGGACGCGATTCTGTGCGATCAGTTCGCGCGGCACGCCGTGCATGCGGCGATGGCCGGCAAGACCGGGCTGGTGATCGGACAGATGCACGACGAGTTCGTGCATGTGCCGATCGAGCTTCTGGCGACGCAGACCAAGCGCGTGGACCCCGAGGGTGCGGCATGGCGCTCGGTGCTCGCGGCGACGGGGCAGCCGGCGCGGTTCGAGTGAGCGCGTGCGGCGCCGGGTAACGAAGGACGTGAGGCCTTCGAAGCGGATGGCGACGATGCCCTCACGGGCATCGCTACAGGGAGGAGCTGCGCGGCGGAGTCGAAACGCTCACGCGTTTCGCTACTAGCCAGGCGGTGAGCGTGGCTGGGGTGGAAACGAAATGCGCCGTCCGGCACGAGGCGGGACGGCGCGAAGAGGAGCGTCGGTTCCGGAAGGGCGCTGTTCTGCCGTTCGGCAGAATCTTCGACCAGCGCCCCTACGGGACGGAGATGGACCGTCAGAGGACGTTGCCGACGTAGCTCTGGAGGGAGCGGACGCCGACGCGCTTCTGTTTCATGGCCTTGATGCCGCGAAGGGCGGCGGAGGCGCCGGCCATCGTGGTCATGATCGAGACGTTGTTGAGGACGGCGGCGGTGCGGATCTTGTTCTCGTCCTGGCGCGGCATCATGCCGGATGGAGTGTTGATGATCATCTGCATCTGGCCGTTCTTGATCATGTCGACGACGTTGGGGCGGCCCTCGTTGAGTCGGTGGATCTTGGTGACGGCGACGCCGTTCTCGACGAGGACCTTGGCGGTGCCGGCGGTCGAGTAGAGGTTGAAGCCGAGGGCGACGAGCTGGCGGCCGAGGGCGACGGCGCGGTGCTTGTCGGCGTCCTTGACGGAGAGGAAGACGTT
>CAZXHR010000074.1:0-19320 GCA_964640465.1 uncultured Opitutaceae bacterium
GGCAAGCACGGCCTGCCCTGCGGCCTGCTCGCCGACTGGAACGACTGCCTCAAGCTCGGCTACAAGGGCGAGAGCGTGTTCGTCACCTTCCAGGTCCGCATGGGCCTCGACATCTTCGCCGGCATTGCCGACACGCTCGGCCGCGCGAAGGACGCCGCCTGGGCCCGCGCCGAGTTGAAGAAGCTCGACGCCAAGATCCAGAAGGTCTGCTGGGACGGCGAGTGGTTCATCTGGGCCATCGGCGAGGACGGCACGGTCTACGGCACGAAGAAGGCCAAGGAGGGCAAGATCTACATCAACACCCAGTGCTGGGCCATCCTCTCCGGCGCCGCCACCGACGCGCAGATGGAGAAATCCCTCGCCTCGATGCAGAAGCTCCTCGCCTCCGACTACGGCGTGGCCCTCTGCAACCCGCCCTTCGACAAGACTCCCGTGAAGGTCATGCGCGCCGTGCTCTTCAACCCCGGCACCAAGGAGAACGGCGGCATCTTCTCGCACACCCAGAGCTGGGCCGTGCTCGCCGAGATCGCCCGCGGCAACGGCGACCAGGCCTACCGCTACTACCGTTCCTTCATGCCCGCCGCGCAGAACGACCAGGCCGAGATCCGCGAGATCGAGCCCTACGTCCACTGCCAGAGCACCCACGCCCCCGCCTCGAAGAAGTACGGCAAGAGCCGCGTGCCGTGGCTCTCCGGCACGGCATCGTGGTCCCACTACACCGCCACCCAGTTCATCCTCGGCATCCGCCCGCAGGCCGACGGCCTCGTCGTCGATCCCTGCATCCCGAAGAGCTGGACCGGTTTCAGCGTGAAGCGCACCTTCCGCGGGAAGAAGATCGAGATCGACGTCATCAACGCCCCCGGCGTGAGCAAGGGCATCGCCTCGCTCACCGTCGACGGGAAGGCCGTCGAGGGGAACTTCGTCCCCGCCAAGCTCCTCAAGTCCGGCACGAAGATCGTCGCCCAGATGGGATGAGAACGCGTGCTTCGCACGCTAACGCGGAACGAAGAAGTTCGAATGCAGAACGGCGCCGCTCGTGAGAGCGGCGAGCCGCCCAGCCGCGTACCCACTGGAACGAGGCGAAGGAGGCGTCAGCCGCCCCCTCCCGCCTGTATTCCGTAGCTGGAACGCGAAGCTGTTCAGCGGATTGGGAATCGAGAAAACGGGAACTGACATTTCGTCACAGAGGCCACCGAGGCGAAGGAGGACACGGAGAAGAAGTTAACCGCAGGGAACGCAAAGAGCGCAGAGGATCGATCCATGTGTTCTCTGCGTTCTTTGCGGTAGTGAAATTCCGGAAGAGGAACCGCAGATGCACACAGATGAACACTGATCCGATCCATTGGCTGGTTAGTGCAGCGCCAGCATCACTGTCGGAGGCCCTACGCCGCTCCGCTTCGTTCTCTTCGTTGCCTTCTGTCTCCTAACTTCTAGCTCCTGCCTTCTCCCTTCTTCCTCCTTCGCAGTCTCCAGCGCTGGTCTTCTGCCACGATGTAGCCGGGGCATTTGGGCGCGCCGCAGCGGCAGGGATTCGCGGCCCAGTGGCGGAATTTGAAACCGTAGTCGAAGGTGATCTCCTCGCCCTCGGCGATGTCGCGCGCGGCCACGATCCAGATGTGGCCGCGCTTCTTCTCCGAGCGGCAGTTCGGTGCGCAGGAATGGTTGATGTAGCGGCTCATGTTCCCGCCGCGCCGCGCATCGAGATCGTACCTCCGGTTCAGCCGGAAGGTCATCGTGCTGCACGCCTTCCCCTGCCGGATCCGCTCCAGGCGCTTCGCCTCCCGTCGCGCGCTCTCGGCCTTCGTGATGCGTTCGCCCTTGTACTCGATGATGACGTAGCCGGCCGGGATCGCGACCCGCGCGTACACGCCATGTCCATGGATCTCCGAGCGGTCGCGACGGATCACCCAGGAGGGCGGGACAAGGGGATCGGTGCGGGCGGTTCGGTTGCTCACGTGGCGGGATGGAAAACGGTTGGTGTGTCCGCCGAGTCAGCAGCGGCGCGCGGTCGGGTCACCTCCGAAATGGATGCTCCCATGCCGGGCGACCGCCTCCGCTGTGCGGCGGTTAGTGAATGTGAAATTCAGGAAACCGGGAGCGGGCTTACCACCATTCTGCCCTGCGGCAGAACCTTCGGCGGAGGACACGGAGAGCACGGAGTCCGAACTTTCCCGGGTCTCTGTGCGCTCTGTGGTTCAAGCCTTCTGTATCCCATGAAAGGCCCTACGCGCCGGAGTAGAAGGGGTGGCCACCGATTGTCGCAGAGAATCACAGATACGGAGACATCGGGATCTGTGTCGATCTGTGAGCTCTGTGGCGAGTCCCTCCTCCGCTCAGGCGCCGGAACGGGGCCCCGATGGTCCTGGGTTTGATTCCTCAGGCGCTGCGTCGGATGGCGGACCGATCGGCACGGAGGTGCTTGAGTTCCCCTTTTCCCGGCCGAAAACCCATTCAGGCGGGAGCACAAACTCACCATACCTACAACGCCCCGCCATGAAGATCCTCGTCGCCGACGATGAGCCGACCGTTCGTCGGATCATGCAGGCATTCCTCGAGAAGAACCACCACGAGGTGGTGATCGCCGAGGGAGGCCTGAAGGCGTACGAGCTGCTCAAAGCGGACGATGCGCCGCATGTCGCGATCATCGACTGGATGATGCCCGACCTCACTGGCCCGGAGGTTTGTGCGAAACTGCGTCAGACCAAGCTGCGTGTCCGGCCCTACCTGCTCATGCTCACCTCGAAGAGCAGCGAGGCCGATCTGGCCGCCGGTCTCGACGCGGGCGCCGACGATTTCCTCACCAAGCCGTTTCGTCCGGCGGAGATGCTCGCGCGGCTGCGCGTCGCTGAGCGCTCGATCGACTGTGTGTTGGAAATCCAGGAGCGACTCGAGGAGTTCGAGGCGCTGGTCGAGCGCCACAAGATGCTCGGCGAGATGGCGGCCCGCCCCTCGGGTGTGGCTCCCGCTCCCGTGGCCCCTTTCGCCCCGGCTCCTGCGCCGGTTCCCACGCCGGGCGCCGAGCCGCAGCCGGAGACGACGCCCGATGTGCCGCCGGAACAGCCTGCCGCGGAGGCCGCGCTCGGGCTGGCGCCCGACGAGGTGGCGTTCCGCACCGTGCACGCCTTGCGCGAGCTCGGGCTCGATGCGACCGCGACGCGCCGGACCAACGACCGGAAGCGCCCGTATCGCATTTCCTATTCGGCCTGGGTCGGCTTTGTCCTGCCCGACAGCGAGTGCTGGGTGGATCTGCTTCTCGAGGCCGATCCGCTCTCGGTGAACACGATCTTCGCGCAGGCGCTGCAACGTCCGCCCAACGCCGCGGCCGGGCAGGTGTTCGTCGTCGAGGCCCTCACGATCATCGGCTCGTCGTTGCGCGCGATGCTGCAGGGCCGCGGCGGCGAACCGCTGGCGGCGTATCTCACCCACGGCCAGCGCGTCGACCGCACGTTCCAGGACCTGCCGGTGAGCGAGACCGCGACCACCTACTTCTTCGAACTCGCCGGTGCGGAGATCGCGCTGACGGTCTGCACGCATCCCTGCCCGGTGCGGCCGGCGTCGCCGCAGGCCTTGAGCAAGGCGGACCTGCTCGCCGATTGTTTCCCGCCGCCAGGATGCTCCGAGGTGGCGCTCTTCAACCGCGGCACGGTTCTCAACGAGCACTACATCGAGAAGCTGGTCGCCTTCGGCGACACGAACGAGGAATGCCCGCCGGTGAAGATCTACAAGCCCACCCCGCTCGCCCGGTTCTTCCTGAACAAACCGGGCGTGCGCTGAGGCGTAAACAAGCGGTCGGGGATAGGAGGGCGATCGCCCGATCCAGGCGTAAAGGGCAGCCGCTTGCGGTAGCTACGCTCGCCGGTACTTCGGCCATTTGCTTACAGCCGAATGCCATGGCGGCCTTCGCCACGCCGCGGCGTTGCGCCTGTCGGGCAAGTACGCAGGCCTCCATGTCGTTGTCTTCCGGCAGGCGTCTGCCGCGCGCCGGAGTTGCGCGTTGCGTCGGGCGAAACCGAAGACAGCCTCCGGTGCACCCCAGGCACGAAACCCCGATGAACAAGAATCTCCTGATCGGTCTGCTCGTCTCCACAACTCTGGCCTGCGGCGCTCTGGCCCTCTGGTTCGCGTACCGGAGCTCGGCGCTGGAGGCGCGCGCCGAAGAGCTGGCGGCGGTGCAGTCCCAGTCTGCAATGGCACTGGCCAAGGGGTCGGAGACCGCCATCGCCGCGGAGGCCGAACTGGCGGCGTTGAAGGACCAGCTTGCCAAGAGCGAGGCGACCGTCCGCGACCTGCGCGGCGAGGTCTCGCTGCTGCGGGCCGGCCACGGCCCCGGCCCGTCGCTGAGCGGACGCCCGGGCGCGATGCCGATCCCGCGCGCGATGCTCTCCGAGATGCTCGGGAAACCGGAGACGGTTGGGCTGGCGATGGACTGGATCAAGGCCGACCAGTATTCCCGATATGCCGCGTTGATCGCCCGGCAGACGCAGCTCACCGACGCGCAGCGCGAGGAGCTGCGGACGTTGCTGGCCGAGCGCTACGCCACGCGCATGGATTTCTCCAGCGCCGAGGCCGACGGCGCGTTGCCCGACGCCCAGAAGCAAGAGATCAACGCGGAGTTCCACCAGAAGCTGGTGACACTCGTGGGTGAATCGGAGGCGGAGCTCTTCGAGCGGGTGGAGACGAAGCCGGTGTCGGCCGAGCGTCTCCAGCAGTTGGACGACCGGCTGCGCTACGAGTCCGCGCCGCTCGACCGCGAGCAGTACGCCGCGCTCTGGCCCGTGCTCTCCTCGGGGGTGTTCTACATGAAGCGGCCGCAGGACCAGGCCGACGCCGACGCGCTGCTCCAGCAACGCACGGAGGCCAACGCGAAGGTGTTGGCCGGCGCCGAGTCGCTGCTCCAGCCCACGCAGTACAAGACGCTGGAGCGGCTGCTGCACGACGACACGGTGAAGTTCCAGATCCAGATGCAGACGATGATCCGCATGCGCGCGGCGATGGAGGCCGTACGGGCTCGCGCCAAGGCCAAGGCGGGGAAGTAGGCCCCATTTGTCGTCGAAACCGTAACACGAGAGAGGACGAACACCATGGGCTGGTTCGGCAGCAAGGACAGCGTGCGCGCCCTGCGGAAGCGGGGCGAGGGGGCGGCATTGTTGCGGCAGGTCTGCGACGGGACGCGCAGCGCGGAGGACCGCACGAAGGCGTTGCAGGCGCTGGCGGAGCTGGCGTCGGCGCAGGGCGTTTGCTCCGATGCGTTCGAGACGCTGAAGGCTCTTCTTGAGCGTATCCTCGGCAACGAGCTCTATGAGCTGCGGGAGACGTTCATCGCGCTCTTCGTGCAGCTGGCCAATGCGAACAAATACGCCGACCGCACGCCTGCGGCCGATATCGGGACGCACCACGAGTACCTGCTGCGGGAGTTCCTCAAGAAGTTCTCCAACTCCGGCGTGCTGACGGCGACGCTCAAGCGCACGCGCGAGTACCACCACGATCCCAAGCTGGGGACCGGTGGCGCGCTCGGCGCCTTCAAGGAGTACGACCCGGACCGGATGAAGCTGCTGCCCATCGCGCTGCTGTTGTGCGCCGGCAAGGAGCGCGAGCTGCTGGGCTTCATGGCGCGGGACCCGAACCCCGTCTTCCGTGCCTGCTATCTGGAGATCCTGCCGAAGGCCGGCGACCTCACGCAGCTTCCCTTCATCCTCGAATCGACGACCGACGCCTTCGCGGAGGTGCGGCAACGGGCGTTCCGGGCGCTAGTCGTCATCGGCCAGCCGATGGCGCCGAAGCTCGTCGAGTTTCTCGAGGCGCGAGCGGCCGACAGCCCGGACCTCGTCGATTTCTGCGCGAAGGTCTTCAACCAGCCGAAGTTCAAGCTGCTGGCCTCGCTGATCGAGCAGGGGCGCGGCCGGATCGGCACGTTCCCCGATCCGAAGGTCGTGGCGACGGTGGGCCGGCTGTACGAGCAGTTCGCGCTCCTGAAGGAGCCGGAGGCGAAGCCTGTTGCGCTGGCGCTGTTCCAGAAACTGAGTCCGGACAACACCCGGGCCGAGCTGCTGGTGATCGCCTGCCGAATGCTCGATCCGGAGGTCGCCGCCCACAAGGCGCGGCTGGAAGAGCTGGCCCGCGCCGACCATCACCCCTGCCGCGAGGAGGCCAACCGCAAGCTCGTGCGCCACCGCATGGGCGGGCTCGATCCCTGGGGCGGTGAACTGGACCTGCACGACCTGCTGGCCCGCGGGCTGGTCCGCATCGAGGTGCTCGGCGAGTCGATCACCGTCGTCACGGCCGCCGTCACCAATACCACGGGAGTGCACATGAAGGTGCGCATTCCGATCGGCACGCTGTTCCTGGCCTCGGGGCATTGGCAGGACATGGTGTCGACGGCGGCTGTGCGGCTCGAGCTCGAGCCCGGCACGACCCAGTTGCGGATTCCCGTCGCCTGCGCGCGCGCCGAGTTGCCGATTCCGAAGGAGGGAAACGGATTCCGCGGTGTCGCACGCGCGGAGGGGGACCTGGCCAAGCTGATGGAGTCCCTTGCGTGGAAGAACCGGTATTCGTCGCTCGTCATCCAGGCCGCGGTGTGGGCCGTGACCGACGGCTATTCCGGACGGCGGATACAGGAGCGGCTGGTCGACGCACGCACCGGCGCGCGGGTGATCACGCCGGAGATCCTGGAGGCGGCGCGGCAGGTGTTGAGACAAGCGGGGATCGAGCGCTCGCTCTAGCGGCGTTTTCCGGAATCGCCGCGGCGGCCGGCGCGGGTGCGCGGCGTCAGGAGGCGCTGGGATCGCGGGGCCCGGCCGCTGCGCCGCAGCCGAACAGGCGTTGCTCGTGCAGGAATCGGCGGAGCTCGTCGTCGAGATCGACTGCTTCCCCGCGGGCGAGGGAGTGTCGGATCTTTGTCGAGGACTGATGCGCGTGGTCGGACTCGCAGAAGACGAGGGGCCCGCGCAAACGGCTCCGGAGCTTGGTGACGCAGGTGTTGTCGCCGCGCAGGCCGATGAAGTGCGGGAGGCTGCAGAGGTGATCGGGATAGTGCGGCCGCAGCACCGCATCGGCGCCGGCAAGCAGGCCGCAATGGCAACCCAGGCCGACAAGGCGGCGGTGGAGCGCGACGAAACCGGGGCCCTGCGTGCCGGTGAGAACCGAGGGATGCACGACGAGCAGCCGGTTGCGGTGCGGGGAGCGCGCCACGAGCAGCCGGAGAATGTGCAGACGGTGCTCCATCGGGGCGAGCAGCCGCTGTTTCTCCGGATGGAAGGAGTGCGGGCAGAACGCGACGTAGGCGAGGTGGTGCTCCAGCACGTACGTGGCGAGGGCCAGATGGCCCGCGTGGGCGGGGTTGAATGAGCCGCCGAGGAAACCGATCGACGCCGGCGCGAGCGCCTCCAACTGGCTTTGGTCGGTGATGATCATGCCGCGGTGGCGCCGCCGGGGCGCTGGCAAGCCGGGGATGCATCGCACTCCGTGGCACCCGCTGCGGTAGCGATGCGGGTGTCGGCGGGACGCCGGTCCGGCGGCCGGCGCCATGGGCGCGCGACGAGCGGCGACATGACGTGTGACGGTGTGCCGTGGGGTCTGTACCGGAGCAGGAAACACAAGAAACAAGCGGTCGCAAGTCGCGCCGCCGCAACCGCCGGCTGTCACCGAGCGAGCCGAAGCAAGTCGCTCCCTTCGGCTGGTGGTCGGCGAAGGGCGGATGGCGTGGCGTGCTGGATCCGCGCGCCGGTGCGCGGCGTCATAGGCCGCGCGGCGGTTACGGGACGTCATCGCGCTGCGCGAGCGCGGCGAGGACGATGCGCTCGACTTCGCGCAGCGGGAGGGCGTTGGCCTGGGCGAGGCGGCGGAGATCGTCGTGCTCGGGCTTCGATTTCAGCCGGCGGCCGTCGAGCCAGCCGGTCTTCACGCGCACGGCGCCGAGCGGCGTGGCGATCTCCTCGACGGTGCGTTCGAGGGCGTACTTGCCGACTTCGCGGCGGCGCAGGCCGAAGGTGGTCGTCTCGCGCAGGAGGAGCTCGGCCAGCGCGGCCTCCTTCTCCGGCGGGCAGAGGACGGAGAACGTCAGCGCCGGGCGCGACTTCTTCATGACGATGGGCGTGAGCCACGCGTCGGAGGCGCCGGCGGCGAGGAGCTGCTCGAGAACGTATCCCGCGGTCTCGCCGGTCATGTCGTCGATGTTGCACTCCAACACCACGGCCATTTGCCGTGGTGCGACCGCGGCAGCCGTCTCCGGCGAAGCGGCGACAACGGGAGCGCCGGTGGCATCGCGCGGTGCGTTGGCGACTGCGGCGGTGGGCGGGCCGGCCTCGGCGCGGCTGGCTACAGGGGCGGTCGCCAGGAAAACGCGGAGGATGTTGGGGACGGGGCCGTCCTTGTGGCCGATGCCGTAGCCGATGCGCTCGATGGCGAAGTCGGTGCGGTCGGCGAACGCGGTGGCGCTGGCGGCGAGGATGGCGGCGCCTGTGGGCGTGGTCGCTTCGAACGGCACGGTGCCCAGGCGCGTGGGTGCGCCGCGCAGCAGCTCGGCCGTGGCGGGCGCAGGCACGGGGAGCCGGCCGTGCGCGCAGTGCACGAAGCCGCCGCCGAGCTCCACGGTGGAGACGAGGATACGATCCGGCTTCAGCCACTCCAGCGCGATGGCTGCGGCGACGATGTCGACGATGGAGTCGACGGCGCCGACCTCGTGGAAACCGACTTCGGCCACGGGCACGCCGTGGACCTTGGCCTCCGCCTCGGCGAGGCGGGCGAAGATGGCGAGCGCGCGGCGTTTCACGCCATCGGCGAGGGCGCTGCGCTCGATCAGCGCGACGATGTCGCGGTGGGTGCGGTGCTCGTGCGGCGCCTGGCCGGGACGCAGCGGTGCCGCTGTTCTGGCGACGGGAGTGAAGGTGGGCGCGGGAGGTTGGCCGGCCTCGGCGCGGCCGCCTGCAGGGGCGAGCGGATCGGGTTCGCCGTCGAGGAGGACATCGGCGCGGGTGCCGCCGATGCCCTTGCGGGAGTCGCGGGCGAAGCGCAGGCGCCAGCCGGCGACGCCGAGCTTGCGCAGTTCGGTCTCGAGGTGCTCGGGCGGGACGCCGAGGTCGACCATCGCGCCGAGGTGCATGTCGCCGGAGATGCCGGCGGAGCAGTCGTAGTAGAGGATTTTCATGTCGGGCGCGGGGAGATCAGGGGTGGAAAGGTAGGGACGTTTCTTCGAAACGTCCGTGGCTGCGATGTGCGCAGGTCTCGGGCTGCAGGTGACGGCGGTTTCGGAGAAACCGCCCTACCCGCAAGCGAGTAGGGGCGTCGTCTCGCGATGCCTGGCCGATGCAGCGACACCACTGGCATGTGATATCCAGAGGGCGGTGCAAGTCACCGCCCCTACGGTCGCCTACTGCGACGGCGGGTGGGCTGAACGGCTGTGCCGTCCAGCTACGACCGAGTGCATGTCCCGTTTCACGCATGGGCGGGCGGGGTGGTGGCGCCGCCGGGCAGCACGGCGCTCGCGAGGCGCGCGGCGGTTTTGACGGGCAGGGCGCGGTTGAGGCTGCCCATGCGGTAGCCCTCGAGCTCGAGGCAGACGTAGCGGAAGCCGGCGGCCTTGATCTCCTGCGAGAGCGTGTCGAGCAGCGCGGGGTCGAAGAAGCGGCTGCGCTCGTCCGGAGCGACCTCGAGGCGGGCGATGTCGCCGTGGTGGCGCACGCGGCACTGGCGGAAACCGTGGGCGCGGAGGACGCGTTCGGCCTGCTCGATCGCACGCAGCTTCTCCACGGTGATGCGCTCGCCGTAGGGGATGCGCGAGCCCAGGCAGGCCGCGGCGGGCTTGTCCCAGGTGGGCAGACCGAGCTCGCGGGAGAGTTGGCGGATCTCCGTCTTGTGGAGACCGGCGGCGCGCAGCGGGCTGGCGATCTTGAGCTCGGCCAACGCGGCGAGGCCGGGCCGGTAGTCGGACTCGTCGTCGACGTTGGAGCCGTCGAGCACGGTGGTGACGCCGTGCTCGCGCGCGACCGCGGCGATGCCGCCGAACTCGAGCTTCTTGCAGTGGTAGCAGCGGTCGGGCGGGTTGGCGGCGACGGCCTCGTCGAGGCCGCGCTCCTCGATCAGAAAATGGCGGATACCGGTGAGCGCGGCGACCTGCTTGGCGGTCTCCAGCTCCTCGGCGGAGAACATCGGGCCGACGACGGTGATGGCGATGGCGGCGTCGCCCACGGCATCGCGCGCGGCGCGGCAGAGGAAGCTGCTGTCGACGCCGCCGGAGAAGGCGACGGCCACGCGGCCGTGCGCCGCGATGATCTCGAGCAGGCGGCGGTATTTCTCGGCGAGAGGTGAAGGGGAGTCGCTCACGGAGGGGATGTGGCTCGCCGCCTTTGTGCGCCGGGCCGGCGGCGGAGGCCAGAGGAAAGGCGGCGGGCGTTTCGCGGGCTTGTTGTCCGCGGCGAAATCCGTCATCCGACTGCGCTGCCCATGGCCGAATCCTCCCACCTCTCCACCAACGACAAACCCGCCGTGACGATCGTCACCGGCTTCCTCGGCGCGGGCAAAACCACGTGGCTGACGCGTGCGCTGGCCGAGCCGCACGGGCTGCGGCTGGCGGTGGTCGTCAACGACGTGGGCGCGGTGAACATCGACGCCGCGCTCGTGCGCCGCGTGGGCGGCGAGGGCGCCGCGGCGAAGACGATCGAGCTGACCAACGGCTGCATCTGCTGCGGTGTGCGCGACGAGCTGGCGGAGACGGTGGCCGAGCTGGCCGCGAAGGGAGGGTACGACCACATCGTCGTCGAGTGCTCCGGCGTGGCGGAGCCTCAGCCGCTGGTGCGCCTCTTCAGCGAGCGCAACGAGTACGGGCGCAGCCTCTCCGATTTCGCGCGGCTCCACTCCGTGCTCGCCGTGGTCGACGTGTCCGAGTTTCTCCGCCACTGCCGCGGCGAGGCCGACGGACGCCGCCGCGCCGCCCGCGAGGACGAGCGGCCGCGTCCGCTTTCCGACCTGATGCTCGAGCAGATCGAGGGCGCCGACATCGTGGCGCTGAACAAGACCGACCTCGCCGCCGCGCCCGCGGAGATCGACGAGGCGGAGTCGCTCGTGCTTGCGGTGAACCCGCGCGCGGAGATCCACCGCGCAGTGCAGAGCGAGCTGCCGGCGGGCGTGTGGCCGGGCGCGGATCGCTACGCGGCGCGCCCGGAGGCGATGGCGACCTGGGTGCGCGTGCTCAACGACTCGGCCGGCCGCGCGGCGGCCGGGCTGCACCGCGCGGCGGGATTCGGCGCGCTGAAACGTCCGGCGAAGGCGGCGCCGGTGGAGACGTCGTCGGAAAAGTACGGGCTGAGCACGTTCCTGTACGCGGAGCGGCGGCCGTTCGACGCACGGCGGCTGGCGGCGCTGTTCGCCGCCGGGTTGCCCGGCGTGGTGCGGGCGAAGGGGTTTTTCTGGGCGAGCGAGCGGCCCGACGACATCGGGTTCCTCTCCTTGGCCGGCGGCGTGTACCGCTGCGAGCCGGTCGGCACCTGGGCGGCGGCGTTGCTCGGGCGCGGAGTGATTTCGGAGGCCGAGATTCCGGCGGGCATCCGCGCGGTGTGGCAGGAGCCGCATGGCGACCGTCGCCAGGAACTGGTGTTCATCGGCCGCGGGATCGACGAGGCCGCGCTGCGCCGCGAGCTGGAGGCGTGCCTGGCGTAGGCACGGGGCATGCGCCGAATGCCGGATGTGGAATGTGGAAAGCGGGAAAGGGGGAACGGAGCGGCTCCGGGCTGGTTGGCTACTCGCTACTCACTCCCCGCTCCTCGCTACTGCCCTATAGAATCTGGAACTCATGAACTCAGGAACGGGCCGACTGGGCAGACGACAGAAGGGAACGACGGCCGCGCGGAGTGGAAACCGCTGATGGACGCTGGTGAACGCTGATGGGCGGAGTCGGACGACAGAGAGAGTGTAGCCACCGATGTATACAGATCTGCACCGATGGAAGCTTGGGCAGACGACAGAAGTTAACGAAGGAAACCAAGGGCGGATGCGGAATGGTGAATGTGGAAAGCTGGAAACGATCCGAACGAACCGCGGAGCAGCCTGAGAATCTGGAACTCATGGAATCAGGAACGTAGGACGGTGCTCCCCACGCCAACGATTGCCCCGAACCGGTCGCAAAATGCGACCGCTTATCCCATGACCGATGCCGAGATTGTTCCATTGGAGCCGATCCAGTCCTGCATTCTGGTGCTGCGCGGCGTGCGCGTGATCCTCGATGCCGATCTCGCGCGCCTCTACGGCGTGCCGACCAAGCGCCTCAACGAGCAGGTGAAGCGCAACGCGCGGAAGTTCCCGGAGGATTTCATGTTCCTCCTGACTGGTGAGGAGAAAACCGAGGTGGTCGCAAAATGCGACCACCTCCAGAACATCCGTTTCTACAAAGGGTCGCCCTACGCCTTCACCGAGCATGGGGCGATCCAGGCGGCGAACGTGCTCAACAGTGCGGCGGCGGCGGAGATGAGCGTGCATGTTGTCCGCGCGTTCGTCCGGCTGCGGCAGCTGGTGGTGAACCACAAGGCCATCGCGGCGAAGCTGGCGGAGATCGAGGCGCGGGTGGGCGCACACGACGAGCAGCTCGCTGCCGTGATCGAGGCGCTCCGCCGGCTCACCGCCCCCGATGGCCCGCGCCACCGCCGCAAGATCGGCTTCGGGACGCCGGGCAGCGCTAGGGCGCGCGAGGCCTGATGGTTCGAGGAGGGGAACCGCCGATGGGCGCTGATTGGTGTAACCGGACGACGGAGGCGAACGGAGGTCGTGCGGAGAGGGAACCGCTGATGAACGCTGATGGGCGGAGAGGGGCGGCGAAGTCGTTCAGCCCCCGCGGAAACGCGCTCGACGCCCCGGCCCTTCGCGGAGCAAGCTCCGTCTGTTCCGGAGGCCGCGCGCCTCCGCCGTTTTCCCCCGCAACTCAGACCTCGTTTCTCTGAACTATCGTCTCTCACCCGTAACCTAACCATCATCCATTTCGCGTAGCTTCGGCTGCTGTCACCTCGAAACCTGGAAATCTTCGACCACGAGACGGCGCTCGACGCATCGCTCCCGATTGGGGGCGTGCCGATAGCGCTCTCGTGAGGCTCTTCCAGGTGCCTGAGGTGAGTGTGTGTAGACACGCTCCCTCTTCGTTTTCAGGCACCAAGAGAGTTCTCCACGAGAGCAAAGCCATCCCGACAGGGGCTGATTCGCACGCGAGCGAATCACCGTGGGAACACGCTACGATCATCTGAATCGAGAGGAACTGTTGCGCCTGTTGGAGGCGCGCGACCGGCGCGACGCCGAGCGGCGCTTTGGCCTCGTCTGGGAGGCCAACGAGATCGAGCGCGACCGGGCGCTCAACGACGATTTCGTGGCGCTCGACCTCGTGCCTGAGCTGTCCTGCGGCGAGGGGCCGTGGCGCAACCTTGTCATCGAGGGCGACAATTTCGACGCACTCCGGCATCTGCGGATGACACACGCCGGCCGGGTGAAGTGCATCTACATCGATCCGCCGTACAACACCGGCAATAGCGACTTCGTTTACAACGACTCATTCGTCGACCGGGAAGATGCGTGGCGGCACTCCAAGTGGTGCGAGTTCATGTACCAGCGGCTGAAGCTGGCTCGGCACCTTCTCCGCGAGGACGGAGCGATCTTCGTTTCAATCGATGACAACGAAGTGGCTCCACTCCGGTTGATGATGGATTCCGTTTTCTCCCCATCGAACTACATCGCCACTCTGGTGTGGGAGAAGGGGAAGAAGGGCGACTCCAAGTTCTTCTCGGTGGCGCATGAGTACATGCTCGTCTACGCGAACAACAAAGCATTCCAGCTCGATCAAGGAGTCGTGTGGCGGCGCCGAAAAGCAGGGGTAGATACCGTGCTGGCCTACTACGAAAAGCTCCGCGCGGCGCATGAGCAGAACCACGCTCAGATCCGAGTCTCGATGATGAAGTGGTATCGGTCACTTCCCAAGACCGACCCGGCCAAGCAGCACAAGCACTACTGTTGGTCCGATGACCGAGGGCTATATTTCCCCGACAACTTCCATGGCCCTGACGATGGGCGGGAAAGTCGCCCAAGGTACGACATCCTTCACCCGGTGACAGGCAAATCCTGCAAAAAGCCATCTACCGGGTGGCGCTGGGAGGAGGAACGCACGAAACGGGCACTGGCTGAAGTCCCCCCACGCATCCATTTTGGCCCAGACGAGAGCACGATCCCCTGCCGCAAGAGCTACCTCTCGGAGGTCGATGCTGAGCCTATGCCCAGCGTTTTCTACAAAGATGGTCGAGCGGCGACCCTTGAGGTCGAAGCAGTGCTCGGCAAAGGTGCGTTCAGCTTTCCAAAAGATTCGGCTGTCCTCGCCGATATCCTCCGGCTTTGCGTTGGCCCCGACGATATTGTCCTCGATTTCTTTGCCGGCTCGGGAACGACGGGGCATGCGGTGCAGAAGCTCAACGCCGAGGATGGCGGTCGGCGGCGGTTCATCCTTGTCTCCAGTACCGAGGCGACGACAGACGAGCCGGAGAAGAACCTGTGTCGCGATGTGTGTGCCGAGCGGCTGCGTCGCGTGATGCAGGGCTACACTGGGCGTGACGGCTCCGGCGTGTCGGGGATCGGTGGCGACTTCGCCTACCTGCGCACGCACCGCGTGCCGCAGAGGGAATTGCTGGCACTGGACCACGCCCAGGTTTGGGCGGCGCTCCAGCTCATCCATTGCGAAACGCTGACTCCCTATGCCAAGGTGCCCTTCCTCTGGGCGGGGGACGAGGATTCCGCTGTCGTCTACGTGCCGCGTTTCGACAAGCGCATCGTCGAGACCTTGCGGCAGCGTTGTGCATCCGCGGGGGAGGTCGTGCTCTACTCGTGGCAGCCGCAGACGTTGCGGCAGCATCTGCGTTCCAGCCATATCTCGCACCTCCCGGTCGCCGACACGCTCACGCGGCGCTTCCGGCTCAATCTCGAACTTAACGCCCCGCGTCCATGAGCCGTCTCTCCCCACGTCCATTTCAGGAAAACGCCATTGCGAGCGGGCTCGCGATCTTCGGCGAGTGTCGCCGGTTGCTGGTTGCTGCCGGGGCTGAAGCCGCGGGGCGCGCGGCGGCGCTCGGTCACCACGGCACCGTGCTCATCGAGGCGCCGACGGGCGCGGGCAAGACGCTGGTCGCGGGGCACCTGCTGGAGCGGTTCTCTAGCGTCGACCGGGTCGTGTGGTTCTGGTTCGCGCCCTTCAAGGGCGTGGTCGGGCAGACGGCGTCGGCGTTGCGAGCGGAGTTGCCGGGGTTGCGCTTGCGCGAGCTGAGCGAGGATCGACAGGCGGCCGACAGCAAGGCCGGCGACGTGTTCGTGACCACCTGGCAGACGGTGGCGACCAAGGCCAAGGACAAGCGCAACGTCCACAAACGCGGGGAGCAGAACCTGACGCTCGAGGAGCTCCTGGACTCGCTGCGGGAGCAAGGATTGCGGATCGGCGTGGTGGTCGACGAAGCCCACCACGGATTCTTCGGGAAGAGCGGGGAGACGCAGGCGCTGAAGTTCTTCCGCGAAGTGCTGCGGCCGGAGTACACGTTGCTCATTACCGCAACGCCGGACGATGCGGACGTCGCGCGGTTCCAGGGCACGCTCGGTCTGGCGCGGATCAATCGCATCGTGATCGGCCGTGGCGAGCCTGTGGCTGAGGGCCTGATCAAGCCCGGCATCAAGTGTGCGGCCTATTTCGCCGAGGAAGCGCAACAGGCGCTGGTGGATTTTGAGACCACGGCGTTGCGCGATGGTGCGGCGCTGCATCGCCGGGTGAAGGCTGAGCTGAAGAAGCTCGGGGTGGCGCTCACGCCGTTGTTGCTCGTGCAGGTGGACTCCAACGGGAAGAGCGTGGAACGGGCGAAGGTCCGGTTGCTCAAGGAAGGGTTTACCGAGGAGCAGATCGCGGTGCATACGGCAGACGAGCCCGACAGCGGCCTGCTGGCGCTGGCGAACGACGAAGCGCGCGAGGTGCTGATCTTCAAGATGGCGGTCGCGCTCGGGTTCGATGCGCCGCGCGCCTTCGCGCTGGTGTCCATGCGAGCGGCACGCGACGAGGACTTCGGCGTGCAACTCGTCGGACGCATCCTGCGTGTGCACCGCAAACTGCAGGCGCGGGCGAGAGCGGGGACGCTGCCGGAGGCGTTACGCTACGGGTATGTGTTTCTTGCCGACGCAGAGACGCAGACCGGACTCGATCTTGCCGGGCAGCGGATCAACCGCGTGCAGACCGAGTACGCAAAGGTCAGCCCGACGACGGCCATCGTGAATGTCGGTGGCCAGTCGCAGGTGCAGGTACTCGGCCCCGGCGGTCAGTCGCAGCTTTTCACGTTGTCGAGCGAAGTGCAGTCGGCCGCGGACGGCGGAGCGGCGACTGGCAGCGGAGACAGCCGGCCGGATGCGCCGACGGTCTCCGTACTCGAGTTGCTGACGGGGGATTTTGCGGCGCCGGAGGCGGGCAGTGAAAGCGAGGCGGTCGCACAAGGCGCTCCAGCCCGCAAGAACGGCCGTTATCTCTACGCGTTGCGCACCGATGCGCCGCGCCATTTCAAGACACAGGTCGTCTCGCCCGACAACGAGGCGACAGAGGAGGACTGTGCGCAGCGGTTCATTGTTGGATCGACCGACATCGTGCGAGCGCTGGCGGCGAAGGTGAAGGTGGAGAAGAAGACGCTGGAGGTCTTCACCCGCCAGATGGAGATCGAGTTTACGCAGGCGGCGATGGACCCGGATCATGCGGCTCAGCTCGCGTACAAGGCGCTAACGCGCAACGAGAGCTTCGATCCGCGCGAACTGCGACGGGCGCTGTTGCGTAAGCTCGGCGACACTTTGCGGGAGATGGGCCTCGATGAGGCACACGACAAGGAGAAGGTGAGCCACATGCTCAACGTGATCCTTGCCTGTCACCCCGAGCTCTTGCACGAGGCGCAGAAGGCTGCGCTTGCGGCGCACTTCATCGTGGAGCCGGCCGAGGAACCGCTCCCGGTGGAGCTGGCGAGCGAGACACCGTTGCCGACTTCGCGGCTCAATATCTACCGAGCCGTTCCCAGCGACCTCAACGGCTGGGAGCGGGACTTCGCTCAACTGCTCGACTGCGATTCGCTGGGCGTGGTGCGCTGGTGGCATCGCAATCTGCCGCACAAGCCGTGGAGTGTGCAGGTGGTGTTGCCCGATGGACGCGGCTTCTTCCCGGATTTCATCGTCGGCATCGATGGACGGAAGACCGAGGAAGGTGCACTGCTGACCGATCCGAAGTATGGATTCGAGACAACTGCCGAGCTTCCGAAGGCTCACGCTGTTCATCCAGCTTATGGGCGCGTACTGATTCTCAATAAGCAAGGAGGGGGACAGTGGACGACGGTGCGGTACGACGAGAAACAGAATCGCGCAGTGCTTGGTTCGGAGTTCCGTCTTGCCGATGCTGCGGGATACTGAGCGGGCTGCTGTCGAGGGCGTGACAAACCGAACTGCAAGAAATCGATCCACATAATTAGCGCAGCGCCGGCTGCCGGCAGGTGAAGCGGTAGCCGGGGTGCCGCCCAGTGCCCGTGCGCTGAGCTTTACGTCCGAAACGGGAGCTGCCGCTCGCTCGCGCCATCCGACTTGCCCGAGTGAGGCGCGAGGCTAGCGTCAGGCCATGACCGCCACGCTCGCCAAGGAAGTCCGCAAGCTCTCCGTTTCCGAAAAGATTCGGCTGGCCGAGGATCTGTGGGATGACGTGGCCGCCGAAGGTGAGGCGTTGCCGGTGCCGGAGTCCCACAAGCGGCTCTTGGAGGCCCGACTCGCCGCCCACCGCCGCGCTCCGGAGCAGGCGCTTTCACTCGACGAATTCCGCCGGCAGCTCGCTCGCCGTCTGTGAGCCGCGACCTCCGTCTTCGCCCCGAGCTGCTCGACGATGTCGCTGCGGCATTTGCGTGGTACGAGGATGCCGTCGCCGGGTTGGGGCAGGAGTTTCTTCGATCCTATTTTGCGGCTCTCGCCGTCTTGGAGCGGCAGCCGACGGTGTTCCGCAAAGTACACGGCGATTTCCGCCGCGTGCTGCTCAGTCGTTTCCCGTACGCGCTCTACTTCCGGATCGAACGCTGCCACATTGTCGTGTTCCTCCTCGTCCACGGCGCCCGCGATCCGGGTTCGATCCGTGCCGCTCTCCGAACACGGAAGTAGACGAAGCTCGGGCTGAGCGGCTGCGGGAAGAGGAGCGTGAGCGGCGGGCCCAGCGGCCCCGCCCTACCTCGGGCGGTGTGGATCGCCGCTCTGGCGAGCGGCGCCACAGGCGGAGGGCTGAACGGCGGCTGAGCGGCGCAGCCGCTCAGCTACGACGGACGGGCTGGCGACGGTGAGCCGGTGCGTTATACGCGGCCCGGATATTCCGTTTGACGAATAACGGCAGCGGGGCGAGGTTGAGGGCGGTGATCAAAAGCTTTGCCAACGCCGAGACTGCAGCGCTTTGGGCCGGCGAGAGCGTGCGGCGCCTGCCGCCCGACCTGCAGCGGCGCGCGCTGGCGAAGCTCCAGCTCATCAACGCCGCCGTGGAACTCGCGTTTCTCCGGCTGCCGCCCGGCAACCGCCTCGAGGCGTTGAAGGGCGGGCGCAACGGCCAGCATTCCATCCGCATCAACGACCAATGGCGCATCTGCTTCGTCTGGACCGGCACCGCTGCCGAGGATGTCGAGATCGTCGACTACCACTGAGGATTTCCCCATGACCACGAAGATTCCCATGACCCATCCCGGCGTGATTCTGCGCGAGGAGTATTTCGAGCCGCTCGGGCTTACGCAGCTTGCCGTGGCGAAGGCCACCGGCATCCCGCAGAGTCGGCTGAGCGAGATCCTTGCCGGGCGGCGGGCTATCACGGCGGATACGGCGGCGCGGCTCGGGCGGTATTTCGGCGTCGATTCGCGCAACTGGCTCAACCTCCAGAGCGCCTACGATCTCTGGTTGGTGGAGCGCGATCAGGCCAAGGCGCTTGCGAAGGTGCAGCCGCTGGTGCGCGCGGCGTGAGCGGCTGCGGCGTCCGCGCAAGCTCGCTGCTCTCGCGAGCAGCGCCACGGGAGCGGAACGCTTGCCGGACCGCGGTGCCGTGAGGGCGTCGCCTCGCGGTCTTCGCAACGAAGAACACTGGAACGCCGCCCTACGCTGACGACAAACCGGGGAGCGGCGGTCCCGGCGGCCCCGCACTACCTCTCGGAGGTCGGATCGCCGCTCTGGCGAGCGGCGCCACAGGTGGCGGACAGCACACTTCTCTGTCCCGATCGGACAGAAATCCGTGCTGTCCCCTAATCCTCACGATTCGCGGGGTTGGGTGCATTTTTGGTGAAGGCGGCGGGG
>CAZXHR010000075.1:0-19304 GCA_964640465.1 uncultured Opitutaceae bacterium
CCCGCCGAGCAGATGCTCCCCGGCTACAAGGAAGTGCGCCCGATGGTGTTCAGCGGCATCTATCCGATCGACACCTCCGACTTCGAGAAGCTCAAGGCCAGCCTTGGCAAACTCCAGCTCAACGACGCCGCCTTCCTCTACCAGGCGGAGAGCTCCGTCGCCCTCGGCTTCGGATTCCGCTGCGGCTTCCTCGGGCTGCTCCACATGGAGATCATCCTCGAGCGCATCCGCCGCGAGTACGACGTCGACATCATCTCCACGTACCCGAGCGTCAT
Organism: uncultured Opitutaceae bacterium; assembly: GCA_964640465.1. Taxonomy (GTDB): domain Bacteria; phylum Verrucomicrobiota; class Verrucomicrobiia; order Opitutales; family Opitutaceae; genus CAJCBL01. Next base: position 276 of record CAZXHR010000075.1, read on the forward strand.
CTACCAAGTGCGCACCGAGGGCTCCGACAAACCCTTCGAGATCGACAACCCGGTGCAGTTACCCGATCCCTCGAGCATCGCCGAGATCCTCGAGCCCACGATCAAGGCCACGATCCACATTCCGAACTGGGCTTTGGGCGACGTGCTGAGCATCGTTCAGGACAAGCGCGGCACCTGCGACCACACCGACACTCTTGACGACACCCGCGTGATGCTCACCTGCACGCTGCCGCTCAACGAGATCCTCGTCGACTTCCACGACCGCCTCAAGAGCGTCACCCGCGGCTACGGCTCGATGGACTACGAGCTGAGTGGCTATGTCGTTTCCGATCTCGTGAAGCTCGACATCCTCGTCAATGGCGAGCCGGTCGACGCGTTCTCCTCGATCTGTCACCGCACGAAGGCTGAGCAGAAGGGCAGGGCGCTCTGCGAGAAGCTCAAGGAGATCATCCCGCCCCAGATGTTCCAGATCGCCGTCCAGGCGGCCATCGGCGGCAAGATCATCGCCCGCGAGTCGGTGCGCGCCATGCGCAAGGACGTCACCGCGAAGTGCTACGGCGGCGACATCTCCCGCAAACGCAAGCTCCTCGACAAGCAGAAGGAGGGAAAGAAGAAGATGAAGCAGATCGGCTCCGTCTCGATCCCCCCCGAAGCCTTCATCCAGGGTCTCAAGACCAACTAGGTTCCGCCACCTCCCAGCCGCTACCCCCGATGTTCAGCTTCCTCATGACCCAGGCCGCTCGTGCGCGGCGCGACGCGAAGAACTGGCTGGAGGTTGCCGACAGGGTCTACCACTACCGCCGCGATCTGCTCTCCGATGCCGAGCTGGCCGAGCTCAACCAGCGCCGCGGCGAGCTGAAGGCGAGGATCAAGGCGAAGGCCGACGCCGCCCAGCTCAAGCTCGCCATCGAGGCGCTGGAGCAGACGCTGCACCGCACCGGCGGTCGCGTGTACCCGAAGACTTCGCTCGCCGACAACATCGAGTTCTTCCTTGCCGCCGCCATCGTGATCCTCGGCATCCGTGCGTACTTCGTGCAGCCGTTCAAGATCCCGACCAACTCGATGTGGCCGACCTATTTCGGGATGAAGCACGAGGTCTTCCTCGACCCGAAGGACGCGCCCGGGCCGGTCGCGCAGGTTTTCCGCCTTGCCGCTTTCGGTGCGACCCGGCGCGAGGTGGTGGCGCCGGTAAACGGCGAGCTTCTGATCCCGATCGTAGCGGTACGCGAAGACCGGATTGCCGTCCCCACAGTCGATGCTGTGAGCGGGCGCAAATGGCTGGTCGTCCCTGCGCAGCTTAAGCAGTACACGCTCTACGTCGGCGATTCGCCGGTGACTGTGCGCGTGCCCGGCGACTTCGATTTCGACACGCTCGTGCTCGATGCGTTTTTCGGCGGCAAGATCAAGGGCCGGGAAGACTTCGCGGCAATGCTGCGCGATGGCCGTGTCGTCGAGAAGACGATCGAGATGGTACAGAACGGCCGCCGCTTCAACGCGCGTGTTCCGATGCTGAGGACGGGACGTAACTGCGTGCGCGGCGAGGTCGCTTTCAGCTTCGACGTTCTCACCGGCGACCAACTCTTCGTCGACCGTTTCAGCAACAATTTCTTCCGGCCGAAGGTCGGCGAGGGTTTTGTCTTTCGCACCGGTAACATCGCCGGCATCGGCCAGGACCAGTACTACATCAAACGCCTCGTCGGCACGCCGGGCGACACATTGGAGATCAAGGAGCCGATTCTCTACCGCAACGGAGCGCCGATCACCGGCGCCGAGGCGTTCGAGCTGAACGCCAACCGCGTCGGCCTCTATCGCGGCTACAAGAACGGCGACAAGCCGTGGGAGAAGAATCTCGGCCTGCTTCAGGCCGGTGAGGTGCTCACGGTTCCCGATGGCGCTTTCTTCGCCCTCGGCGACAACTCGTACAACAGTGCCGACGGCCGCGTCTGGGGGTTCGTGCCCGCCAAGGACTGCATTGGCCGGCCGCTGTTCATCTACTACCCGTTCACGAAGCGCTGGGGCCCGGCTCGCTGAGTGCGGCTTTCTCGCAGGTGCTGGCGTGTGGCGCCCTTGGGCTGATCGATTGCGCGCGCTCAGGCGCGGCTTCCGAGCGGCGATGGTCTCTGACGTCGGTGGCTGCTCCTAGAGACTTGATCGCAGCTCGTACACGAAGCCGCCGAAGGAGCGGATTGCCTCGGTAATTCGGCACACGACTCCGTGAGCAGCACATTGGGCGCTGGAGCCGGGAAAGGGATTCGAACCCTCGACCTACGGTTTACGAAACCGTTGCTCTACCACTGAGCTATCCCGGCAAACTGTTACCAGCGAACCGAACCTTCGGTGCACCTGTGACAAGGTGAAACAAAGGAGCGCGGAGGCTGAGAAACTGGGTCCGCTCCTTCAAGCGCAAAGAAAAGGATGAAGGAAGGAATCTTGCATCGCGCTGGTCGGACGCGTGCCTCCGGTGGCCCTTCGCACCGATCTTCCGTCTCGAAATGCATCCCGATGCGAACGTTGAGACTTCAGACGCAGTCCGTAGCCTGCAACAGAATAGTGGTGACGATCCGTAAATGAAAACGCCCAGCTGAGGACAGCCGGGCGTGGGTTGGAAACGTTCTACGATCAGGCCTGGGCGGCGTTTGCGGCGCGCTTGCGCTTGTTCTCGTCGAGGATGCGCTTGCGCAGACGGATGTGGTGCGGCGTGGCTTCGACGTACTCGTCGGGGGCGATGTACTCGATCGCGCGCTCGAGGGAGAATCGGATCGGGGGTGCGAGTTGGATGCCCTTGCCTTCGCCCTGGGAGCGGACGTTGGAGAGGTGCTTCTCCTTGGTCGGGTTGATCGGCATGTCATCGGCGCGAGGATTCTCGCCGACGATCATGCCCTCGTAGACTTCGTCGCCGGGGCCGACGAAGAGCTTGCCGCGCTCGCTGAGGTAATCGAGGGCGTAGGCGGTGGCCACGCCGGGGTCGGTGGCGATGAGGGTGCCGGTGATGCGGGTCTTCAGCTCACCGACGTGAGGGCCGTACTCCTTGAAGAGATGGCTCATCACGCCGCGGCCGCTGGTCATGTTCACGAGGTCGATCTCGAAGCCGATCAGACCGCGGGTAGTGATGGCCGCCTCGATCATGGTCGTGTTGTTGTGCTTCTCCATGTTCGTGATCTGACCCTTGCGGTTGGCCAGATTCTGCATGACGGCGCCGACGCACTCCTCTGGGATTTCGACCCAGAGGGTTTCGTAGGGTTCAAGGGTCTGTCCGTTCTCGATGCGGGTGATGACGCTCGGGCGGGATACAAGGACCTCGTAGCCTTCGCGGCGCATGGTCTCAACGAGGACGGCGATCTGCATCGCACCGCGTGCCTTGATGTTGGTCACGCCGGCGGTGTCGGTGTCCTCGACCTTGATGGAGATGTTGGTCTTGGCCTCCTTGAAGATGCGGTCGCGTACCTGTCGGGAGGTGACGAACTTGCCGTCCTTGCCGACGAGCGGGCCGTCGTTGACGGCGAGCTGCATCTCGAGAGTGGGCGGGTCGATCTCGGTGAAGGGGAGGGCGACGGCGTCGTCGGCCACAGCGATGGTGTCGCCGATGTCGATGTCCTCAAAGCCCGAGAGGCCGACGATGTTGCCGGCGACGGCGTTGCTGGACTCGTTGGTGCCGAGGCCGGAGTATTCGAAGACCTTGGTGACCTTGGCGCGGATGCGCTTGTTGTCGGAATGGCGGATCACCCAGACCGGATCGCCGACGGAGATCTTGCCGCCAAGAATTTTGCCGATGGCGATGCGTCCCACGTAGTCGCTCCAATCGATGTTGGAGACCAGCATGTGGAAGGGCTGGTTCGGGCGGGAGAATGGCGGCGGAATGTGGTCGAGGATGCAGTTGAAAAGCGGGGCCATGTCCTTCCGCTCGTCTTCGAGTTTGCGCATCATGAAGCCGTCGCGGCCGGAACCGTAGCAGACGGGGGCGTCGAACTGTTCCTCGGTGGCGTTGAGCTCGAGGAGAAGCTCGAGAACCTTGTTGTAGGCGCCCTTCGGATCGGCGTTCTCGCGGTCGATCTTGTTGACGACGATGATGACCTTGAGACCGTGCTGGAGAGCCTTGCGGAGGACGAAGCGGGTCTGAGCTTGGGGACCGTCGTAGGCGTCGACGAGGAGGAGAACGCCGTCGACCATGCGCAGGGCGCGCTCGACCTCGCCGCCGAAGTCGGCGTGTCCTGGAGTGTCGACGATGTTGATGATCTTGTCCTTCCAGTGGACGGAGGTGTTCTTGGCCTTGATCGTGATCCCCTTCTCACGCTCGAGGTCCATGGAGTCCATGGCACGCTCCTCGACCTGTTGGTTGGCGCGGAAGACACCGCCTTCTTTGAGCAATTTGTCGACCAGCGTGGTCTTTCCGTGGTCGACGTGGGCGATGATGGCGATGTTGCGAATGGATTGATTCATAGCACTGGAACGGGACAAGCCGGCGACGGTGCGGCCCTGCTGCCTACGCTGCAAGCGGGAAACCGGATCGGATGAAACGCGGCGCGCTCGGTGTCTCGCGGGTTTGCGAGCCGGATCGTGGCGCGATGGCGCCGTGTGACGTTCAGCGGCGTGGGCGCGTGGGGCCTTCGACGACGAGGCGGATGGAATCGAGCCGGATGCGGGACTGCCCGATGGCTTCGGCGGTGCGCTGGAGCCGCTCTTCGGCAAGCGCGATCTCCTCGTTGCGCACATGATCGTTGACCTTGCGCAGATCGATCAGGCGCAGCAGCTCGGCATGAAGCGCTGCGGAAGCAGTTTGTGTGGCGGCGCTGCGCAACTTGGCCGCGTTTTTCTCCGCGACGACGGTGGCCGCTTCGACCATCGAAGAGAGGAGGTCGGCATTGAACTGCGGCTGCTCGAGAAAACGCTGGAGCGCGTGCTCGGGCGTGGCGTCGCCTAGCGGGCCGGCGGGGTGCTCGGCGGTGCGGTCTCGGCCGGCGACGTCGACCACTGCGCGGATTGGTGCCGGCGGGAGGAACAGATCCACGCGCCAGCGGGAGTCGGCCACGGTCTCGAGGACGAAGATCGTCTCAAGGTAGAGCCCGGGTTTCTCGGCTGGCACGATGGCGAAGGCGGCGCTGCCTTGCGGGGAGTCGAGCAGGAGATCGAGTGTGTCCTGTACGAGGGGATGGTCGCGCGTGACAAAGGGAATGTCCTCCCGGGCGAGGGCGCGCCCGCGGTCGAACGTGATCAGCGTGCCTTCCGCGGGAATGGCGGGGAACTCGTCGACGTACGCGTGGCTTGGGTCGAGGAAGAGGTCGCCTTCCTCGTGATCCCTGATCTGGACGCCGAAGTGGTCGAGCAGGTCGGGCAATAGGCGGCGGAGCAGCGGATCGGTATCGATCGCCTGGATGTCGTCGACGACGCGCCGTGCCGCGGCGCGATCGAAAGATGCCAGTTCGAGCAGGCGGTCGCGGCCTTGCTGCATGCGAAGCTGGAGCTCGCGGCGGAATTGCACCGTGTCGGCGAGCAGCGCGTCGAGCGCGTCTGCGGGCGCCGGTTCGGAACCGCAGGCGAGCGCGAGCAGGCGCTGGCGGAAGACGCGCACGAATTCTGCTCCGCCATGGAGGGGCGCTTCGAAGGCGCCGAGTCCGCGATGGTACCAGTCGACGACGCAGGCGTCCGCGCTGCCGGCGAGGTGGGGAACGTGGATGTGGATGGTCTGGCGCTGGCCGATACGGTCGAGGCGGCCGATGCGCTGCTCGACCAAACCGGGGTTGAGCGGCAGATCGAAGAGGACGAGGTGGTGCGCGAACTGGAAGTTGCGTCCCTCGCTGCCGATCTCTGAGCAAACGAGCAGCCTCGCGCCATCGGGCTCGGCGAACCATGCGGCCTGCCGGTCGCGCTGGACCAGCGGCAACCCCTCGTGGAAGAGGCCAGTCTTGACGTTGATGCGCTCCTCGAGCGCCGCGACGATGGCGGCGGCCTTGCGCTGGGATCGGCAGATCAGCAGCACCTTTGCGGTGCGATGCTGACGGAGAAATCCGGCGAGCCACTCGATGCGCGGGTCGCCCTTGAACGAGTAGTGGATCTCGGCTTCGCGCCCAGTCTCCTCCGCTTCGAGTTCCCGGGCACAGCGGGCGAGCTGGGCGGGGGCGGTCGCCGCAAGAGGGACAGGGCAGAACTTCCGCTTCGGGAAACCGGCCATTGCTGCGCGCGTGTTGCGGAAGATGACACGGCCGGGACCGTGCTGGTCGATGAGCGTGCGCAGTAGGCTTTCGCGCGCGCCGGGAGCGCCGGCTGCAAGGGCGTCGAGGTGGCGGTCGAGCGCGTCGCTGTTGCGGCGGAAAAGACGTTGCAGGACAGCTCGCTCGCCCGGTTTCGGCGCCTTGCCGTCGAGCAGGGAGTCGGCGACGCGGGCGACGGCGCCGTACTCCTCGGCTTCCGCCTGGAACGCGGCGAAGTCTGTGTAGCGGTCGGGGTCGAGCAGCCGCAGGCGGGCGAAGTGGCCCTGCTGACCGAGCTGCATCGGCGTGGCGGTGAGCAACAACAGCCCCGGGCTGCGTCGGGCGAGTCGCTCGACCAGTGTGTATTCAGCGCTCGGAGCATCTGGCGACCATTCCAGATGGTGGGCCTCGTCGACGACGACGATGTCCCAACCGGCGGCCACGGCCTGTTCGCCGCGGGCGGCATCGCCGGCGAGGAACGCTGTGCTGCACAATGCGAGCTGCTGACCGAGGAAGGGATTGCCGTCGGGCTCGCCGGTCTCGGCGGCGGCGCAGCGCTCCTCGTCGAGGATGCTGAACCAGAGGTTGAAACGCCGCAGCAACTCGACGAACCACTGGTGCACGAGCGATTCCGGCACGAGGATCAGCACGCGTTGGGCGCGCCCGACGGCGAGCTGGCGCTGGACGATGAGGCAGGCCTCGATCGTCTTTCCGAGGCCGACTTCGTCGGCGAGAAGTACGCGCGGTAGGGCTCGTGTCGCCACTTCATGGAGAACAAAAAGCTGGTGTGGAACGAGGTCGATCCGGCCTCCGAGGAAGCCGCGTAGCGGCGACTGTCGGAACACAGCCCGGGCCGCCAGCGCGCGCGCACGCAGGTCGAAGACCGCGCTCGTGTCGGCCTGTCCGGCGAGGAGGCGTGCGGTGGGCAGTGCGCCGGAAGCGTTGTCGGAGAGATGGTCTTCGCGCAAGCGATGGCCGCCGCCGCAGTAGACGAGCAGTCCGGATTCCTCGGCGACGGACTCGACGACGAAACGCGCGCCTTCGCGCGACATAACGGAATCCCCCGCGCGGAACTGAATGCGTTTCAGGACTGGTGTGCCGCTTGCGTAGAGGCGTTTCTCGCCCGAGGCAGGGAAGTCGACGGCGATGCGGCCGCTCTCCAGACGCGCAACGATACCGAGCCCGAGTTCGGGTTCGCGTTCACTCACGCAGCGTTGGCCGGTGGCGTTGAGGGACATGAGAGTCGATGGAAGAGGTGCGTTGCGACTGACGTCGGTATGGTGAGCTGGCAGCACCGGGGTGGCGACGGCGAAACTTCCCCGCGGGTAACCGACAGACCGGTGCGCTGTGGCGCCGGTTGCGCGGAGATGCGCGCCGCAGAGTGCACTGCGTCGCTGTACGGGGTTTCAGCGCAGCGAGCGGATGAAGGCGCGCAGCGGCTCGGGGTCGGCAAAGTCGCGCACGAGGAGATCGGGGCGATGGACGGCGAGTTCGTCGTAGGTCGCACCGCCGGTGGCGGTTGCCACGGCGTGCGCTCCGACGGCGCGAGCGCACGCGATGTCGTGCGGGGTGTCGCCGATGACGATCAGATCGTGCGGGGCGATGTCGGAGCGGCCGAGGTGGTGTCGTGCGCGTTCGAGGGCGATGGGGCCGAGGCGGTTGCGCTCGCCGGAATCGTCGGCGAAGGCACCGAAGGGGAAGTAGCTCCAGAGCCCGAAATGCTCGAGCTTCGCGCGGGCGCCGGCGACGATGTTGCCGGTGAGAAGGCCGAGCGCGATGTCGGGTTCGGTGTTGAAATGCGCAAGCGTCTCGCGAATGCCGGCACAGGCGAACGCCTTGGGGTTGTGCAGTTCGACGCGCAGGGCCTCGACATAGACAGCATAGAAACGCTCTACGCGTTCGGGCGATGTTACAAGGTTGCGCTCTCGGCAGAGGAGATCGAGGACCCAGGGGTCGGTGCGGCCGCCGAAATCGAAGTGGGCGAACGCGTCACGCAGGCCGAAGACGGCGAGTGCGGCGGCGTTCATGGCGCGGTGGCCGGCGTTGCCGGTGCGGATCAAGGTGCCGTCGATGTCCCAGAGCAGGATCTTCATCGCTGCCGGATGAGAAGAACGAGGGAACCGGAAGCGAGTTGAAAAGGTCACAGCAGCCTGAATCATACGAACATTCCGACTAAACTAGTTCCCCACCATGAAACGCTACCTGCTCCTACTCGGTTGCCTTCTGGGTTTGGCTGTTCTGGCCGGTTGCAGCACTCCTCAGACCCGGATTCGTCAGAACCCCGAACTCTTCAACAGCTTGGCGCCAAGTGATCAGGAGCTGATTAAGCAGGGCAAGGTCGCCGTAGGATTCACCCCTGAGATGGTGAAACTGGCGGTGGGTGAGCCCGACCGCGTCTATACGCGGACCGACGCTGGCGGTAAGAACGAGGCTTGGGTCTACACCAGCTACACTTCGCACGGCGGCACGATGGTCTACTACAGCGGATTCTACCACCGTCGGCATCCTGGCATGTACGCCTACTTTGCCGACTACAGCGACCGCGAGGTCGTTGAGCGCTACCGGGTGACGTTCAAGGACGGCAAGGTCGCATCGATCGACGAAATGACCGGAAACTGAACTGAACAGTTCTCCCACGCACCGCCGGAAATCCGGCGAGAACGAAAAGGCCCCGCACCGATCAAGGTGCGGGGCCTTTGCTTCAAGTGAGAGGTGAACCGTGCTGGAGTTGTTTCCGATCCGTCGAACAGGGCGGGTGGATATCGAGTCACGCCTTGCCTGGCGAGGGAGCGGGGCGACTTCGGCGAGGCGACACTACCGGCGGTTCTGACTCGAGCTGTTGCGGAGTATTCCGTGTGGAAACTTCGCTCACTGCGCGTGTCGGAAGCGCCGCGATGCGGTGTCGTGGTTCGCCTCAGGCAGCCATGAGCTGCGCAAGGTGCTCACAGAAGACAGCCTCTCCGGCGGCCGCGCGTGCAAGGAGTTCCTCGGCAAGGTCGTCGGGAAGGTCGTCCCAGAAGGTATGGAGAGTTCCCGTCATAGCGTGATATAGATCGGCACAAACGTTGATTTGTTTCGGACAAAAACCTGCAAAACGGCGAAAAAAAACGATGCAGCGGCCCAGCGTATTCTGCCCGTTCGCCGCATCGCCGTTACTCGCCGATTTTAGCTTAGCAAGGTTGCCCGATTTGTCGCGCCACACGGTCAAGAAGTTTTCACTTTTCACGCTGCAGTGACGGTTGCGTGTGCTGCGGCCTTGCCCGTATGGGGGAAACCCCTTTGCCTGTGCCTCACTCATGAACGATTTTCGCGACAAACGCATCTTCGTAAGCGGGCATCAAGGCATGGTCGGCTCGGCGCTCGTGCGCCGACTCCAGAATGGCGGGTGCAAGCGGCTGCTCCTGCGCACGCGTCGAGAGCTCGACCTCACCAACCAGGCGGCTGTCGGTGGCTTCTTTGAGAAGGAGAAGCCCGAGGTCGTTCTCGTGAGTGCGGCGAAGGTCGGGGGAATCCACGCCAACAACACGTACCCGGGCGAATTCATCTACGACAATCTCGTCATCGCCGCGAATCTCATCGAGGCGGCCCGCCGCCACGGCACCGCGCGGCTGCTCTTCTTGGGCAGCTCATGCATCTATCCCAAACTTGCGCCGCAGCCGATGACGGAGGAGTGCCTGCTCACCAGTGCGCTTGAGCCGACAAACGAGGCCTACGCCATCGCTAAGATCGCCGGTCTCAAGCTCTGCCAGTACTACCGCAAGCAGTATGGCGTGCTTTTCCACTCTGGCATGCCGACGAATCTCTACGGCCCGAACGACAACTACCACGCGCAGAATTCCCATGTGCTGCCGGCGCTTATTCGCCGTTTCCACGAGGCTAAGGAGTCCGGTCTGGCCGAAGTCGTCGCTTGGGGCACGGGCACGCCACGACGCGAGTTTCTCCATGTCGACGACTTGGCCGATGCCTGCTACTTTCTCCTCCAGCAGGATAACCCGCCGGATCTGATCAACATCGGCTCCGGCACCGAGGTGACCATCAAGGAGCTTACCGAAACCGTGGCCGCTGCGGTCGGTTTCAAGGGGCGCATCACGTGGGATGCCAGCAAACCCGACGGCACGCCGCGCAAGCTCATGGACGTCTCTCGCCTGGCGAAGCTCGGGTGGACGGCAAAGATCGGGCTGCGCGAGGGCATCGAGCGCACATACCGTTCATTCCTCGAGGAGAAAGCGGCGGGACGGCTTCGCTGCTGACCCTTGAGCGTGACCATGTTCGCTCGCATCACGGAGAAGAGCGACGGGGCCGCTTCCGGTATCAACGATGCCGCCGCGACAGTTCGCGGTGAAACGCCGATTCCGCCACACGCCACTGCACTGTTCGTGAGGTAAGGCTGGGTGGGCTATGCTCCGGCGCTCCGAGAGGAAGCCATGGCTCTGCTCGTGGCATGAGCACTGTGCGAGAGCTCACTTTCTTGTCCCGATCGGACGGGAAAAGCGTGCTCTCGGATTCAGCGTGAGGTGCCCGCAGTGCAACGGCGCGCCCATATGCGGCGCGAGCGCATGAAGGTACTGCACTTGCTTGATGAAAACCGCCGGCGCAAAGTGGGCGGTTCATGAGAGGCGACGACGACAAACCGCGCGCGCAGCAGTGCGCCAACAACGCTCCGATCTTGCCGCCAGCTGCGGCCCTTGCCGCGGCCGAGAGCGGCGGCGGAACGCCGTGCCCAACCGGGGAGGTCGCCTTCATCGAAAAGGGGACTCAAGTATTCCGCCGGACCATGCTGTCGATGTTTTGCGCCGGCTTTGCGACGTTCGCACTGCTGTACAGCGTGCAGCCGCTGTTGCCGATCCTGTCGCGTGAGTTTGGGATGGATGCGGCGCGCGCAAGCCTCGTCCTTTCCGTGGCGACGGCGATGCTGGCTGCCGGCTTGGTCGCCACCGGTCCACTGTCGGACGCGATCGGGCGGAAACCGGTCATGCTCGCGGGCATGTTCGGCGCCGCGCTGTGCACTCTCGGGGTCGCGGTGATGCCGAACTGGCACGCGATGTTGGTACTGCGGGCGTTGGTCGGGCTCTGCCTCAGCGGAGTGGTCGCCGTGGCGATGACGTACCTGAGCGAGGAGATCGAGCCGAAGGTGCTGGGATTTGCGATGGGACTCTACATTGCCGGCAATGCGATCGGTGGCATGCTCGGGCGCTTGGTCGTGGGTGTGATCGTCGACTTTGTTACCTGGCGCTGGGCGCTCGGCGTGCTCGGCGGACTGGCACTGCTGGCGGCGCTGATTTTCTGGCGAAATGTGCCGCCTTCACGGCATTTTCGCCCGACGCCACTCCGGCCTGCGACGTTGCTCGACGGTTTCCGGCTGCATCTGCGGGATGCCGCACTGCCGTGGCTGTTCCTCGAGGGATTCCTGCTGCTGGGCGGCTTCGTGACGTTGTTCAACTACATCTCCTACCGGCTGCTGGCAGAGCCATATCGGCTCAGCCAGGCCATTGTCGGGTCGGTGTCGGCCGTGTACCTCGCCGGCATCTATAGCTCGACGAGCGTGGGCGCGTTGGCCGACCGGTTGGGGCGGCGGCGCGTGCTGTGGGCGGCGATCGCGGCAATGCTGGCTGGCGTGCTGATTACGCTTTGGAAGCCGCTCTGGCTGATGCTGGTCGGGATGCTGGTCTTCACTGGCGGCTTTTTCGGTGCGCACTCGGTTGCGAGCAGTTGGATAGGCCGGCGGGCGCGGCAGGCACGCGGCCAGGCATCGTCGCTCTACCTGTTGTGCTATTATCTCGGTTCGAGCGTGGCGGGCACGGCAGGCGGCGTCTTCTGGCACCGGTGGGGTTGGGTCGGCGTCGGGTTGTTCATCGCCGGACTGCTCGGTGTGGCGTTGTTGGTGGCGGTGCGACTTGCGCATGTGCCGCCGCTGGAAACCCCTGCGGTACCGAGCGCGAGCAAGACTGGGTAGGACAATGGCACGGTCCTGACAAACCGGAGCTTGCGCTCCGGCGGCGTGGGCGCGTTGATGGGGCGTCGCAGGTCACCGCGTATGCAACTGGAGATCCTCACTCTCTGCCGCGAGGCCCGCTACAACGGGCAGGTGCTCGATGTGGCCGGGGCATTCGACATCTTCGTCACGACGCGCATGCCGTTGATCGTGCCGAGTTGCTGGTTAGCAGGCCGGGTGCGTTTCGAGCGGATCGAGGAGGGCGCGCACCAGCTCAAGATCACGATCATCGACGCTGACGGCCGGCCGGTTGTGCCGACGATCTCGGAGGATCTCACGGTACAACTCGCCCGTGACCTGCCGACGGTCTGCAAAGCTTTCGCGCTACCGTTCGCGCAACTCATGCTGCCGGAGTTCGGTGAATACGCGATCAAGGTGGCGATCGACCGCATCAGCCTCGCCTCCGTGCCGCTCTACGTCTTGCCGACAAAGTGAGGTATCGACGATGGAAGTGATTTTTCTCGGCACCGGCACATCCCAAGGAGTGCCCATGATCGCCTGCGATTGCGCGGTCTGTCGGTCGCCCGATCCGCGCGACCGTCGCACGCGCACGAGCGTCCACATCATCATGGACGGACTCCACGTGCAGGTGGACGCCGCGCAGGAATTCCGGCTCCAGTGCCTGGCCAACGGAATCGACCGGATCGACACGTTCTTTCTCACCCACGGGCATGCCGACCACATCACCGGCATGGACGACCTGCGGCGGTTCTGCGAAATGCGCGGCGATGCGGCGATCCCGGTGTGGACTTCGGCGGAAGGGTGCGAACGGGTGTGCGGGATGTTTCCGTACGCGATCGGGGAGAAGCCGATGTACAAGGGCTACCCGGCGTTCCAGCCGCGGGTCATGCCGGAGACGCTGGAGCTGCCGCAGGGGACGGTTCGCTCGGTGTCCTTGCCCCACGGGAAAACGGAGGTGCTCGGGCTCGTCTTCCAGGAGTGCAGCAGCGGCGCGAAATTCGCCTACTTCACCGACTGCAAGAGCGTGGGGCCCGAGGCTCGGGAGCTGGCGCGCGGCGCCCAGGTAGTCGCGTTGGACGGGCTTCGGCCTGAGCCGCACCCGACCCACATGTGCATTGCCGAGGCGATCGAAACGGCTCGGGACATCGGCGCGCCCCAGAGTTTTCTCACGCACCTGACTCATGCTGTACCGCATGCAGCGACCGAGGCGCAATTGCCGGACACGGTCCGCCTGGCCTACGACGGTTTGAGGCTTTCGCTCTGAACCCAGCGAGGTAGGGGAAACGCCAGAACGACCGTGGGGCACAAGTGGCTCTTGCGATTCTACCGCGCCAGTTCTTCATGCTGGGGCGTACCGCACGCTGTCGAGTCACGCGCGCGGGTCGACCGCAGGGCCATCGTTTACACATCCACCTTCAGCCGTTTCCACCATGGCACGCATCTACGACGACATCATCCAGACCATCGGCAACACGCCGTTGGTCCGCCTCAACCGCACGGCCGCGCAGCATGGCGCGAAGGCCGAGATCCTCCTCAAGCTCGAGTTCTTCAACCCGCTCTCCAGCGTGAAGGACCGCGTGGGCGCCGCGATGATCGAGGACGCTATCGCCTCGGGTCGGATCAACAAGGATTCCGTCATTATCGAACCGACGAGCGGCAACACCGGCATTGCGCTGGCCTTCGTCGCCGCGGCGAAGGGGTTGAAGCTGATCCTCACGATGCCCGAGACGATGAGCGTCGAGCGTCGCAAGCTCCTCAAAATTCTCGGTGCTCGAGTCGTGCTCACCGAAGGGGCGAAGGCCATGAGGGGCGCGATCGCCAAGGCCGAGGAGTTGCAGCAACAGATCCCGAACAGCGTCATCCTCCAGCAGTTCGACAACCCGTCCAACCCGGCAGTCCACCGGCGTACGACGGCAGAGGAGATCTGGTGCGACACCGATGGGAAGGTCGACTTCCTGGTCTCCGCCGTGGGCACCGGCGGCACGATCACCGGCATCGCCGAGTTGCTCAAGGAGCGGAAGCCCTCTGTGAAAATCGTCGCTGTCGAGCCCGACACTTCTGCCGTGCTTTCCGGCGGCGCGCCCGGTCCGCACAAGCTCCAAGGCATCGGCGCGGGCTTCGTGCCCGCCGTGTTGAATACCAAGCTGCTCGACGAGGTCATCCGCGTGAAGGAGTCCGATTCCGGCCCGATCTCCAAGGAGGTCACGACGCTGGACGGCATCCCCGTCGGCATTTCGTCCGGCGCGGCGATCTGGGCGGCGCTTCAGCTCGCGCAGCGGCCCGAGAACGCCGGCAAGCAGATCGTGGTGATCGTCCCGTCGAGCACCGAGCGGTACCTCTCGACTTGGCTTTTCGCCGACGTGAACACCGATAGCGACAATATCGACGATCTGCTCGCGGCGCGCTGAGCCATACCGGGAAGCCGAATCTTTCCCCGACGCCTGTCCGGCCTGTGCTGGGCAGGCGCTTTCTTTTAGGTCTTTGCTGAGGGAAACAGGGCGCCTGGACTGCTTCAGCGATCAGAGCAGAACCATGTCGTTGCGGTGGACGACTTCGAGGTGCTTGCGGCTTGGATAGAGTGAGCGGACTTCGTCGCCGTGCTTGCCGGCCAGCGCGATGAGCTGGTCGCTGCTGTAGGCGGTCTCGCCGCGGGCGATGATTGTGCCTTCAGGTGCGGCGATGTTGACGACTTCGCCGGCGGTGAACGCACCAGTGACGCCGGTGACGCCGACGGCGAGGAGGCTGCGCCCCTGTTCGCGCAGGGCGGACACGGCGCAGGCGTTGAGGTTGATCGTGCCGTGGGGGCGCTGGAAGTAGGCGAGCCAGAGCTTGCGCGACTCGAGCGGCAGGCCGCTGGGGACGAAGAACGTGCCGGGACCGTGTCCGGAGAACAGGCGCGGGAGGATATCGGGCGCGGCGCCGCTGGCGATGAACACGCCGCAGCCGGAGCGCGTGGCGAGCTTGGCGGCGGTGATCTTGGTGATCATGCCGCCGGTTGCGGTCTCGCTGGTGGTGCCGCCGGCCATTGCTTCGATGGCCGGTGTGATCTTTTCGACGACGGGCAGGATGCGGCCGGTGCCCTTCATGTCGATCAGCCCGGGCGCGGTGGAGAGGATGACGAGGTAGTCGGCTTCGGCGAGGCCGGCGACCATGGCGGAGAGCGTGTCGTTGTCGCCCACCTTGATCTCGGCGGCGCTGACGGTGTCGTTCTCGTTGATGACGGGGATCGTGCCGTAGGCGACGAGCTGGCGCAGCGTCTCCTTCACGCCGAGGTGACGGTCGCGCACACGCAGGTCCTCGTGGGTGAGAAGCACCTGGGCGACTGTCAGCCCGTGCGGCTCGAAGGCCCTTTGCCACGTTTGCATGAGCAGGCTCTGGCCGACAGCGGCACAGGCCTGTTTCTTGGCGATGATCTTCGGCTTCTTCTCGAGCTTGAGACGGCCCATGCCCAGGCCGACGGCGCCAGAGGAGACGACGATGACCTCGGACCCTCTGGCGCGCAGTGCCGTGATCTGGGCGGCGAGCGCGGCCAGTCGCGGCTCGTCGAGCTGGCCGATGCCGGAGGTGATGACACCGGTGCCGAGCTTGACGACGACGCGACGTGGAGGGCGGGAGAGGTTGACGGTTGGCATGGTGACGCTGGTGCTAAGGCAGAAGGTAGAATGAAGAATGCGGAGCGAGGAAGGCGGAAAACGTTTCTCATGGCGTCAACAAAAAGGCCTGACCGAAGTCAGGCCGGAATGTCGAGCGAGGCGAGTGCGGTAGTTCTGCTATCCGCATTCTTCGTTCTGCGTTATACCTTGAGCAGTTCCTGCTCCTTCTTGGCGAGGTTGTCGCCGATCTGTTTGATGAGGCTGTCAGTGTGGGTCTGGATATCCTTCTCGAGTTTCTTGCACTCGTCCTCGGAAATCTTGCCCTCCTTGAGGGCTTTCTTGACGGCATCGACGCCGTCGCGGCGGGCGTTGCGGATGGCGACGCGGCCTTCTTCGGCGAGGCGGTTGGCGAGCTTGGCGAGCTCCTGGCGGCGCTCCTTGCTCATCTCGGGGAGCGGCAGGCGGACGCAGGGGCCGTCGATGACGGGGTTGATGCCGATATTGGCCATCTGGATGGCCTTCTCCAAGGGCTTGAGCAGCGATTTGTCCCATGGCTGTACGGAGATCATGCGCGGATCCGGGGTGTGGATGGCGGCGCATTCCTTCAGCCGCATGGTGCTGCCATAGGCTTCGACCATGATGCCTTCGACCATCGATGGGGTGGCCTTGCCGGTGTTGATGCTGGAGAATTCGTGCAGGGTGTGATCGAGGCTTTTCTGCATCTTGGCGACGCAGTCTTTGGTGAGCGGGTGTTCGGCCATATGCGGAGGATGTTAGGGGCTAAGGGGCTTAAGATGAGAGGATGGGAAACGGAGAGTAGGCGAGACGCCGGCGGGCTCAGGCGTGGACGAGCGTGCCGATCTTCTCTCCGTGGAGTGCGCGGCGGATGGCGCTCGGGTCGTTGAGGTTGAAGACGAGGATCGGAATATTGTTTTCCTGGCAGAGGGAGAAGGCGGTGGCGTCCATGACGTTGAGCCGCTTGCTCAAGGCGTCCACGTAGGTGATCTCGTCGTAGCGGACGGCGTCGGGGAACTTCATCGGATCCTTGTTGTAGATGCCGTCGACCTTGGTGGCCTTCATGACGATGTCGGCTCCGACTTCGCTGGCGCGGAGTGCGGCGGAGGTGTCGGTGGAGAAATAGGGGTTGCCGGTGCCGGCGACGAAGACGACGACGCGGCCCTTCTCGAGGTGGCGGGTGGCGCGGCGGAGAATGAACGGCTCGGCGACCTGGTTCATCGGGATGGAACTTTGGACACGGACTTTCACGCCCAGGCCTTCGAGACAGTCCATGATGGCGAGACCGTTGATGACGGTGGCCAGCATGCCCATGTAGTCGCCGGTGGTGCGGTCGACGCCGCGCTTCTCGCCCTGGAGACCGCGGAAGATGTTGCCGCCGCCGATGACGACGCAGACCTGGACGCCCATCTCGTGGACTTCCTTCACCTGGCGGCAGATCTGGTCGAGCGTCTGGGCGTCGATGGGGTCGGAACCTGGCTTCTTGCCGTGAAGGACTTCACCGCTGAGCTTCAGGACGACACGCTTGTATTTCACACCGGAGTGGGCGGGCGAATCTTGCATGAGGCGGGATGAAACGGCGCACGAGCGTGGCGGTCAATGCAGGAGGCGATCTTTGCGAGTGTCGGGCGACGCATGACGCTGGAGTCAGACTGGCGTTGGCAATGAGGCCCGAAACGACGGTTGGGCGCCGATTCGCGTGCCGCAGCTGATGGCGGGACTGCCCATCGCGATCGCGTTCAAAGTGGCGGAGAGGGTGGGATTCGAACCTGCCGCCGCTCCCGCGGAAGCCGTTGGAGGCGAAGCCGGATGCGAACACGCGAAGGCCCGACTTTCACAAACTATGCCAGAGGCCGCCGGCCCCGACGGACCGGAACTGGCCGAAATTGTCTCCGCCTGGCCAACGCTCGCCGCGTCGACGCGGTCGGCGCTGTTGACCCTGGTCCGGGCCGTGCGCGCCGCGGTGCTTCGCTGAGGGGCGCGAGGAAATGGGACAGTTATGGGACGTTTGGGACAGTGCTCCGTGGAAACGGGACAGAAACACGACAAACGCGACACCGCCCTGACCAGCGCGGTTGCTGACACGGGCGGCCACGCCATTGCCGCGCTCCGGTACCACTGCTCAACCGGGTGTCGGTTCCGCGAATGGCTCACAAATGGCTCAAACGGCTCATGGCCGAAGGCCGTCTCACTCCGGGGCGAGCCCCTTCGCCAGCTCCGCCACCGATGGCACCGCGCCCTTGTGCGCTTTGGGTAGCGAGCCGACGAGCATCGTCACATAGCCGGACACGCCGATGGGCTTGGTCATGTCACGCAGCGCATATTCGGCGACTCGAGCACGTTTCAAACAAAGGATCCTCGTTTCAATGCGGCCGCAGGATCATACCAAGCCGCATTGATGAAAGCCTGAATCTTCTCGACAAACGCCCAAAGCACCTCGGCGTCGATAGGCGAACTTGCGTGCTGTTTCCGGACGGCACTCAAGTCTGAGCGTTTTTCAAAGGGTAAGCGTTTCGCGTGTCGCAGAAGGAACACATTATCAATCGCGGTAAGGCGGCAGTCCTCAGCCTCCATGTCCAGATATTCGTTGAGGATGTAGTACTGAGAGTACGGGCACCCTTGCTTGAGCCGTGCCGCAGTTCCTGCGGCTTCCTGAAACATCGTTTTGTCGAGATTCACCTTCACTTCTGCTGCAAGTACCGCCAAGGCCAGCGACCCTGTTGTCGTTTTGTCGGCAGCAAACTTCGGATCGGGCGAGAACCGGTAGTGGATCTCCTTCCCAATGATGAAGTCTTGGTCTTTGACCTTTAACGCGACAACTGGCGCTTCATTCAACGCGCGCAATGCCGGAGGTGCGAAAGAAAGCGACATGAATGCGGTGTTGGGTCCGATTGACAGGGGGAAACTTGGAAGCCCTGTTAAGGTCGCTGATTGAATGAGGTCGATCAGAAACTCCTCCATCACCGAGTTATCGAGTTTCAATTGACCTTTTTGCCGTTTGAGGAAGGCCGACCCCCTTGCCGCAATTACGTCAACCTCTAGGTAGTCCTTGTATTCGTTAAGCAGCTTTGTCAGCGACGACACGCGGTTTTCCGGTGCCTGTGGTTGAGCCCAAAGCAGCCTTCCATGCTTGGTAGCGCGCCTTCGTTTCCTTCAAGAGGCTGACATCGTCAGCTTCACACTTCGGATTACCAATGGCGGCCTCAAGTTTGTCGAGATGGGGTGTGTCCCCGATCCTCACGAAGGATTGAGCTTGGCTCGGGATGATGGAGAGAGGCGCTGC
>CAZXHR010000076.1:0-19201 GCA_964640465.1 uncultured Opitutaceae bacterium
CCTCCGGCCCCTGCACGCGCCGCCGCAGGCTCTTCTCGTCACTCCTCCGCGGTCCCATCCATCCCCTCAGTCTCATCACTCCCATTCGATCAGCTCACCGGCGCCGCCGTCTTCAAGTCCGTCATCGAGGTCGACCAGTCCCCAATCGGCCACACCCCGCGCTCCACGCCGGCCACCTACCTCGGCGTCTTCGACCTGATCCGCCAGTTCCTCGCCACCGTCCCTGAGTCCAAAATCCGCGGTTACACAGCCGGCCGTTTCTCCTTCAACACCTCGGGCGGACGCTGCGAGACCTGCTCCGGCGCCGGCCGCGTGAAGATCGAGATGAACTTCATGCCCGACACCTTCGTCACCTGCGAGGCCTGCGGCGGCCGCCGCTACAACCCCGAGACCCTCGAGATCGCGTGGAAGGGCAAGAACGTCGCCGACATCCTCGAGATGACCTTCGAGGAGGCGCGCGACTTCTTCGATTTCCACAACCAGCTCCGCGACGTCTGCGCGCTCATGTGCGAGACCGGCCTCGGCTACCTCACGCTCGGCCAGAGCAGCCCCACGCTCTCCGGTGGCGAGGCCCAGCGCCTCAAGCTCGTCACCGAGCTCTCCCGCGGCCTCCAGTCCTACAAAGAGCGCCAGCGCGGCGAGACCCCGCGAAACCTCTACATCCTCGAGGAACCCACGATCGGCCTGCACCTCAGCGACTGCGAGAAGCTGATCCACCTCCTGCACCGCCTCGTCGACCAGGGCCACACCGTGGTCGTCATCGAACACCACCTCGACCTCCTCGCCGAGGCCGACTGGATCGTCGAACTCGGACCCGATGGCGGTCCCGCCGGCGGCCAGCTCATCTACCAAGGCCCCGTCGCCGGCCTCGCCAAGATCAAGCGCAGCCCCACCGCGCCCTACCTGCGCGAGAAGCTGGCCATCTAGCCGCGCATCGTCTTCGCTTCCGGTGTGCGTCTCCCCCTTCTCCCCACGGTCTTCGCCGCGCTCGCCACAGGGGCGCTGTCCAGCAGCGCCCTCGCCGATCCTGCCGCCCAAGCCCCTCAGCCCGCACCGGCTGTCGCTCACCGCGCGCCGTCCACTTCGTCCACACGGTCCACCGCATCCGCTCCATCCGCCGAACTCAACCTCCGCCAGCTCGGCGCCATCGGCGACAACCAGCCGCATCCCGTGCGCGAGTGGATCGCCCAGAAAAAGTACAAGAATCTCCGCGACATCCAGCGCGACTACCCCTTCGTCACCTCGCTGGACTGGAGCATCGACGAGACCATTTTCCAGCGCGCGCTCCGCGACCTCCCGCCCGAAGGCGGCACCATCCGCATCCCAGCCGGCCGCTACGTCGCCACCGCCTACGGCTGGCGCATCGGTCGCAACCACGTCCGCCTCTCCGGCGCCAGCATGCGCGACACCATGCTGTCCACCGGGCCGAAGCTCGATACCGGCCTCGTCCTCGCGGCCGCACCCGCGAAACCGGAGCACGGCAACTCCAGCCCCGGGTACCCGCTTGCCCCCGACACTAGTGCCGCCGGCGCCGACAGGCTCCGCCTCCGCGACCCCGCCCGCATCGCCGACTTCAAGGCCGACGCTCTCGTCTTTATCGCTGGCGGTCTCACAGGCCCGGAACGGGATCGCGGCGAGCTCAACGAGGTGGCCGCCACCACGCCATCGGGCGAGCTCGTCCTCGCGCATCCTATCGCTTGCGACGGTGCGCGCGCCGTCCTGCGCGTCGAGGGAGCCACACGCGGTTTCTCCGCCAGCGGCCTGCGCATCTACGGCCGGCTCAACGCGCTGGACCTTTCCAACAGCTACGAATCCACGTTTGCCGACTGCGACTTCGTCCGCCAGCCCGCCGCCGCCGCGCCGGAGGGGCTGACGCTCGACGCCTGCCGCGGCCGCTTCGCTGAGTTCCGCCGTTGCTCCTTCCGCACCCAACAACCCGCACCCACCCGCATCGCGCGCTCCTTCGGCGACATCGCCTTCACCGACTGCACCTTTGTCGGTACCGCCATCGCGGTGCACGACTTCAGCTTCGGCGCCGTCCTCACCGGCTGCGATCTTCAGACCCCGAGCCCGCTCGGCGCCTCGTTCCGGTTCGACCGCGCAGTCGGCGATCTCCGCATCGAGAACTGCAGGATCGTCGTCACCGGCGGCACGCTCTCCGTGTTCGAGGCGACCGATGCCGGCCTGCCCCTCCCGGATGTCCGACCGGCGCGGCTGATCCTCCGCAACAACCGCATCGCCGGTCCGGGCACGCTCCGCCCCACCATCTTCCGCATCGGGTCGCTCCCTGCGACCGACATCTCCGGCAACACACTCAACAACGCCCCCGTCGAGCCGCTCCGCCAGACATCCCCGTAGCCGCTCGCATTGAGAGACATCTTGATGCAACAGGCTGTTGCCCATCCTCCGCGAATCCCGCTGGACGCCTCAACTATGTCACCACGCCCCCGGTAGGGGCGGTGTCTTGCGCCGCCCTCTCCCCGACCCCGCCCGCTCACTTCACCGCATAGAACCCGGCCTGCATGTGCGCGCGCCACAGCACCTCGGCCACACTGAAGCCCGTCTCGCGCAACAGCGCCAGATGCTCGGCGATGCGGATCGGTTTCAGTTCCGTGCCGAACCGCGCCAGATGCTGCGCCACCGCCTCGGCCGGCCGGCCCTGGCGCGCCTGCAGCTCGCCCCAGCGCCGCAGCCCCAGCTCGCGCCCGCGAACCGACTCGCATTCGACGTTCTCGAAAACCACCAGCACGCCGCCCGGATCCAGCACCTCGTAGCACCCGCACACGGCCGCGCGCCGCGCCTCCGGCTCCAGATAATGGTGGCACAAGATCGCCGTCACCGCCTGCGCCCGCAGCGCCGGTTCCACCTGTGGCAGCCCGTCGCTCGCCACCGGCGGCAGCACGGCCACTCGCCGTTCCGTCGCTTCGAGCCTCGCGAAACGCTGCCGGGCCTGCCCAAGCATCGCCTCCGACGGATCGGCCACGACAAACCGCGTGCGAGGGAACAACGGCAGCGCCCGCTCGAGTAGCGCTCCCGTGCCGGCTCCGGTATCTACCCAGCACACCGGCTCGCCGACGACCGAGCGCACCAGATCGAGCGTCTCGGTCTGAATCGCATCATAGTACGGAATGACCTTGCGCACCTCGGCGTCGTACAGCGCCGCCGGGTGGGCCGATTTGTTGTCGTTGGTCTGCATGGCTGTTTCGAACGGCACTTTTCCGAGCGTCCATCGACCTCGCGAATCATTTCCGCACCACTTCACCTCGACTCATCTCGAGCGCAGGCGCACCGGCTAAGCACCGGCACGCCGCGCCCAAGTCGCTTGCTTCACTTGATCCACTTCAGCTTCTCGCAGAACACGAGGTAGAACACCGGCAGCACCACCAGCGTGACCAGCGTCGCGCAGGTCAGACCGACGATGTGCACCGCCGTGAGCGGGCGCCAGAGCATGCCGCCGTGCAACGCCAGCGGGATCAGGCCGCACACTGCCGCCAGCACCGTGACGATCACCGGCCGCAGTCGCACCAGCCCGGCGTGGATGAGCGCCTCGCGCAGGGGCATGCCCTTCGCGCGCGACTCCTCGATGTAGTCGGAGAGCACGATGATGTGGCTGACGACCAGGCCGGCCAAGCTCACCAGCGCGATGAACGCCACGAAGCCGAAGCTGGTCCGGAACAGCACGATGCCGGCGAACGCGCCGATCGCGCCCAGCGGCACTGTCACCATCACCGTGAACGCCTTCGGCACCGAGCCGAACTGGAGCACCATCGAGATGAAGATCGCCGCCAGCGAGATCACGAACACTCCGCTCATCTCGCGCTGGCTCTTCGCCAGCTCCTTGTCCTCGCCGGCATACGACAACGTGTAGCCGGCGGGCAGCGCGAGCTTCGCGATCTGCGGTTTGCACTTCGCCAGGATCGTGGCGGGCAACTGGCCGACCGGGGCAAAGCTCTTCACCGTCACCGTGCGCAACTGCTGGAAGTGCGGCATCGTGGCGTACGCCGGCTCGATGCCGATCGTGGCGAAGTTGGTCAACGGCACCAGCCCGTTGCGCGTCGAGGGCACGTAGAGCGAGCGCAACCGGTCGGCGTCGGCGATCTCGTCGCGGCGCAGCCGGAAGTTCACCGGCACGAGGTGGTCGCCCTCGCGCAGCTGCGTGACGCGGGCGGTGAAGAACGCTGCCGCCGTCACCGCGCCCACCGCGCGGTTGTCCACGCCGAGGGTGTTCGCGCGGTCCTGGTCGATGGCGATGCGCAACGTGGGCAGGCGCTGGCCGAGGTCGTCAGTCACCTTGTAGCCGCCCTGCGCGCGCACGATGGCGCCGACCTGGTCGGCCAGCCCGCGGAGCACGTCGGGATCGGGGCCGGCGATGCGGATCTGGATCGGATTGTCGATCGGCACGCCCTGTTCGAGCTGCTTCGGCACGATGCGCGCGCCGGCGATCTCGCGGTCGATCCGCTCCCGCAGGCGCGAGAGCAGCGGCACGATCTCCTGCGTGCGGGTGTTCACGACCAACTGCGCGAGGAATGCACCCGGTTCCTTCGGCTCCACGTTGTAGTAAAAGCGCGGAGCCGTGCCGCCGTAGAACACGCCGATGTTGTCCACGTCCTCCTCGGCGGCGACGAGCGCGGCCACGCGATCAGCCGTGTCGCGCAGCTGCGAGGGCGCGGCGTTGCGCGGCAGCTCCACGTCGATGAGGAACTGCGCGCGGTCGGCCGGCGGGAAGAACTGCCGCCCGAAGAACCCCGTGAGCCCGAGGCTGAGCGCGAAGACCGTGTAGACGATGCCGATCGTGCGCCACGGGTGCCGCAGGCCGGCTTCGAGCAGGCGGCGGTAGCGCGGCAGCACAGAGTTGATCGCCAGGTCGATCGGCCGGAACAGGAAGAACGTCCGCACCTCGCCGCCCTCGTCGAGGCCCTTCTGGCCCTTCAGCACGTAGAAGCTCAGCAGCGGCACGAACGTCGTCGACACGACGAACGCCGAAAGCAGCGCGAAGGTCACGACCAGCGGGAACGCGATCATGAACGCCCCCGTGTCGCCAGGAAGCAACGCCAGTGGCAGGAAGGCGACGATGTTGATCAGCGTCGCGTAGATGATCGCCCGCATCAGCCGCTGCGGCCCGAGCCAGCCGGCGCACTCGCGCGGTTCGCCGTGGTGCAGCTCGCGGTTGATGCCGTCGGACACGACCACCGGCACATCCACCAGCATGCCCAGCGCGACGATCAGGCCCGCGATGGAAATCTGGTGCAGCGGGATGCCGCACAGGTGCATGGCGCCAAACGTCATCGCGATCGAGAGCGGGATCGCCATCGCCATCACGATGGCCGAGCGCCAGTCCATGAGCAGCAGCGCCACCAGCACCACGATCACCACCGCCTCGATGAAGCAGGCGCTGAACAGCCCGATGCGCTCGCGCACCGACTCCGGCTGGTTCGAGAGCGCCGTGACCGACGCGCCGCCGGGCAACTGCGCCTCGAAACCGTGGAGGCACTCCTTCACCTTCTCGTAGAAGGTCCCGATCTTGGCGCCCTCGCGCATCTCGACGGAGACGAGCACCGCGCGCTCGGCGTGCAGCGGCCCGCGGCCGGGGTCGCGGGTGTACAGGCCGAAATGGTAGCCGATCGGGTTCTCGTAGCCGCGCACGACCGTCACCGCGTCGCGGAGATAGGTCGGCGTGCCGTCGGGCGCCGTGGAGACGACGGTGTCGAGCAGCTCGCGCTCGTTGCCGAATTCGCCGGTGACCTGCACCGGGAACGTGCTGCCCTCGGTGCGGTAGGTGCCGCCGGGCACGACGGCGTTGCGCCGCGCGACCGCTCCGGCGAGGTCCTGCGCCGACACGCGCAACTCGGCGAGCTTGGCCGTGCTGTAGTCGAGGTAGACGGTCTCGGGCACCGTGGCCACGCGCTTGGTGCGGCCCACGTCGCCCACCTGCCGCAGAGCGTCCTCGAAGTCCTCGGCGATCTTCTCGAGCTGGCGGTACGTCAACCGCGGTATCCGCCGCTCGCGGATGGCGGGCGCCGGAGCCTCCTCGCCGAGCAGCACAATGGGTTTCGGCAGATCGGGGTGCGGCTCGCCCTCGGAACCGAAGGCCTGGCGCTGGAAATCGGCCAACGCCTTCGCGAGCTCCTCGCGCGGCGCCGTCGTGGCGAACTCGCCCACGTAGAGCCCGGTGCGCTCGCCGACCGTCATCCCGGTGGCAAGGCCCTTCGAGGTCAGGAACTGCACGCAGCGTTGCACGACGGGCGAAAGATAGTCGCGGCTGAGCGCCGTCGGGTAGAACAGCGCGATGGCGGCGCGTCCCGCCGCCGGCCGCGCGCCGCGCAGCTCGGCGACCGTCGCCTCGACCAAACACGCGCGCGCCTCGACCTCGGGCTCCGTGATCGGATCGCTGGCGATGGCGTAGAGCAGCGTGACGGTGTCGCCGAAATCGCTGTTGAGCCACGGCGGCAGCGTTCCCTCGGGCAGCGACACCTCGGCGATCTTCGCGCGCAGCTTGTCCCAGTCCTGGTCGGTGCGCGCCTTCGTCTGCGGCTGGAGCGCGACCTTGATGACGGACACGCCGTTGCGCGACTCGGAGGAGAGCTCCTCCACCGTCGAAAGCTCGGCGAGCTTTCGTTCGAGGGGTTTGGTGACGAGGTTCTCGACCTTATCGGACGTCGCGCCGGGAAACACCGTCACGACGAGAGCCTTGCGGATCGGGATCTTTGGGTCCTCCTGCTGTGGGAGCTGGCCGAACGAGGCCCAGCCCCACACCAGCACGACGATCAGGAACATCCAGGCGACGCTGCGATGCTCGACGAAATAGCGGGCGAGACCGCCCGAAGAAGGAGTGTTCTGGCTCATGGCGCGCGGGCGGAGGTTACGGGGCGACGGGCTGGGCGTTCACCGGGACGTTGTCGGAGAGCAGCCCGGTGCCGAGCGTGACGATCTTGTCCCCGGCCTGAAGGCCGTCGGTAACGAGGATCGCGCTGCCGACGATCTCCGAAGTCTGGATCTGCCGCAGGTGCGCGCGGCCGTCGTCGCCCACGACGAAGACCGCCGAGCGCTTGCCGGTCTTGTCGGCGGCCACGAGGGCCGAGAGCGGCAGCGACACGCCGCTGACGGCATGCGACGCGCGACCGCCGAGGCGGACGCTGGCCGTCATGCCGCTCTTCAGGCGGCCGTCGGCATTGTCGAGTTTGAGGACGACGCGGAACAACCGGCTCGCGGGATCGGCGGCGATGCCGATCTCGGAAATCGCGCCGGCGAACATGCCGCCCTCGTACGCCGAGACAAGCACCTCGCAGCGCTGGCCCACCTCGATGCGGCCGAGCACGCTGTCCGGCACACCGACCTCGAGCGACACGCGGCGGAAATCTCCGAAGACGACCACAGGTCGGCCGGCGGAGGCGAACTCCCCGGAGCGTGCCAGCCGCGCCAACACGACGCCGGCATACGGCGCGCGCAGCGTGGTGTCGCGCAGGTACTGCTCGGCCTGCGCGAGGTCGGCCTCGGCCATCTCCTTCTGGGCGCGCGTGGCGTCGTACTCGCTCTTGGAGAGGTTTGAGGCGGCGTAGAGCTCGCTGTTACGCGCGAAGTTGGCGCGAGCGAGGTCGGCCCGGGCGCGAGCGGCGGCCACGGCGTTGACGAAGTTCGCCGTGTCGATCTGCGCGAGCACCGCGCCGGCGGCGACACTCTCGCCCTGTTTCCAATCTTCGGTGCCACCCTCGGGGCCGATGCGGGCGATCTGGCCGTTGACCTTGAAGCTCAGGCTGGTCTCGGTGTCGCCGCGGATCACGCCGAGGAACGACGGGCCCGGCTCCTGCGGCGTGGCGGCCAGCGGCTGCGCGACGACGTAGCGGACGTTGTAGGCAAGCGGCGCGGCGGCGTGCTTGTCGCGGCAGGCGGCGAAGAGCAGCGGCAGGGCGAGGGCGAACGGGATGGTGCGACGGAAGTTCATGGATGGCGGCGAAAGGTTAGCGGTTGGACAAGGCGGCCTCGATCTCGGCAAGCCAGGCGGCGTTCTCCTCCGGCGTGGCGAGCGCCTCCATCCGGCCGCAGAGGCGCTGGACGGCGACGACGTCGCCGAGGAAACGGTACACGGCCACGTCAGCGGCCTGCCGCTGGGCGAAGGCGGCGTTCTGCGCCTCCAGCAGCGTGACGATCGACACGGTGCCCTCCTCGTACTTGCGGCGGACGACCTCGAGGTTGCGCGCGGCCAGGGCGGCGGCGGTGCGGGACAGCGCGATGTTGCTGTAGCTGCTCTCGATGGAGAACAGGCCGGCCTGCGTCGCGGCGACCACAGCCTCGCGGGCGCCGTCGCGGGTGAACTCGGCCTGGCGGAGCTGCGCGCGGGCCTTGCGCGTGTCGGCGGTCAGGCTGCCGCCGGTGTAGAGCGGCACGGTCGCCTGCAAGCCCACCGTCCAGACGGTGCGGTTGAGGTCGACCGGATGGACCGGCAGCCCGGCGCGCATGAGCTGCTCGGTGAGCGTGGGCCCGCCGTAGTCGAGCTCGTAGAGCCGGCCGAAGTTCGCCGTGGCGGCGATCTTCGGCACGTACGAGCGCCGCTGTTTCTGGTCGGCGGAAAGCCGCAACGCGCTCACGCCGTGCTCCGCCGCCTCGATGTCGGGCGAGTGCCCGGCCGCGTAGGCGGTAAGGTAGTTCTGGAGCCGCGCAAACCGTTCCCGCTCGTCGACGAACGTCGCCATCGGCGCGGTGATCGAGGCGAACGCCGGATCGTCCAGCGAGACGTCGCCCGGCTCCCACTGCGATGCGGCGTCGACACCGAGCACGCGGTTCAGGTTCGTCCGCGCCCGCTCGACCTGCATGCGCGCCGCGATCACCTCGGAGCGCTGCTGCGCCGCGAGCGACTCGAAGCGGTAGATGTCCTCCGGGCCGGAGGTGCCGACGCGCTGGCGGAGGTCCGCCAGTTCCAGGTGCTTGTCGGTCGCACGGGCGTTCTGCTCGGTCACGCGCAACGCGGCGCGCGCGGAGAGAAGCTGGAGATAGGCCTGCGCGGCAGCGACCGCCGTGTCGAGCCGTTGGGCACGCTCGACGGCGTTGGCCGCCTTGAGCGCGGCACGGGCCATGCGCATGCGGGCGACGACCTCGTCGTCGAAGATGGTCTGGCTCGCGGCCACGCCGGCGAACCACGTCTTCTCCTGGTAGATGCCGCCGGAAGCCTGAGCGCGGTCAAGGTCGATGCGCTGGTAGGTCGAGAGCGCGGCGAGCTGAGGCTGCAGCTGGCCGGCGGCGGCCTTCACATCCTGCCGCGACGCCTCGGTGCCGGCCTGCCGCGCGCGCAGCGCGTAGTTGCGCTCAAGCGCAGTCGCGATGGCGTCGCGAAAGCTCAGCGGTTTGCCGCCGCCCGGCGCGTAGGGGCTGACGAGCGTCGCCTCGTGCAGCGCGCCGAACTTCGGTGAGAACCCGACCGCGGTGGCCGTGGTTTCATTGAAGCACAGCGCCGGCTGGAGCGGGAGCCTCAGCGTGAGGCTGGCCGCGGGTGAACCGGTTTCGAGCTGATCGAAGACGAGCGCCACGCGGCGCGCGAGCTGGGCGCCGCTCTCGGGCAACATGCCGGCGAGCGCGCCAGCCTCGACCTCCGGCCGGCCGACAAAGGACAACACCTGCAGGCGGCGTTCGATCAATCCGGCCAACAGCGCCGCGTGCTCGGCTTCGCTCTGGCGCACCGCCGGGAGCAGAAACACGGCCTTCTGCGCCGGATCGAGCGCGGCGAGCGTCGGCGCCGCCGTCGCACTCAGCGGCACAAGGCGCACCTCGGCGCCGAGTTCGCGGGCGAGCCGTCCGCGCCAGTCCTCAAGGACCGCCGGGGAGACGGCAAAATGGTCGTCCACCAAAACCTGGATGCCGGAGAACGGCACCGTTTCCCGCAGCCGCCGCAGCATCTCGCCCGAGTCCGCGGCCAAGGTGACGATGGCGAAGTTGGCCTTCGTCGGCCGGCCCTCGGCGTCGAGCGGCAGCGGCGCCAGCGTCGGATCGACGATGGCGGCACCGAGCACCGGCTTGCCCAGCGGCAGCGCGGGATCGGCGGCGGCGAGCGCCGCACGAGCGCCGAGCACGAGCACGTAGTCGACATCGGGATCGGCCAGCGCCGCGGCAAGTTGCGCGCGCAAGGCCGCGGCATCCGGCACCGTTTCAGCCGACGCGGTTTCGCGGAACGCGACCTCCATCCGGCCGGCCGCCATCTCCTCGAGGCTGCGGCGCACCTTCGCCTCGAGCGGCGTGGCCAACCACGAGGACTCGTCGCGCACGACCGCGATCGTGCGCGGACGCGGCGTTTGCTGCGCGGCAACGCTGAGACCGAGCACCAGCAACAGGCTACAGACAACTGACCGGAGACAGGTCCGGAAGGCGGGATTCATCGGCGCAGAGTATAGAGGGATCGTGGCCGAACGAAAAATACTTCCTTGGACCCGCGGCGATACCTTCCGGGAATAGCCCGGCGCCACCTTCCGCTCCGCTCTCGCCAAAGCGCGTGCACCACGCCACCGTTGCCCACTCCCGCATGGAACTCCGACACCTGCGCTACTTCCAAGCCGTCGCGGAGACGCTCAACTTCAGCCGCGCCGCCGAACGGCTCCGCATCGCCCAGCCGCCGCTGAGCCGGCAGATCCGCGATCTGGAGGCGGAGCTCGGCGTGGCGCTGTTCAGCCGCACCCACGGCAAGGTCCAACTCACGCCCGCAGGCCGCCACCTCCAGCGCGAGCTGCCCGACCTGCTTCAGCGCCTCGCCAATCTCGTCGCCGCCACCCAGCGCGCCGGGCGCGGCGGCGACGCGCTCAACATCGGCACGGACTGGCGGCTCCCGCTCGATCCGTTGGCCCAGGCCGTGAGCGAACTGCGGCAGCGCGAGCGGACGACCGCACAGATCAACTTCGTCGATCTGCCGCTGGGCGACCAGCTGGCGGCGCTGCGCGACGGCCGCATCGACCTCGCCTTCCTGCCCGAGGTATTCATCGGCGCCCGCCGCGGGCTGGAGCTGCTCCATGTGGCCAGCCCGGCCGTGATGGCGGCGCTGCCGGAGAACCATCCCCTCGCCCGCCGCCGCACGATCGCCCTCAACGAGCTTCGCGACGAGCGCTGGGTGCTGCTCAGCCCGCGTCAGGCCCCGGGCTTCCGCGAACTCGTCGTCCAGATCTGCCGCAACGCGGAGTTCACCCCTAAGTTCGGCCCGACAGCGCCGACGATGGACGGCATCCTCACGCTCGTCGCCGCCGGCGAGGGCGTGTGCCCCACCCTCGCCTCGTTCGCGCGCAGCGGGCAGAAGGGCATCCGCCTCGTAGAGACCGACTGCGAGCCGTTCACGCTCCACGCCGTGTGGCTGAAGAACAACTCGTCGGAGCTCCTGCGTTCCTACATCGCCGTGCTCCGCCAGAGCCTGGCCGCAGCATAGTTCCCCGCGGCGTCCCGTTTTCGCCCCTCCGGGCTAGGTCATGCCCCGCGGCATGACCCCATGACTTTCGCCCGATTGCCACGCGGTGCCCGGGGAGTTCGTCTGTGCTTCGTGAACGCGACGTCTCTCATGGCCGAAGGCTTCCTGCTCGGGCTCTCCAGCGGGATCACCTGCCTGGCCAGTTGCGCCCCGGTGCTGCTGCCGCTTCTGGTCGGCGCGCGGGGCGGCGTGCGGCGTCACGGATTTCTCATGGCGGAGTACTTGGGCGGACGGCTGGCCGGCTACCTCGTCTTCGGCATCGTCGTCTGGCTGGGCGCGCGCTCGCTCCCGCTGAGCGTCCAGGGCAACCCGGCGTTCAAGGGCGCGGTGAGCGTAGCGCTGGGCGGGCTGATGCTGGCCCACGGCCTCCTGACTTTCCCCCGCAACACCGCCCGAAAGCCCGCCGCGCCCGCCGCCGCCCACTCGGCCTGCCTCGTCTCCCCGTGGAAACTCCGCGGTGCCCTCTCGCGCTGCCCGTGGTTGCTCCCCGCCGCGCTCGGGCTGATCTCCGGGCTCAACCTCTGCCCACCCTTCGTCGTCGCACTCACGCGGGGCGGCCTGGCGGGAAGCCTCGGCGGCACGCTCGTGTTCTTCCTCTCCTTCTTTGCGGCCACGGCCCTGTTCTTCGTGCCCATCCCGTTCGTCGGCGGCTTCTCCCGGCTGCAGGGCGCGGGACATGTCGCCGCCTTCGCGGGAATCCTCGTCGGCCTCTTCTTCCTCTACACCGGCTCGTTCCACCTGCTCTCCGTCTTCCTCATGTCATGAATACCGCCCCCTCCGTCGCCCCCTCGCCCGCCGGCTGCCGCCTGGCCGGCCCGTCCCTCTCCTTCGGCTGGCTCGGCAGCATCGCCGTGTGCCTGCCGATGCTCCTGCTCACCGCCCTGCTGATGTCGGGCGGCCCCGAGCACATCGCCCGCATGGCGCCGGTCGAGAAGCTCGCCACGCTGGGCGTCTGGGGAGCCCTGAACGCCGCGTTCCTCGCGATGATCCGCACCGGGCGCACCGACCGCATCCGCGCCGGCCTGTTCATCGCGATGGCGCTGAGCTTCGTGCTCACGTTCATGCCCAACCTGCTGGAGGTGCGCGGCAACATCGCCGTCACCGCCGGCAACGCCATCGACGGCAAGACGCCGTTCTGCCACATGGTCATCCCCTCGATCCTCATCCCGGCCGCGCTGAAGAAGACGATCATCTTCCCCGGCTCGCTGGTCGAGGGCTTCGCCAGCATCGGCACCATGTTGGTAATCTGGATAACCGTCTCGCTGGCCATCGGCCGCGGCTGGTGCTCGTGGGTCTGCTTCTACGGCGGACTCGACGAAGCCTGCTCGCGCATCGCCCGCAAGCCGTTCCTCAAGTCCATCGACCGTCGCTGGACCTACGTGCCGCTCGCCGTGCTGATCGCCGTCGTGCTCACCTCCGC
This sequence comes from uncultured Opitutaceae bacterium, assembly GCA_964640465.1. Classification (GTDB taxonomy): domain Bacteria; phylum Verrucomicrobiota; class Verrucomicrobiia; order Opitutales; family Opitutaceae; genus CAJCBL01. The sequence goes on from CAZXHR010000076.1 coordinate 12,852, forward strand.
GGCCACGCTCTCGCCGACGTACTGCCAGTGGCTCTGCCCGTTCAAATCCATCACCGAGTTCGAGGCGATCACCTCCGTGAAGATCCTCTTTCAGACGTTCATCTTCGTCGCGCTCTTCGTCGGGCTGGTGATCGTGCTGCCGCTGCTCACCAAGAAGCGCACGCAATGCGCCCTGCTCTGCCCGATGGGCGCGTTCCAGGGCTGGACCAACTTCGCCAACCTCCACCGCATCGCCGTCGACCGCGACGCCTGCACGCACTGCAACCTCTGCGTGAAGTCCTGTCCCACGCTCTCGATCACTCCCGAGAGCGTGGCCGAGGGCCGCGCGCTCTCGACCTGTACCAAGTGCGGCCGCTGCATCGACTCCTGCCCGAAGAAGGCGATCGGCTACCACCTCCGCGGCACCCGGTTCCGCGCCAGCCCACGCCTGGCGCGCGTGCTCTTCCTCTACCCCGCCATGCTCCTGCTCGTCGCCATGGGCAGCGGCATGATGATCGGCGCGATCCTGCGCCTCGTGAAACTGGCGACAACCGGAAGCCTCATCTGAACCTCCCCGAGGACAACACCATGAAAACCCTCCGCGCCCTCCTCGTCTATCTCGTCGCCTTCGCCTTCATCCCGCTGGTCGTCGTCGCCTTCGCCAACCTCTATCCCATCGCCCGCGGGCTCATGGGCGCCTCCGGCCTGACCATCGCCCCGCACATCACCGGAGGCCCCGTCGCCGCCCGCGTCGAGCACGGCGCCTACGCCACCAGCATCCACCAGCCCGTCTTCGAAAGCCTCGTCGGCCGCCCCCGCGAGGGCTTCGTCCAGGTCGCCTGGAGCCGGAAGGCCGATGTGCCTGCCCTCCTCGACGAGGAAATCGACTACGACTCCGACGGCACCGCCGACTTCCGCATCCGCTGGGACCGCACCGCCGGCGACATCCGAGTGACCCCGCACCGGCCCGAGGTCGGCTCGTTGGCCGGGCACTACGCGCTGGCGGACCGCTACGCCGTTCGCGTAAACCTGACGGCGTCGAAATGAAACGCGGCCCCACCTACACCATCATCGCGCTCCTGTACCTCGCGGTCTGGGGTGGTACGATCTTCGACCCCGGCTTCGCGCCGTACACGCTGCCCGCGCTTGGTTTCTATGCCGGCACCGCGATCACCTTCGTCCTGTCGATCCTGATCGGCTGCCGCGGTACCATGCCACGGCCGCTGTTGCTCGGCTATCTGGTGGTGCAGTTGGGAATCTTCCACGCCCTCACCCTGCTGCCGATCCCCCACTGGACGCTCTGGCTCATCGCGATGCCGGTGATCAGCCACGCCACCTACTGGCTGCGCTGGCCGGGCGCAGTCCTTGCCAGCACCGCATTCATGGCGCTCAACCTCGCGGAGCTTCTCGCTGCCGGCAACACGCTCGACCAGGCCCTCCGCACTTCGCTCTCCTACGGCGTCGCCTGCCTGTTCACCGTCGTCTTCACCCACATCACCCGACAGGCCATCCACGCGCAGGTGGAAACCGACCGTCTCGCCAAGGAACTCGAGGAGGCCAACGCCCGCCTGCGCGCCGGCGCCGAACGCGACCGCGCCCATGCCGCCCTGAGCGAGCGCAACCGCATCGCCCGCGACATCCACGACGGCCTCGGCCACTACCTCACCACCATCGCCGTCCAGCTCGAGGCCGCCCGCACCCTCATGCCGACCGACCCGTCGCAGGCCGCCGCCACCATCGCGAGAGCCGAGCGCCAGAGCCGCGAGGCGCTCGACGAGGTGCGCCGCTCAGTGCGTACCCTGCGCTCGGATGCACCGCCGCCGGACCTGCGCGACTCCCTCGCCGGCCTCGTCTCCGAGAGCGGGCTGGCGGCGCGTTTCCACATCCACGGCGAGCCCCGCCCGCTCCCGCCCGCCGCGGTCGACGCCCTCTTCCGCACCGCGCAGGAGGGGCTCACCAACGTCCGCAAGCACGCCGGCACCAAGCAGGTCCGTGTCACGCTCCGCTACGATGCCTCGGGCACCGGCCTCGAGATCGAGGACGACGGCTGCGGCTCGGGCGGCTCAGCCGGCGGCTTCGGGCTGACCGGCCTGCGCGAGCGGCTCGAAGCCATCGGCGGCCGCCTCCACGCCGCCAACCGCCCCGAGGGCGGCTTCCTGCTCCGTGCCGAGATTCCGTCACCATGAAACGAATCCGCGTTCTCCTTGCCGACGACCAAGTGCTCTTCCGCGAGGCGCTCGGCACCCTGCTCCGGATCAACCCGCAGTTGGAGATCGTCGGCGAGGCGTCCGACGGCGTCGAGGCCCTCGCCGCCGCCAAGGAGCTCCGCCCCGATGTCGTGCTCATGGATCTGCGGATGCCGGTCATGGGCGGCGTCGAGGCCACCCGCCGCCTGCGCGCCCAGCTTCCCGAGACGCGTGTCCTCGTCCTGACCACCTTCGAGGAGGACGAGGAGGTGCTCGCCGCCATCCAGGCCGGCGCCGCCGGCTACATCCTGAAGGCCTCGCCCTCGGAGAAACTCGTCGAAGCGATCCGCACCGTCGTCGCCGGCGGCAGCCCGTTGGAGCCGACCGTCGCCGCCAAGCTCATGACCGAGTTCAACCGACTCTCGCGCAAGGAGGCCGCCGCGCCGGTCCGGCAGTTGGCCGAGCCGCTCTCGACCCGCGAGCTCGACGTGCTGAAGGCGCTCTGCGAGGGCCTCTCGAACAAGGAGATCGCCTCCAAGCTCGGCCTGACCGAGGGCACGGTGAAGAACCACATGACGCAGGTGCTCTGCAAACTCGGCGCGCTCGATCGCACCCAAGCCGCGCTGCGCGCCCACGAGCTCGGCCTGCTCAGCCCGCACGCCTGAGTAGCGACCGCCCCCTTCGTTTGTGGAGCCGCTCGCAGGAGCGCTGCCTTGTAGCGCCCAGCCGCCAGCCATGTTCGTTCAGTCCACGCCCATTATTCCCCTACCTCCCATTCTTCCCATCCATCCGTTCCAGCCTCCAGCCCGAGCCTTCCCCCAGCCCGGCCATCTCACTCCCCGTAGGTCTTGCGCCAGTCGAACGCCTCGGCCTTCTCCGCCTTCGCGCGGCGCCGCTCGACGATGGCGCCCACCAGCAACGCGATCTCAAACAATGCAAGCAACGGAATGGCGACCAGCGTCTGCGTGATCGGGTCGGGAGTCGGCGTGATCACCGCCGCCACGATGAAGCAGATCACGATCACCAGCCGCCGCGACCGCCGGAACGCCGCCACGCTCACGATACCGAGGTACGTGAGCGCCAACACCACCAGAGGGAACTCGAAAACCGCACCCATGCCGACCACCAGCCACGTCATCAGGCTGTAGTAGGACCCCACCGTCCAGATCATCGCGTACCCCATCCACTGGTTCGCCTCGATGGCGATCCGGATCGAGGCCGGCACCAGCAGCAGAAAACTGAAGCCGGCCCCCATCAGGAACAGCACCACTCCCGCGCTCACCCCGGGCCGCACCACGCGTTTCTCCTTCGCCGTGAGCGCCGGCGAGACGAATTGCCCGACGAAAAACAGGATGAACGGCGCCGACGCCACCAGCGCCGGCGTCACGCAGATCTGCACCATCACTCCGTAGACTTCCATCGGGGTGTCCGTGCGCAGATGGAGCCCGAGCTCCGGATACCCCGCCAGCGCACGCACCCACGGCCATTCGAGGAAATGCCGCACCTCCGTCAGGAACACGCCGGAGAGTACCGCGAAGCCGACGACCACGATCGCGCATTTTACCAGAGTCCAGCGCAGCTCCTCCAGGTGCTCCAGAAAACCCATGGTCTTCTCGCCTGCTCGCGTAGCCACCGGCTCGAGCGCATCGGATTCTTCCACGGGAGTTTGAGGAGCAAAGGGCACCGCAGGAGATCAGGAATCGTTCCCTCGCCGGGTCAAGTCGGCTGAAGTCCGCCTGCCCCGGCGGATTTCGGCGCAAGCGCCTGCTCAAGCGCATGCCACGCCAGCGTCGCGCAGCGCACCCGCTGGGGAAACTGCGCCGCACCCTCCAGCGCCCGCAGGTCGCCGAGCCCGTCCAGCTCCGCCTCCGTAAGAGCCGCGCCGCCGAAAAGCCGCTCAACCTGCCGCGCAGTGGCGCACGCCTCCGCCGCCGTGAGCCCGCGGACCTTCGCCGTCAGCAGTGAAGCCGATGCCTGGCTGAGCGCGCAGCCCTGCCCGGTGAACGTCGCCTCCTCCACCCGGCCCTCCGGCGAGAGCCGCAGGTGCACCGCGACCTCGTCGCCGCAGTTCGGATTCTCCGCCTGCGCGCCATGGGTCGCCCCCGGGCACGCGCCGCGATGGCGCGGGTGCCGGGAGTGATCGAGGATGATCTCCTGGTAGAGGTCGTTCGGTTCCACCCCGCCACGCTGGAAACAATCCGCCGCCCGCGCAATCCCGCGGGGCGCACCTCCGCGCTTCATCCTAGAAACCGCAGTTGGAACCGACAGAAGGCAACGAAGAGAACGAAGGATAGAGGAGTTGGGTGCCTGCGCTAAACAGCAGCTTTCACCCGACAAGTGAGCACAGAACCTGAGTCACACGAACACCGTTCTCCCTATGTCCGCGTATCTTTGTTTCCTTCGTTTCCTTCTGTCGTCTGCCGAAATTGGGATCAGCCCGACCGCATTCCGCGCCACGCCCGCAGCAACGCCGCTTCTACCCGCCCCGCCGCCGCATGCATCGCCCTGCGCGTCGTTGACACTACAACACCTCTGCGGAATAACGGTCCCGCTTCATCCCCCACGCAGTCTCGGCCGCACCCCGGCCGAAAGTTTCCATCGTCCTCAACCCTAATCCACGATGCCTGCGAAAACCAAATCGAAGAAACCCGCCGCCAAGAAGGCCCCGGCCGCGTCGAAGAAGTCTGGCACCTCCCGTCGCCCCACCCCGGGCAAGACCCCGAAGCACGTCTACCTCTTCGGCGCCGGCAAGGCCGACGGCGACGGCTCCATGAAGCCCCTGCTCGGCGGCAAGGGCGCCAACCTCCACGAGATGACCCGCATCGGCCTGCCCGTGCCGCCCGGATTCACTATCACCACCGAAGTCTGCACCTACTACTACGCCAACAAGCGCACCTACCCCAAGGAGCTCCAGGCCCAGATGGAGACCGGCCTCGCCAACATCGAGCGCATCATGGGCACAAAGTTCGGCGCCACCTCCGGCATGCCACTGCTGGTCTCCGTCCGCTCCGGCGCCCGCGAATCCATGCCCGGGATGATGGATACCATTCTCAACCTCGGCCTCAACGACCAGACCGTCGTCGCCCTCGAGAACACCACCAACAACCCCCGCTTCGCCTGGGACTGCTACCGCCGCTTCATCCAGATGTACGGCGATGTGGTCCTCGGCGTCCAGAAGCGCGAGGACGAGGACGACGAGCCGTTCGAGACCGTCATCCACGCCCTCAAGCACGAGCGCTACCACGCCGACATCGAGGACTCCAAGCTCACCGCCGACGACCAGAAGGAGCTCGTCCGCCGCTTCAAGGCCCTCGTGCTCGAACGCACCGGCCAGGCCTTCCCCAACGACCCGTGGGACCAGCTCCGCGGAGCCGCCGGCGCCGTCTTCGGTTCCTGGATGAACGACCGCGCCATCGTCTACCGCCAGAAGTACAACATCCCCTCCGACTGGGGCACCGCCGTCAACGTCCAGGCCATGGTCTTCGGCAACACCGGCGACAACTCCGGCTCCGGCGTCGCCTTCACCCGCAACCCCGCCAACGGCACCAACGAGTTCTACGGCGAGTTCCTCATCAACGCCCAGGGCGAGGACGTCGTCGCCGGAGTCCGCACACCCGAGCCCGTCGCCCGCCTGAAGGAGCACCTCCCGAAGTCCTACGCCGAGCTCCTCCGCGTCCGCTCCATCCTTGAGAAGCACTTCACCGACGTGCAGGACATCGAGTTCACCATCCAGGACGGCAAGCTCTTCATGCTCCAGACCCGCAACGGCAAGCGCACCGCAGCCGCCGCGCTCAAATTCTCCATCGATATGGTGCGCGAGAAACTCATCGACTGGCAGACGGCCATCCTCCGCAACCCCGCCGACCAGCTCGACCAGCTCCTCGCCCCCAAATTCGACACCGCCGAGGTGAAGAAGGCCGCCGTCATCGCCAAGGGCCTGCCCGCCGGCCCCGGCGCCGCCACCGGCCGCATCTACTTCAATGCCGACCGCGCCGAGGCAGCCGCCGCCCGCGGCGAGAAGGTTCTCCTCGCCCGAACCGAGACCTCCCCAGAGGACCTCCGCGGCATGATCGCCGCCGAAGGCATCATCACCGCCCGCGGCGGCGTCTCCTCCCACGCCGCCCTCGTCGCCCGCCCGATGGGCAAGGTCTGCGTCTGCGGCGCCTCCGCCGTCCCCAGCGCCTC
>CAZXHR010000077.1:0-19134 GCA_964640465.1 uncultured Opitutaceae bacterium
CTCGCGCTGCACCTCCCCCCCGACAGCCACCGCCACCGCTGCGGGCTCACCAACGAAGCCGTGGCCGATGGCCTCACCCCCGACGCCATCATCCGCGACCTCCTCAAGTCCGTCCCGGTCCCAGCGGCGTGAGGGAGCTCCCCGAAGGCAACTCCGCAATGGAATGAGCACGGGACCATGAAACCGGAAGAGTACACATTTCACGGTCATAAATTTCCCACGCTTCTGGGAAACACCTCTAGAGTTAGCTGTACGTTATTCCTCTTGGGTGTTGCTGTCTCTTTTGCTGCCGATGGACGGTGGGGAAACTCTGCAGTGTCCCTTGGTATCGCGACAATGCTCGGAATACCGACTGCATACCTTCTGAACGAAAGCGCACGGAGGCGCATTTCATCGATCACGGTCGACACTGAAAACCAGGTGCTCGTTTTCCGAAACTTCCGGTTTTTCAAGAACGAACTTGGAATCGGTAAAGCGTACAGAGAGGCACGCTTCACCTCCGACCAGATCATTCAGATCTATCACACTCGCATCGAAAGATGGATCGATGCTATCGGCGTCCTGACTCCCCTAGGAACAGTAAAAATCTCAGAGGAGATGGATCGCTATCCAGAAATACTCGTGGCGCTACTTGATTTTGCTTCGACGAGCCGGGAGCAAACTTAGTGGCAAAGGATCCATGCCCAACCTCACTCCATCTCCGCCCTCCGCCCTCCGCAATCCGCAATCGTTCGCGGCGCTGCGGCGCCTGGAGTGGCGCGTGAAGCATGCGGTCGAGACCGTTCTCAGCGGCGAGTACCGCTCCACCTTTCGCGGGCGCGGCATGGAGTTCGACCAGGTCGTGAAATACGAGTTCGGCGACGACGTCCGCGACATCGACTGGAACGTCACCGCGCGCCTCGGCGAGCCCTACCGCAAGAAGTTCGTCGAGGAGCGCGAGGTCACCGTCCTGATCCTCTTCGAGGACTCGCCCTCGCTCCAGTTCGGCTCCGCCGGCCGCACCAAGCGCGAGGCGCTCCTCGAGCTCGCCGGCCTCATCGCCCTCCTCGGCGCCGCCAACCGCGACCGCGTCGGCCTCGTCCATGTCGCACCCAACGGCCACCGGCTCGTCCAGCCCGTGCGCGGCCGTGGCCAGATCATGAATATGGCCGCCGGTCTCCTCGGCCGCCCCGCGCCGGCGCTCGGCGCCCGCAACGAGTCTCCGATCCCGTGGGAGCTCATCGCCCGCGCCGCCCCGCGCCACAGCATCCTGCTCTGGCTCGGCGACTTCCCGCCGCGCCCCGCTCCCGACGGCTGGGCCGTGATCCGCCGCCGTTACCAGCCCATGTGTTTCCGCGTCGACGATCCGTGGGACCGCGAGTTGCCCGACTCCGCCCCTTTCGGCGCCTACGATCCGCTCGCCGGCCGAGTCGTCGTCCTCGATCCGCGCAGCGCCGCCGAGCGCGAGCGCCACGCCGCCTGGCGCCAGGAGCGCGATGAGGCGCTGCGCCAGCTCCAGCCCGACCCGCTCTCCCGCCTCGTCGTGAGCACCCAGGACGACCTGCTCGACGCCGTCGTCCGCTACTTCCGCGCCCGCATGGCCGCATGAGAACGACATCCAGACTCCACAGAAGGCAACGAAGCGAACAAAGGGCGAGCCAAGCTCGTACGCCTGCGCGTGGTGCGGCGCCCTGGTCGCCTCCGGCGCCGCCGAAGGCGGGTAAACTTCAGCCCGCACCGGCCGGCTCCGCGCTCGCACCATCCCCATGCATCGCGCCAGCCGGTCGCCCTGAAGGGACGACCTACGTTTCCTCCGCTCCCCGCTTCCTTCCCTTCGTTCCCTTCTGTCGCCTTCCGAACTCCGTGTCCGTTCTTCTCTGACCGATGCCGGACTTCACCTTCCAGTCCCCGCTCTGGCTCTGCGCGCTCCTCGCGTTGCCCCTGCTGTGGTGGCTGCGTTCGCGCCGCGGCACCGATGTCCTCGTAGTCCCCAACGCCGGCGCCTGGCAGCACGGCAGCCACCTCGTCGTCGGTCGCTGGCCGATGGCGCTCGCCGCCGCGGCGCTGGTGCTGCTCGTCGTCGCGTTGGCTCGACCGCAGTTCGTCCAGCAGCGGCAGGAGGAGCGCAAGGAGGGCTACGACCTCGTCCTCGCCATCGACGTATCCGGCTCGATGCTCTCCGAGGACTACGAGCGCGCCGGCCGCCGCATGAATCGCCTCGACGCCCTCCGCCCGGTCCTCGACGCCTTCATCCAGCGCCGCCCCAACGACCGCATCGGCCTCGTCGTCTTCGCCGGCCGCGCATACACGCTCTCGCCCCTCACCTTCGACCACGACTGGCTCCGCCGCCAGACCGAGCGGCTGAAGGTCGGACTCATCGAGGACGGCACCGCCATCGGCGATGGTCTCGGCGTCGCCCTCACGCGGCTCGAACAGGCCAAACGCGAGCAGGCCGGCAAACGCCTCGGCGCCTTCGTCGTCCTCCTCACCGACGGCGTGACCAACAAGGGCGCGGTCACCCCGCTCCAGTCCGCCGCCATCGCGAAGGGCCGCGGCATCCCCGTCTACACCATCGGCGCCGGCCGTACCGGTCTGGTGCCGTTCCCCGTCATCGACCGCAACGGCCGCAAGCTCGGCTACGACCGCCAATGGACGGAGACCGACGAGCGCACGCTCCAGGCCGTCGCCCGCGAGACCGGCGCCGAGTTCTTCCGCGCCACGGATACCGGCACGATCGAGAGCGCCTTCAAGGCGATCGACCGCGCGCAGAAGATCGAGTTTCAGGCGAAATCCTACCTGCTCACCGAGGAGCTCTACGCGTGGTTCGCCGTCCCCGCCGCGCTGCTCTTCGCCGCCGCCGCGTTGATCGTCCGCTGGCCGTTCGTCCGTCGTGGGGCGGCGCTTCAGCCCGCCCCGTCGGATTCCGTCACGGAGGTTTCCCCATGAGCCGTCCCGCCCGCGCCAAGGCCAATCCGCATTCCTCAATCCGCATTCCGCAATTCGGATGACCTTCGCCCATCCCCATCTCCTCTGGCTGCTCCTCGTGCCGCTCGCGCTCGCCGTGGCGGATCGCGCGCGCCGCCTCGCGGCCGACGCCGAGTCCTGGCCGAGTATCCGCCGGCTCTGGGCAGGACCGGGCGGGCTCGCCCCGAGCCGTTTCGGCGCGAAGCACCCGCGCCGCTGGCGGCTCTGGCTGGGACTGATGCTGCTCGTCGTCGCCCTCGCCCGCCCGCAGTGGGGCAAGATCGAGGAACGCGTCTTCGACCAGTCGCGCGAGGTCCTCATCGCCCTCGACCTCTCCCGCAGCATGCTCGCCGCCGACGTGAAGCCCACGCGCCTCGAACGCTCGCGCCTGCTCGTCGAGAGCCTGCTCGACCGTCTCAAGGGCGAGCGCGTCGGCCTCCTCGTCTTCTCGGGCACCGCGTTTCTCCAATGCCCGCTCAGCCCCGACTACGAGGTGCTCCGCGAGTTTCTCCCGGCACTCAACCCCGACTACCTGCCCGAGGGCGGCACCGACTACGCCAAGCTGCTCAAGACCGCCCTCGACTCCTTCTCCAACGAGGCGGGCGCCGACCGCTACCTCATCGTTCTCAGCGACGGCGAAGCGCTCACCGAGGACTGGCGCGCCCAGCTCGAAAAGCTCACCGCCCGCGGCATCCGCGTGCTCGCGCTCGGCGTCGGAACCGAGTCCGGTTCCATGATACCCGCCAAGGACGGCGGTTTCGTGAAGGACGAGCGCGGCGCCGTCGTCATGTCGAAGCTCAACCCGACCACGCTCAAGCAGCTCGCCTCCGCCAGCGGCGGCGCCTACGCCGAGGCGTCCGGCTGGCTCGCCCTCCCCGCCCTGCTCCAGCAGACCGTCGAGCGCGGCCGGAAAGGCGCCCTCAACGAGCGGAAAACGATCCGCCTCGGCGAGCGCTTCCAGTGGTTCCTCGCCCCCGCCGTCCTCCTGCTCCTGCTCAGCTACTGGCACGAGTTCCCCGTCAGCCCCAAGCCGCGCGACTTCCGCCGCCGCGGCGCCGCCCCCGCCGCGGCGCTCCTCGGTGCGTTCCTCTGCATCCTCCCGCGCGACCTCTCCGCCGCCACCCTCGCCCAGCCATCCGCCGGGCAAACCCCGCAGATCCAGCTTTCCCCCACAGCCCAGCCACCGCCGAGCGAGCTGCCGAAGCTCGTCGAACGACTCGCCGCCCAGCCGTCGCTCTCCGCGGCCGACTGCGAGAAGCTCGCCCGCCAGACCATCGCCGACGGCCAGGCCATCCGCCAATCCGGCCAGCCCGTGAAACCCGGCATCGTCCAGGACGGACTCGCCGCCGTCGACCGCGGCGAATCCCTCGATGCCAAGGCCGCGGACTGGCCCGAACTCCGTTCCCAGCTCCAGGAATTGCTCCGCCCGCCCGAGCAGCAGGACCAGAAGAAGGACGAGCAGAAGCAGGAGGAGAAGAAACAGGAGCAACAGCAGCAGCAGAACCAGGACAAGAAGCAGGACCAGCAACAGGATCAAAAAGACCAGCAGCAGGAGCAGAAGTCCGAAGAGCAGAAGCAACAGGAAGAGCAGCAGCGCCAGCAGTCCGAGCAACAGCAGCAGTCCCAAGCGCAGCCGCAGCCCCAGCAGGACCAGGACAAGCAGAAGCTCGGCGGCGCCAAGGACGAGGACAAAGAGCGCCAGGAACACCCCGAGCTCGCCGTCCCGCTCCAGAAACTCGACCAGGTCCGCGAAAAGGACTCCCCCGCCGAACTCTTCGAGCTGCTCCACGACAACGAGCCCCGTCCCGCAAACCAGCCCAAGAAGGACTGGTAACCACCATTTTCCGATGACGCGCCTCACGCGATTCCTCCTCGATATTCTCCACCGGACTCTTGCCGCAGCGCCTGCGCGTAGTGCGGTGCTTCAGCCCGCACCGGCCGGCTATGCAACCACACCCGTCCACCGCGCAACACCAGCCGGTCGCCCTGAAGGGACGACCTACAGCCGCCCCCTCGCCGCCGCGCTCGCGCTCTGCTTCGCCGCCACCGCCGTCCTCGCCCAGAGCGTCTCCTGGGACCCGCCGGCCGGCTCCCTCGCCCGCGGCCAGACATCCCAGCTCAACCTCGTCTTCGAGGACTGCGCGCCGACCTCCGACGAAGTCCAGTTGCCCGTCGTGGACGGCCTGCAGTTCGGCCGCCCCTCGGTCAGCAACCAGACCTCGATCATCAACTTCAAGACCTCGCGCCGCGTCATCCTCGCCTACCCGGCCATGCCGACCGCGACATCCGGCCGCATCGTCATCCCCGAGTTCGAGATAGACACCGACAGCGGCAAACTGCGTGTCGCCGCCGCCACCTACGAGCTCGGCGAGGCCACCGTCGGCCGCAGCAACGTCCCCATCGAGCGCGTCGCCGGCTCCCGGCTCGCCGCCGAGCCCGCCACCGTCTGGGCCGGACAGGTATTCGACCTCCAATACCAGCTCCTCATCTCCCGCCGCTACAACCCCACCAACGTCGGCCCGCTCGACTGGACACCGCCCGCCGCCCTCTTCCTCGAGCCCTGGCCGCAGAAGCCCGACATGATCAACGCCACCGTCGGCGGCGACGCCCGTGTCGGCATCTCCACCAAGACCCGCGCCTTCATCCGAGATCCCGGTACGCACGCCCTGCCCGTCGCCCGCCAGCCCATCGACCTCGCCACCGGCGGCGGCTTCAGCTTCTTCGACCCGCGTCCCAACACCGAGCAGTTCCTCATCACCAGCTCCGCGCCCACCGTGCAGGTGAAACCGCTCCCAGCTCCCGCCCCGGCGAGCTTCATGGGCGCCGTCGGCCAATTCACTTTCACCTCCAAGGTCGTCCCGACCACCGCCGCCGTCGGCGAACCCATCACCTGGACACTCTCCCTCGAAGGCACCGGCAACTGGCCCGTCGGCCTCGGCCTGCCCGCCCGCGAGGCGTCCAAGGATTTCCACGCCTTCGCCCCGAACACCCAGCGCAAGACCAGGGACGGCACCCTCTTCGAAGGCTCGCTCACCGAGGACATCGTCCTCATGCCCACCAAGCCCGGCACCTACACCCTCGGCCCCGTCGCCTACTCCTACTTCGATCCCGCCGCCGGCACCTACAAGACCGTCCGCGCCGAGGCAGTGAAGGTCACCATCACCGCCGCCTCGCAACCCGCAGCGGGCAACGCGGCCGCCGGCGGCAGCACGCCGATCTTCCAATTCACGCCCGACACCGCATCGACCGGGACCGCCTCGGCGTCACCCGTCGTCAAATCTCCGGCACCCGAGCTGCCCGGCCACCTGCCGATGGAGCCGCTCGCCGGCCACGCCTCCGCGCCGCGCCCCTGGGCCGCGATCCCGCTGAGCGCCTTGCTCGCGCCCCTGGCGCCGCTCTTCCTCCTCTGGCTCGCGCTGGGCTGGCGCCGCGCCCGCCTCACCGATCCGCGCCGCGAGCAACGCCTCGCCCTCGCCGACCTCCCCGGCGCCGTCGCCGCCGTGCAGTCCACCGCCGAACCCGCCGCACGCGCCGAGGCACTCCGCCGCTGGCAGCAGCTCGCCGCGCGCGCCTGGGGCTCCGACCGCGCCGCGCCCACGCCCGAGCAGTTCACCGAAGCCGTCTGGCGCGAGCTCCGCGACGCGAGCGCCGACTCCGTCGCCGCGTGGTCGCGACTCTGGACCGAGGCCGACGCCCATCTCTACGGTCGCTCGACCGCGTTGCCCGCCGACTGGGCTGCCCGCGCCGCCACGGCGCTCGGCAAGGCGCGCCTGCGCCGCCTGTCCTTCTTCGCCCCGCTGCGTCCCTCATCCCTCTGGCCGCTGCCGCTCGTCGCGTTCGCGCTGCTCGTGGCCGTGCCGCGCACCGAGGCCGCCGGCGCCGCCGAGGAACGCTACCTCGCCGGCGAGTTCGCCAACGCCGAGCAGACCTGGCGTGCCGGTCTCGCGGTAACACCCGACGACTGGAAGCTCCGCCACAACCTCGGCCTCGCCATCGCCCAGCAGAACCGCTGGTCCGAGGCGGCCGCGCAGTGGAGCGTCGCCTTCCTCGCCGCCCCGCGCGACGCGTCCGTCCGCTGGCACCTCGCGCTCGGTCTGGAGCGCGCCGAGTTCACCCAGCCCGAGTTCGCCGCACTCTCCACCGGAGCGGGGCTAGCCGGGTTCGCCCGCCACGCCTCGCCCGCCGAGTGGCAGCGCTTCGTCCTCGCCGGCGTCATCCTGCTGGCGCTCGCCGCCGCCGCGGTCCTCGTGGCGCGCCACTTTCCGCGCCGCCGCTGGATGAACTGGGCCGCGACCGCCCTCGCCGTCGCCGGTGTGCTTTCGCTCGCCTCCGGGCTGGCCGCACTCCGCGAATACGGACCGCTCGCGCATCCCGACGCCGTCCTGGTCTGGAAGACCACGGAGCTGCGCAGCGTGCCCACCGAGGCCGGCGAGCAGAAGCCCGAACCGCTCGCCGCGGGCACCATCGCCATCTGGCAAAAGTCCTTCCTCGGTTGGGACCAGCTCCTGTTTTCGAACGGCCAGACTGGATGGACCCGCCGCGAAAACCTCCAGCCGCTGTACCCCCGGAAAATGGAACCGCTAATGCACGCTGATCGACGCTGATGCAAACAGACGAGCACAACGCGCTGCGGTCTGAGCCCTGATTGCAGGCGTTCCCGCAGCCGACACATCGATCACTCCAAATCAGCGGGGATTAGCGTTCATTAGCAGTTCCCATTCTCCGCAATCCGTCTGCATCCGTGATTCCAGCATTCACCATCCTTTGCCGCCCACTCCGCCGCGACGAAGCCGACGAAGCCTGTGCGCTGGTGCGCGCCGTGTTCGACCGTTTCATCGCGCCCGACCAGCCGGAAGAAGGTCGCGCGATGTTCCACCGCTTCGCGCAGCCTGCCGCACTCCTGCGTCGTCACCGAACGCACTACACGAGCTGGGCCGCCGTCGACGGCCCGCGGATCGTCGGTCTGCTCCACATCCACGCGCACAACCACCTCTCGTTGCTCTTTGTCGCGCCCGATCGCCAAGGCCGTGGCATCGCGCGACAGCTGCTCCGAACCGCTGCGGTAGCCGACGATCTCGTCGCGCCCATCACCGTCAACGCCAGCCTCAACGCCGTGAGCTTCTACGCCGCACTCGGCTTCATCCCCGAAGGTCCGGAGCTCCTCAAAAACGACGTCCGCCACCAGCCCATGTGTCTCGCGGCACTGCCGGCGAACTGGTCCCGATAGAAGGCTGCGCTCCGCGCGCAGCCCCGGCACACAGTGTCTTCTTTCTCGCGTCGCCCGGTCAGTCCCGAGCTCCGGCCAACTCCGAGGCCGGAGCTTCAGGCACGGCGGCTGCCACCTGCGCCCGCCGCCGGAACGGCGTTCTGAACGTGCGGTTCGTGCCAGCGCGCCAGAGCCACTCCAGCGGCCCGTACTGGAAATGGCGCAGCCAGAGTTTGGCGACTGCGGTCTGCACCACGATGAACGCGAGGCCGCAAAGCACGCTGTGGAACTGCCCGAGGTGCCGGTACAGCCCCAGCCCGTAGCCGTAGAAGAACGGGACGAAGAACATCGCCTGCGTGACGTAGGCCGTGAGGCTCATCCGCCCCAGCGGCACGAACCAATCGAGTGCCCGGCGCCAGCCGCCGAGGTACAGCAGGACGAATCCGCCCACCCAGACCGCCATCTGCGCCAGGTTGCAGTAGGCGCCAAGCCAAGTCGACACGTAGTATCCGCGCATCCCGGTCACGCCCCAGTCGGCCAGCATGCTCTTCAGCGGCTGGAACAAGGCGAAGCCGACGATGCCGAGGATCAGCGCCCGCCAGGCGAGGCGCCGCGCGGCGGTAGCGTTTTCAAACAGGTGATGGCGCCCGATCAGCAGTCCGCAGAGGAAGAGTCCGAGCATCTGCGTGTACCGGCCCGTCTCGTAGGTGAAAAGCAGACGCACGCCCTGCCCCTTCCAGGCCAGCAGCCGCAGGAGATCCGGAAGCGAGCTCTCCGCCTGCGCCTGGCACACCTCGTTGTAGAGGTTCCAGTGCAACGGCGCCGCCGGCGCATAGGCAGGCTGGACGATGCAGCGCAGCGCCTCCCATGCGTTCGGGATCTGCAACAGGAACAGCACGGCGAGCCAGCCCAGCACCTTGTCCGGAAGCCGGTAGAGGAAGACGAGCGGCAGCCCGAGGATCGCCAACACGAGCAGGATGTCGCCGCTGTAGACCAGCGCGTTCAGGTAACCGAGCGCGCCGAGGATCAGCAGTCGCCACGGGAAACGAGTCCGCACATCGATCCCCTTCTTCGTCCAGCTCTGCAGGATGAGCATGAAGCTCACGCCGAACATCATCGCGAAGATCGCGTACGCCTTGCCGCTGAAGAGGAAGAACGCCGTGTCGTTGGTCCAGCCGTCGAGCTGCTTGAGCAGCGGCGACTGGTTCTGCGGGTAGCGGGCGAGCTCGAAGTGTTCGACACAATGGACGAAGAACAGACCGGCGAGCGCGGAGCCGCGCAGCGCGTCGATGAGGGTGATTCGGGATTCCGGGGCAGCCGGAGCCGTTGCAGGGGATGCAGGGGATGGCATGGCCCCGCCACGCTCGGCGGCGTCGGTCCGCGCCACAATGCCGGAACGGGCCGAATGCATTGCCCGAGCGACTCGCTCGGTTACCCATCACCTCGGCAATAATGCGTGCGGCCGGAAACGGCACGCCGTCGCCTCCCTGTTCGCCGCAATCGACTCGCTGCCCAGCAACATCCAACGGGCGGCGCAAGACGCCGCCCCTACGCCGGCAACTGCATCCGCACGGCTCAGCTCGGGCCGGTCATGCTGTAGGCGAAAGCCGGTGGCAGATTTCCCCACACCACCGGGCTGATGTAGACGCTGGCGAAGCTGTTCCGCAGCCGCTCGTGGAACGCGCGCACCGCCGGATGCCAGGTCGCGTGCACATAGCCGAAGCCGCACAGCCGCCCGTCGTCGGCCAGTGTCTCGAGAATCTCGCGCCGGATTCGCTCGCGCACCAGCACCGGCAGGCTCGCCCACGGCAGGCTGCTCACGATGACATCCGCCTTCCGGCAGCCGTTGCGCCGCAGAATCGCACGCAGGTTCTCCGCCGAATCGTGGCACACGGTCGCCTCAGGGAAACGCCCGGTGAGCAGCTCCGCGTGCTTCGGGTCTAGCTCCACGACAATCACCTTCGTGCCGGGGCGCACCTGATCGACGATGGCCTTGGTGATCGCCCCGGTGCCCGCGCCGAGCTCGATTACGGTGTCGGCGCTTCCCAGCTCCGCATGGCGCAAAACCTCGTGTGCCAGTCTCTCCGAGCTTGGGACAACCGCTCCAACCGTACGGGGCCTGCGCAGAAAGCTCGCGATGAATCTAAGGTGATCGCGCATCTGCTACCATCCAACCCCGCATCACCGCATTGTCGACCCGAATCCCGCGCGCGATGCCCCTCAATTCTCATCCCGATCCGGAAGCGCGCGACAGAGCTTCGTCCACGCTGTTTCCGCCGGAAACCTAGCCGACGTCTTGCCTCTGCAGTAATCGACGAAGTGCTCTTGGCTCACGTCGAGCGGCTTCAATCGTCCCGCCGCCATCGCATCCATGTAGTGGCCGATCGTCCGGATCAGGTAGGCTTCGAGTGGCGTGCAGTCGCTCCCGTCCGGCAGCGCGTAGCCGCCGCGCAGGAGCTCCCTCATGTGGTCCTCGGGAAATGGCGACTTCACGCTGCCGATCAGATCCACGATGTGCACCACTACCGCCGGATCGCACAGCACGCCGGTGTGGCTGGCAGCGATGCCGATCTGCTCCGCCGCCTCTCGCCGCGCAGCAGGCACCAGCTGGCTCGCAATGGGCACCACGCCGTCGTCGCGCGCCTCGCCGGAGACCGGGGGCGTTTCTCCCTTCGTGTAGAAGAGGTGATACTCGGTGCCGGCGGGCAACGCGCGCCGGTACAAATTTGCGATGAAAGCCCCCTCGGGATCGAGATCCCGCCACGACGGCACGGCCAGCGGCGCGTTCCTCGCAAGATGCGCCGCCGGATGCCCGCCGAGCGGGCTCGCGATCGTGATCAACTGCGCCACGTGCGCCTCCTCCGCCCGTCCGGTGCAACGGTTCATCGCCTCGCGCACCACCACCCCACCCATGCTGTGCGCCACGATCACCAGCGGCATCTCGCCAAGCGGTATCACCTTCCCGGACAGGAACACCCGGTGGAACATCGCCGCGACATGGGACAGGTCCTGCCCCGTCGGGTAGTAGAAAAACCATGCCTTGTACCGCGTCCGGTCCAGGCGCTCGAGCAGCGGCGCGAAATCGCGCGGACTTCCGTCGATGCCGTGCACGAACACCACCGGCACCTTGTAGCCCACGTCCTCCTCCAGCGCGTAGAACATCATCGGCGCCCGCTCCAGAAACTCGGCGGGCCGGTACAGCCCCAACGTCGCCATCCGCTGTGCGAAGATCGGATCGTCCAGCGTGCGCAGCGTGCCCTTCGGGAAGAACACCGACTCGGCCACGGTCGGATCCACGTGCGCGGGGATGGCCACACGAAAATCCGTCGTCCCCAGCGCGACCCGGCGGCGCAGATCGATGTCGCAGTCGCCCAGCACGCGGTCGGGTGCCGCCGCAGGCCCAACGCTCACCCGCCGACCACCCAGCACCTCGCGTACATCGATATGCCCGTCGCCGTCGGCATCACTGGCCACGAGGAGGCGATATTCCCCCTCGGGCAGGTTCAATCCGTAGAAGGAGCCGTCGCGGGAGAACCAGTTCACGTCCACGACCTCGTTCGTCTGCCAGCGATCGGAGATCGCCAGCACCGCAAGCCGGCCGTTCGCCGCCGACGGCTTGTGCTCAATCCGCCCGAAGACGAAGTAGGTCTCGCGCCCGAGCATATGCTTGTAGACCCGCTGCCGCGGCGCACCGGCCTGCCGGACCGCATACGCCGCCTGCGTGCCGGCAGTGCCGAGGTACGCGCAGCCCGGCAGCAACGGCGACAGCAGCAATATGGGTACAGTGCGAATCCAGCGCATCGGTCGCCATGTTTGGGG
The DNA here is from genome assembly GCA_964640465.1 of uncultured Opitutaceae bacterium. Classification (GTDB taxonomy): domain Bacteria; phylum Verrucomicrobiota; class Verrucomicrobiia; order Opitutales; family Opitutaceae; genus CAJCBL01. The sequence goes on from CAZXHR010000077.1 coordinate 11,969, forward strand.
AAACCGCGCAAAGGCGACAACTCTCATCCCGGTGGCGGATGCCCTCGCGGCTGCCACCGCATGCCCATCACCCGCGTCGTTCCTATCGATACCTTGGCAGCAATGCACGAATGGTGCAGGCGTCCGCGAGGTAAGTGGCCCCCTAGTCCCCTGCGACGACGCCGAAGGCTAGTACACCTCCGGGGAAGGGCGCGGCTCGTCGGGGACTCACGCCAAAGGCGCACAAGTCTCGCCCTGATTCATGCAATCCGATCCCTTCGTGAGGATTCAAGTCGCCCAAGTCGGCCGAAGTACGGCATCGCCGCTAGCAAAAACGGCCGCACGACGGCGGCCGTTCGAAAGAGGAAGTGGGCCCCTACCTCAGCGCTGGAATTGGAAGGCTGCGGAAGAAATCTCGTCGCTGCGCAACGGCTCACCGAGCGGTGCGCCATAAGGCTGGAGCAGACCGGCGGCCTGTCCGTCCACGGAGGGGAGCGTCACCTGCGGCACCCCGAGCGACAGCGCCGAGACGGGCACCGTGAGCCGGCTGAAATCGGCAACGTTGCGGTTTTGCGCGGCAGCTTTGGCCCAAAGATCGCGGAAGCCCACCGGATTGCCGTCCAGCGCAACGGTCGTGGTAAAGGGCACGGGCTGTGTCGGCGCGACTGCGGGCACAGCGGCCGGCGTCGGCTGGGAGGCAGCTACAGCAGGGGCATCCGCAGCCGGAGCAGAACGCCGCACGGCGACGAACACCGCGCACGCCGCCGCGGCACCGGTGGCCACCAAGGCGATGGAGCGGAACCAGTCGCCAGAGGCCCGACGCGTCGGGATCTCGACCACGGCACCCTTGCGGAAATGCGGCGCCGGCGCGGCCTCCTCGCGGAAGCGTTCGGCCAGTTCGCCGCAGGCTTTCTGCATCTGGCAATACTGGCGGTAGATCCGACGGCGCTCGAGGTTGCCAGCGATCTCGCGCTCAAGCTCGGCGGCCGCGTGCGGCGGCAGTTCACCGTCGAGGTAGAGGTTGAGCGACTCGATGAATTTTTCGTGTGTCATTTGAAGTCCTCCCCGAGCAGCTCGCGCAGGGCCTCGCGGGCCCGGGCGATGCGGCTTTTGACGGTGCCTACGCTGATGCCGAGGATCTCGGCGATCTCCTCGTAGGAATGGTTCTGAACGTTGCGCAGGATGAGAATCTCGCGGTGCTTCTTGCCGAGTTTCTCCATGCTGGAAGCGACGCGGTCGGTGAACTCGCTGGTCACCGTGATGTCGTCGGGCGACTCGACCTCGGCTGGGATGATCTCGGCGAGTGTGGCGCTGTCGCTGTCGTCGCCGAGGGGCTGGTCGAAGGAGACGGTCTTGTCGCGCTTGCGGCGCCACCAGTACCAGTAGCGATTGCGCGCGAGGTTGGTCGCGATCTGGTAGAGCCAAGTCGAGAAGGCGGAATCGCCGCGGAAATTGCTCAGCCCGCGGTGGGCCCGGATGAACGCATCCTGGGTGACCTCCTCGGCGTCCTGCTGGTTGCGCAGAAGCTGGTGCACCATCGAATAGATCCGGTCCCAGTACTTGCCGACCATCTCGTTGAACGCGACCTCGTCGCCGGCCTTGATTCGGTCGACGAGTAGGCGATCGAGCGCAACTTCCTGTGCCTTGGTTGACATCCGTTCAACCTCGTTGCGACTCACGTATTCCTTGAATGTTCCCACGATGTTGGCCTCTGCTGGTGCTTTAGTGGCCGGCACTTTTGGAGCCCGCATCGGCGCGGTCAAGCGGTGTGCAGTCCCGCGGCGCAACGCAAGAGTAACGCCATGTTTCCATGCCAATGGTCGCGCAGCGGCATAACGCTGCGCCAAAGCTGACCGAAGAGTCCGCGATCATCGGCATCGCTCCATAGAAAACCTCCGCTCGCGAAAGTTCCGCCGGAACGCGCCGCGTCAGCAAGTCGTCCGCAACGCCCTCGCGCCCCTGGGGCTCGCGCCATTCACTCACTCGGAGCTCAACCGGATTCAGGGCAGCCGCTGCAACCCCTCGGCGCGGATCGTCCACGTCCCGTCCGCCGGAAAACCCGGATGCTCCACCGGACAGCCTTCCCAGCCAGCGACCATGAGCGCCACGGCAAAAAGAAACGCACCGTTGGCCGGCAAGTAGACTGCGATCTCGCGCCGCGACGCCGGCTGCCCCGCCTGGGTCTGGTCGCTACGCTGCGGGCAATGGCCGTTCGCGAGGTAGCGGTTGTTTGGCCCGTCGCGCAGCAGCACCTCCACGGCAGACTCAGGCCGGCCGAGGCGCGTCGCCGTCATCGCGATCATCGGATAATCCCAGCCCCAGATCTTCGTCTCCCAGTCCCATTGGGAGAGCACGGCGTCAAGTGTGCGCGTCATCGTCGCGCGGTCCACGGCACTCGTCTCCGGCAGGAACCCGAGCGCCATGAGCATCTCCGGGTGGTCATGCCGGCTGGCGATGTTGTCCCAGGTGTCGGGATGCGACTCGAGAGCAACGTACTTGCCGTCCTTCTGCGGCAGCGGCGGCAGCTTCGCCAGGATGTCGTCCCACCGCGCGTCGCGTGCCAGTCCCGAGCGCACGCGCCAGCGCTGCGCCGTCTCCAGCGCCCAGCGCCAGTAGGCCAGCTCGTACGCGGGATTCTGGCTCGTCGCCTGATCGTGGATTTCCTGCGCGATCCACAACGGCGGCCCGAGCAAGTACTGGCCACGCTTCGGGTCGAGAAACAGCATCGAGGCGAGGCAATCCGCCGTCTCGAACACGAGGTTGCGGTACTTCGCGAAATCCGCCTCCGGCGTCGCCGATCCGCGCAGGATCAATTCGGCTAGGTAGATCGGATGCGGTTGGTTCCAGACGATAAGCGGGTTGCCGCCCGGGCTCTCGCGCATCTCCGGACCGGTCATCTTCGCCCAACGCGCGCCGCGCAGCCCGCGGCTCGCCGCCAGCGCCCGGGCCTCGGGCAGCCGCGCCACGAACCAGTCGAGGTTGCGCTGCGTCAGCTCCGGGTGCCCCCAGAGCGCGAAATGCGCCGCATGCCACCAGATCATCTCGGTGTGGTGCTTGCCATACCAAGTGTTGCAGGTGAGCCCGCTCTCCTGCGGCGGCATCGCGCCAGCGCACTGCACCGCCGTCAGGTAACGCGAGAGCACGATCCGCTCCTCCAGCTTCGGCGCGAGCGGGTTGGTGCTGCCGGCGAAATCCACCGCGGCGCCGGAGCGCCACAAACGCCGCCAGTGCGCGGCCGATTCGTCGAACAGCATCTCGCTCACCGCAGAGACCGCCGGCGGCTCGGCTTCGCGGTAGAAGCCCAGCGTCATATCCAATCGTTCAGCACCCATTTCGGCGGTAATCCGGAAATCGTGCGGGCCGAAACGCTCAATGCCCACGGCTGTACCCTGCGCGGCGAACGACCCGATCTTCACGCCATAGCCGGTGCCACACACCGTACGCGCGATCCAGTTGCCGCCATCCCACTCCGACTCGTGCTCCTCCGGATGGCTCCAGTCCAGCGCCGGGGTGTTCTTCACCTTCGGATCGTGGCCCCGCGGGAAAGCCAGCCGCACGCGCAGCTTCCCCTGTTTCACCAATTCCGATTCCACCTGCACCGCGAGACGGTCGGAGCGCGGGTGGCAGGCCGTCTTCACCAGCACCGGCACGCCGCCAAGCTTGAAGCGGCTGGTGACGATCCCCGTCCACAGATCGAGAGTCTGCTCCGGTTCCTGGATATCCACCGGCGCCAGCGCCGTGCCGCCCGGCTTGTCCCACTCCAACGAGAGCTGACCGAGCGGTTGTTGCCGCGGATTCTTCCGCAGCCACTCGCCGGCAGGCGACGACGAGTTGGTGGGATAGGCGACCACGCGCCCGTCGGCCTGCGTGAAGGGCCGGTTCGCGTCCGCCAGCGTGAAGCCCTGCGGGTTCGGATCGGTCACCCAGCACCAGCGGGCCAGAGTCTCCAGCGGAATGCCGTTGCGCCAGTAGTAGTCGCCGAAGGTCTGGAGGCCGGTGACGTCCACCGTGAACGCGAAGCCGCCGTTGCCGACCGTGAGCGGCGTCGAGGGATCGACCGAGCGCACCACGGGGTTGTGCCGCCGCACAACCGCCTCCCGGTCGATTGGTTCGGCACAGGCGGCGGTGCACACCGCGGTAGCAAGCAACAAACGGAGCAACGTCTTCATCGTCGCGGCGTCGGGTTAGCGACGGGTTGCCGAGACCGTGTCGGGCTGAGCGCCGTCGGTCCAACCAGCGGCATCGCGAGTCCGGAGTCCGAACACCGCGCGCAGCGACCAGCGCGCACCGCCCTCTCCTGCCGGAAGCGCAAAGTCGGCGAAGTGCGCGCCGGCCACGTCGTCGAGAGCGACCGCGGGCCGGGCGTCGGGCGAAAACGAGCGGAGTTCCACGCCGCGCACCCGGAGGTTGGCGACATGGCGGACGAACAGCCCCCACGCAGGCATCGTACCGAACACGTCTGGGTCAGGATAGGCGCGCTCGTACTCGGGCACCTCACGCGCCGCCTGCTCCGCCGTGCCGCCGCCGGCGTACTGGATGTGGAGGTTGGAGAGGACGACATCCTCGACCGGATGCCCGGGCAGCCCGGCGATGAGGATGCCGTGCTCGGCCGACACGTTCGAAGCGACGACGTTGTCGATCAGGATGCGGCGCACACGGCCCGGTTCGGTCACTCCGGGCCGACGCAGACGTGCGCCGAGCCGGATGAAGAGAGGCGCGTTGACGATGTCGCGCATCGTGATGTTCGATATCGCGACGTCCTCGAGGACTCCGCCATCGACCTGTTCGAGCGCGATACCGCGGCACGAGTCGAAGATGCAGTTGGAGATCGCGATGTTGCGGAAACCGCCGCCGGTCTCGGTGCCCAGCTTGATCCGGCCGATGGCGCCGCCGCGGCGCGCGATCTTCCGGGTACGCGTGCCGTCGAGCAGCGTGCCCTCGTCGAACCCGCTGACGAAGCAGTTGGCGATGGTGACGTTCTCGCAGAGCTGCGCCTCGCCCAGACCGTGCGAAGACTTCAGGCAGATCCCGTCGTCCCACGGCGAATTGACCGAGCAATTGGAGATCCGCACGTTGTTGCAGGCGTCTATGTCCATGCCGTCGCGATTGGTGTCGATGACAAGGTTGTCGACGGTGAGGTTGTCGACGCCGGTGGCCAGGATCGCGAAATGCCCGCCGTGCAACACGGTGAAGTCGCGCAGGGTGACGTTGCGGCAGCGCTTGAGCGCAATGGCCTTGTTGCCCACGCCGTCGGGCAGCGTGTCGCGGGCGTTCGGGTAGTTGAACGGTCCCGGCACCAAGTCCGGCCGTGGCGCGAACTCGAACGTGCCGTCGGCGGCCAACACGTCGGGCAACGGCGCGTCCGGCTTGCTCGGCGGTGGCGCGCCGGCCGGCAGCGAGATACGACCGTTGCCGCGGCTGAGCCCACGTCCGTAGATCCGCCCCGGGCCCACGATCGAGACGTTCTCGAGGTTCTCGCCCCAGATCAGGCTGTTGTGCCAATGCGAGTGCCCGAAGTCTTGGTACTGATTCCACTCGTTCGGCTCGGCCGGGTCGTAGCCGCCCGGCTCGCCCGGCGCAGGAGGTTCCGCGGCGACGATTGTCGCGCCGGCGCCGAGGTGCAGGGTCACGTTGTTCCTGAGCCGGATCGAGTGGCAGAGGTACTCGCCGGCTGGAAACTCCACCGTACCTCCGCCCTCCTCGGCCGCAGCGGCGATGGCGCGGTTCACCGCCGCCGTGTCCAACGCGACACCATCGCCGCGCGCCCCGTGGTCTCGCACGGACTGCTGGAAGTTCGCCGTCGCACCGGCGGCGGAGACCGACAACGCACTCGCGGCAAGCAGGGCAAACAGGAGCAGTCTTCTTTTCATGGGGAAACGCGGCGCGGAAATGAGCCGGCACCAGTTCGGAAGGAATCGGGCCGATGAACAATCCCGAACCGCGGCAACGTCTTGGCCGTTGCTGCGCCCAGTACCCCACCTGTGGGAGCACGGCGTCGCGCCCCGTGCGTCGAAATGCCGGCCGGCCCTCTCATTTTCCGGAAGCCCTCCCGAATTCTGCTTGCCGGCGAAAGCGCAGGCCACCTACTAACTCCCCCCTCAATTTTGGGTCGATAGCTCAACGGTAGAGCAGCGTCCTTTTAAGTCGTTGGTTCCGGGTTCGAATCCCGGTCGACCCACCAATTCCATCCCCACACCGGCCCGGTTCACTGCGACCGCCTATCCTCAGGAAACCTGCAATCGGTGTCGATTTGGGGCCTCTCCCCCAAGTTTTCGCGAAATTTTCGGCGGAATTGCCGATAGTACATCTGGCCAACACCGGAGTTTTCCCCTGATGATACCGCAAGATAAACCTACTTCCGTTCTCGAACGCCAGCTGTCCGCCGAACGTCAGGCTGTCCCGAGTTCCAGCAAGATGAAACGCGTCGTCATCATTGAGGACCAGACCGCGATCCGCGAGATGCTCGCGGAGATGCTGCGCAACGATCCCAACTACAAGATCGTCGGCGAGTGCGGCGACGGCCAGCAGGCCTACAACCTCTGCCTCGAGACCAAGCCCGACCTCGCCATCCTCGACGCCAAGCTTCCCGGCCTCAACGGCGTGGACCTCCTCCGCCGCTTGGCCAAGCAGCTCAAGAACACCCGCTATCTCGTCTTCTCCGGCTACGAGAATCCCGTCCTCGTCCGCGAGATGCTCGAGGCCGGAGCCCATGGCTTCGTCGAGAAGACCGCCGGCCTGAGCGAGTTCCGCAAGGGAATCCAGACCGTATCCAACGGTGGGACATACTTCGGCCCCGCCGTCGCCGCCCTGCTGCTCAACGTCGTCACCAACCCCACCGCGGCCTCCAGCCACGACCTTCTCACCGACCGCGAACGCGAGATTCTCCAGCTCGTCGCCGAAAGCTACAGCACCAAGGAGATCGCCTCCAAGCTCGGCATCAGCGTGAAGACCGTCGACAACCACCGCACCAACCTGATGCGCAAGCTCGACCTCCACGACGTCGCCAGCCTCACCCGCTACGCCATCGAGATCGGCTTGGTCGACAACCGCAGCTCCTTGCCGCCCGGCACCGCTCGCTGAGCACGGCTGCGCGCCCACGCGGCGGCATCGGCGTCAGCGCGCTGCACACACCGCCCTAATCCTCACGATTCGCGGGGTTGGGTGCATTTTTGGTGAAGGCGGCGGGG
>CAZXHR010000078.1:0-18875 GCA_964640465.1 uncultured Opitutaceae bacterium
AAGTTCCCCGCCGCCTTCACCAAAAATGCACCCAACCCCGGGAATCGTGAGGATTGGGGGCGATGGGGCTGTTGCGCGGAATGCGGTCAGGTTTTGCGTAACTTGGCCGATAGCCGAAGACCAATCGCAGGTCCTTCATTCGCAAGTGAGGACCGGAGGACAACGATGCCAATCATCTGTACAACCGAAGGCCGTATCGTTCATGCCGCTTGGAGCGGAATGATCACCAAGGATGATCTCGAGAACCTCGGGAAGGAAATGCCCCGGATCGGCCGCGAGCTCGGCTTTGCGCCCGATGTGATCCATACCTACGAGGGCGTGACGGACGTCGGCTTCGAGCCCGTGGCGGCCTACCAGTACTCGCTCCAGCAGAAACAGGTCTCGATCCCCAGCCCGGTCCGCTCGGCGATGGTGGTTACGACAAAGGAGAGCGAATACCTGGCCACCATCTTCAAGACGCTGAACCGGACGCCGAACCTCGAGATGAAAGTGTTCTACGACGAGGCCAGCGCGCGGCGCTGGCTAGCGCGGGAGTAGGACGACGGAGCGTCTCGGCGACGGGCAGAGGAGGGCCGCCACTACAGAAGCAGCCTTTGCCCGCCGCGAAGCATCCATTGGCGGGGCCCATTCTACCGCTGGGCGGGAACTTGTGGCCGCGAATGGCACGACGGTATTCAACTCCTCCGGCAAACGTCCTATTCCATGATGCGATCAAACCCATTCAGGTGGCTGAGCCTGGCGACCGGTCTTCTGTACCTGTGGCTCTTCTACCAGCTTCTCTTCACTCCGCCCCAGATGCTCCAAGGCTTCGGAGTCGGCGCCGAAGCGCATACGGTCTTCCTGGCACGGCGTATCTCGGTCCTGATGCTGGGTTTCTCCGTGCTGCTGCTGCTCTCGTACGGGCTTCCTCCCTCGCGGGCCCGGGGCGCCATTGCCGCGGCGGTCTCCGTGAACATGGCGGGATTCGCGATCAACAGCTTCTGGGGTGTGGCCCACGGAATTCTGACAGACAGCGCGATCCCCGTGGTCGGCAGCATCGAAGCCTTCATCGCCGTGGGCTACGGCTTCTTCGCTGTATCGGATTTTCTGAAGTCGCGGGGGCCAGTTGCCGAGCGGTAGTAGACCGCCTGCTGGTTATCTCGTTGATAGGTCGCCGTGTACCTACAGTACCACGTCGTAACGCGATAGTCGGGCACGGTGTCGATCGTGAGGGACGCGGACCTTGTTGCCTAGCAAGGTACAGAGCGGGTTTCCTTGTCTGCGTGTTGGTGGGTGCCGCTTCCGTGGCGCCGGGCATGCTTCGATGGGCTGAATGACTGCGTCATTCAGCTACGGGAGCGATGGATCGAAGGCCTTCGCGGGCTTCGCTACGGCGGTATCGCCTGCGAGTTCGTCCGCCGCTGGAGGGCTGGTGCCTACGCCGCTTTGCGGGCCAGCGGGATCACCTTCTGCACCTTCTCGACGAGGGCTTCGTTCTGGAATGGCTTGGCAATGTAGTCGCTGATGCCGAGGTGCTGCGCTTTCTCCACGCTGGATGCACCGCCTTCGGCGGTGAGCATGATCACCGGAGTGTTGTCGCCGGTGCTGCGCAGGCGGGTGAGCATCTCGATGCCGTCCATGTGGGGCATGGTGATGTCGAGGATGATGACGTCGGGCTTTTGCTCGGCAGCGGCCTTTAGACCTTCCTCGCCGTTGGAGGCTTCGACGAGCGTGCAGACGTAATCTTTGAAGGCGCGCGCGAGGATGAGCCGGATGGTCTTGGAGTCGTCGATCGTGAGCAGCTTGTGCATGGGAGTTCAGTCTTCCTTGAAGATGAGGTCGGCGATCACGCTGTGACCCTCGACGTTGAAGATATAGGTACGGCGGGTGGCGCCGCGGGGCGGCTGGATGGCGATGCTGGCGCCCCAGACCACGGTGGGAATCGTGAGCTTGCAGGGGTAGCCCAGATCGTGGATGCGGTTCTTGAACGTGCCGACGGTCATGTTGGTCAGCTCGCCGATCACATCGGAGGCGACCTCGCGGCCGGCCTCGGCGGCCTCCTGTGCGCTCATGCCGAGCATGGCTTGCACGATGAGGCGCGAGAAATTTTCCGAGAGGTAGATGAAGACCAGTCCGGAGATGTCGCCGGCGAAACCGACGTTGCCGACTGCGATGGCCGTTTCGAGGTCGGCCGGGCGTGTCCATGGTTCGGTGGTGGGCACTGGCGATGACCCGTGCACGGGGACCGCGTTTTTCTGGACCATGGTGCTGAAGACCTTCTGGACGGCCTGCTCGATGCATTCCTTGAAGAGGTCTTCGGTAAGTGGCGTAGGCATGGAAGGGGGTGTAAGCGTGGGGGATTCGCCGGATCTCATCGGCACGATGGGCGCGGTTCTTCAATGGTTTCACCGCCCGAATCGGTTCTTGAGCCCGAGGCCGGCCGGGGCGGATCGGGCGCGGCATGGCATTTGACCTCTCGAGGCCGGACTCGCATGTACCGTGCACCTATGCATCTCCGGCATTTTATGGCGTTGGCCCTGTCGTTGTTGCCGGCTCTCGTTCTGGCGGAGCCGGATGCAAAGATAATCGACCCGAAGCAATGGGAGTGGTTCTCCGCGAGCGAAGTCGCGGCGGATACTTGGTGCATTGTCGACCACGGGGTGGTGAACAGCTATCTCGTTCTGGGGCGCGAGCGGGCGCTGCTGATCGATGTGGGCTATGGCCACGCGAACATCCGCGACTTTGTGCGCTCGCTGACGCCGCTGCCGCTGACGGTGATCAACACGCATGGTCACCGCGATCACAGCGGAGCCGACGTGCAGTTTGGCGCGGTGCTGGCGCATCGGGCCGATTTTGCCGCGATCGAGAAAAACGCGACGCCGGATCAGCGGGCGCGGAATCGCGAAACACTCAACGGTGCCGTCGTGCCCATCGGCGAGCGTTTCGACTATGACACCGAGGCTAAACCGCTCGCGCTGCAGGCCGTGAAGGAGGGCGACTCGATCGACTTGGGCGGGCGCCGGCTCGAAGTCATCGAGGTGCCGGGGCACACGCCGGGCTCGATCGCTCTTCTCGATCACCGGGGTAAGCTGTTGTTCGCTGGCGACCACATCAACCGGCTGGTCTGGTTGCAGCTCGCGGGCTCTCTGCCGGTGGAGACGTATCTGGCCTCGTTGGTGAAGGTGGCCGCGCGCTCGGGCGAGTTCACCACGATCCTGCCCGGGCATCACGAGCCGATCGACGCGGCCTACCTCTCGGAGTTGATCGCCTGCGTGAAAGGCCTCCTGGACGGGACCATCGCCGACGAACCGTACCGGTACGGGCAGACCGAGGGGCGGATTGTGAAGTTCAAGCGCGCATCCGTCGTTTTCGACCCGCAGAAACTGCGCGCTGTGCAGCGGTAGCGAGCCGGCTTGTTTGTCCTCCTCGACGCTGCTGAGGAACCGCCGCCAAAACAAAGCCCCGCCGCCGGAGGCACTGATTCCGGCGGCGGGGGTGTCCCCATACTACAGACAAAGGAGTATCACTCGGTGTGAAGGCCGTGCGGGCCGCGCAGTGCGCGTCGCGTGTGCCCATCACATCGCGTGGACGAGGACACGCCGTGCCGCCGCGGGGCGGCGTCCGGTTGGCGTGGCGGTGGGCTTCCCGGCGGGCGGGCGGGCGTGGCGCGCAGCCGGCTCGGCGACGAGGAACGCGCAGAGACCGGCGGCCACGATCATTCCGGTGGCGTATTCGAAGAGTTCGGCCACCGGCAGGTTGGCGTGCAGGAGCAGGTAGGTGGCGAGGTTGGCGGCGACGAGGGCGAGCAGGGCGATGCGGAGGGTGCGAGTTGTTTTCATGAGCAGGATGGTTGTTGTCCTCTCTATTGCAGTGGCTGTGCCAAGTGCTGTGGCCTGCCATTATTGCCGGAGGATGAACGAGATGCGGCCGCCGCCGAAATACCGGTTGTCGGCAGGATTCCTGCGACTCAGGGACTGCGCGCTCCCGAAAATGGGACGCTGTGGGGCCGGTGGCCCGGACCGATGCGGAGGACGAACCGGGGCGGCGTGTCGGTTGACAGTGCCGGCAGCGGCGTGCTACCAGATGTGGCGTCACACGTTTCCGAAACGACGGGGTGGCCGATGTCCCAGCGCGCAGGCCGCGCGGTGGGCGCCGGTCTGAGATCATACCCGATGAACCTGATGCGGGTAATGCCGCCGAAGGGATGCGTCATCGTCTATAATCTTGGCCGGCAGGCATGCGGCGATCCGCCCCGTTGTCGCGCGAGGCGTGCGCTCATCAGGAGGTTTACCATGCTTGCCAGTTTTTCTGTCGTGCCGATCGGTGCGTCCGAAGAGGTCAAACACGAGGTCGCCGCCGCGCTCGCGGTCGTCGCCGACTCCGGGCTGCCGTACGCGCTCGGCGCCATGCAGACCACCGTCGAGGGCGACGAGGCCGAGGTGATGGCGCTGATCATGCGCTGCCACCGCCGCGTGCGCGAACTGTGCCCGCGCGTGCTCACCCACATCGCGATCGACGACCGCGCCGGCGCGACCAACCGGCTGACGGGCAAGGTGCAGGCCGTCGAGCAGGTGCTCGGCCGGAAGCTTCGCCATGAATGAGCGCGTCGTGGCCGTGTTGGCCGATGCGGGCGCGCCGCGTGTCGGGAAACTCTCGCCGGCGCGAATGGCGGCGCTTTGCGCCAACTCCATTGGGCAGCCCGACCGCCGGCTGCTCGTAGGCCCCGGAGCGGGGCTCGACGCCGCGGTCCTCGAGCTGGCCGACGGCCGTGTGATGGTTGTCGCCGAGGACCCGATTTTTCCGGCTCCGGGCCTGCCGCTGGAAACCTTCGGGTGGTTCACCGCGCACATCGGCGCGAGCGATGTTGCTGTGACCGGCGTTCGCCCGAGCCACATGACCTATTCGTTGCTGCTCCCACCTGGCTATCCGGAGCGCGACACGAAGATCATCGTCGACTCCGTCTCGTCGGCAGCGCGCGATCTTGGCATCGCCATCGTGGGTGGGCACACCGGCTGGTACGGCGCGGTGACGATCCCGGTGGTGGGTGGCATCACGGTGTGGGGTTTTGCGGAACGCGACCGCTGGATCTCTCCGGGCGGTGCGCGCGACGGCGATGTGCTCCTCATGACGAAGGGGCCTGGAGTCGAAGCCGCGGCGCTGTTGGCGGTGCTGCGTCGTCAACGTCTGGAGCCACGCATGGCGCCGGAGCTCCTCGCTCGGGTGCTTGCCCGCACACGGGAGATCACGGTCGTGGAGGACGCGCTCACGGCATTCGGCGCCGGCGGGGTCCATGCCATGCACGACGCGACGGAGGGCGGGGTGCTCACCGGTATCTGGGAGATCAGCCATGCCGCCGGCATTCCCGTTGCTTGTAACTTCGATGCGGTGCCCGTGCCGGAGGACATCGCCGCAGTCGCCGGCGAGCTCGGATTCGATCCTTGGGCGGCGATCAGCGAAGGAACTTTGCTTGCCGCCGTCGCGCCGGAGGCGGTCGCGGGCGTCGTGGCCGCATTGGCGGCGAAGGGCATCTCCGCCTGGCCGCTCGGGCGCTTCGATGCGCGGCTTGCCGGAGATCCGGCTATGCGTGGTGGCGTCCTCGTGCGCGGTGGCGTGTCGCAACCGTTGCCGGAGCCTGGCGAAGATCCGTTCTGGGCGCTTTTTGCGGCGGGATGACGTTTGCGCGTGTCCGCCGCCTCGGCACATCGCCCCAGCCGCGTCTTCGTGCGGGGTGGGGCGATGCGGAGCACGGAAATTGACGAGGCGAGCTGTCCGGGCGGAGTCGGGGCGTCGCGTTGAGCCCCGGAAAGTTTCTGGAATTTGCCGGACGGAGGGTTTTCAATCGACTCTTTCCACTCAAGGAAAGCCCATGAAACCACTCGTTTCGCCACTACGAATCCATCAGCTCCGGACCGGTCTCCAGCCGGTCGTGGCCGGCCGCCGCACCGTCGGCGGTGGCCCGTTCGGCGCGCGGAATGGTTGGTAGTCGCGGAAGGTCATGAACTTCATCTCCTCGGTTCGCACGGCCCTGCTGGGCCGTTTCTCCGGTCTCACCAAAGACCAGTTGCGCCGCGATCTGCTCGCCGGCCTCAACGTCGCCACGATGGCGCTCCCGCTCTCGATGGCCTTCGCCATCGCCTCCGGCGTGAATCCCGAGCGCGGCCTGTTCACCGCGATCATTGGCGGTGCGATCGTCTCCGCCATCGGCGGTTCGCGTGTCCAGATCGGTGGCCCGACGGGCGCATTTGTCATCATCACCTTTAGCGTGATGTCGGCCTACGGCCTGAACGGCCTGCTACTGTGCACGATGTTGGCCGGCGCGATGCTGGTGGTTATGGGCGTGGCGCGGCTCGGGTCGATCATCCGGTTCATGCCGTACCCGGTGTCGCGCGCGTTCACCAAGGGCATCGCCGTCCTGATTCTCAGTACGCAGATCAAGTTCTTCTTCGGGCTCCAGGCGGACATGCCCGCCGCATTCGTGGGCAAGCTGCAGGTGCTCTTCACCAACCTTGGCACGATCCATTGGCCCACGGTTGTGCTCGGCGTGATCGCTGTCGCCGTGATCGGCCTGTGGCCGGCGAAGCTCTCGCGCTTCGTCCCCGGCTCGATGGTCGGTCTGGTGCTGCTGACTCTGGTGTTCACTGCCGTGCGCACGTTCTGCGGCGGCGACGGCTTCGGCATCGCGACGATCGGTTCGCAGTTCCCGCATTTCTCCGGTGCACTCCCGCCGTTGCAGGTTCCCGGCATCGATCTCGGGCAGATCGGCGATCTGCTCCAGCCGGCGTTCACCATCGCCATGCTCGTGGCCATCCAGGCGCTGATGTGCGCCGTGGTGACCGATGGCGTGTTGGACGAGCGCCATGACTCCAATCAGGAGCTGATCGCGCAGGGCGTCGGCAACATGGTCGGACCGCTCTTCGGCTGTATCCCGGTCACGGGCGCTGTGGCGCGCTCGGTCGTCAACGTCCGCTCCGGCGCGCGCACGCCGGTCGCCGGTATCACGCACTCGCTGCTGTTGCTGGTCGCACTCGTAGCCGCCGCGCCGCTGCTGCGCTACGTGCCGCTGGCGGTGTTGAGCGGCGTGCTGATCGTCGCGGCGTACCGCATGGTTTCCTGGAAACAGTTCCTGCGTCTCCACCGATGGCCGTTCAGCGACAGCTCGGTCTTCCTCGCGACCTTCGCGCTCACCGTGCTCGCCAACCTGACGCTCGCCGTCGAGGTGGGCGTCGTCCTGGCCTGCCTGCTGATGGTCAAACGCGTCTCGGAAACCTCGCAGATCACCGCCGTCGATGAGGCGAGCGAGACCGAGGGCTCGCAGCACTCGCTGGTCGGCCGCGAGGTGCCGAAGGGCGTGCTGATCTTCCGTGTCTTCGGCGCGTTCTTCTTCGGCGTGGTCGACAAGCTCGACGACGAGCTCAAGCGCGCGAAGATGGAGCCCGAGATCCTGATCCTGCGCATGCGCAAGGTACTCGCCATCGACGCCACCGGCCTGCAGGCGCTCAAGGATCTCCACCACAAGCTCAAGTCGAAGGGCAAGCACCTCATTCTCAGCGCGCCGCACACGCAGCCGCTCGCGGTCATGATCAACGCGGGCTTCATCGAGGAGATCGGCGAGGAGAACGTCTGTCCGCACATCGCCGCCGCGCTGGCCCGCGCCCGCGTCATCCTCAAGCTGCCGCCCGCCGTGGAGCGCACCGACTCTCCCGAGAAACTGGCGACGGAGAAGCAGGAGCTCGACGCCGCGCGTCGCGAGATCGCCGCAGCGCTTGAACGGGCGCAAAAAATCCTCGGCAAGTCGGTGAAACCGGGAGACGATTCCGCCACCCCTCGGCACTGATGATCCCGCCGCTTCCCATCCACCGACAACGCAGAACGCCGAACGCGGACTGCGGAACGGGGAGGAAAGAGGGAACGGAAGATTGCGGATTTCGGATCGCGGATTGCGGATTGGCTGGCGTGGGCGCCGAGCCGGAAGGTTCGTCCGTTGGCCGCTCCCCAGTTTCAAGACAGGATTCGGAGGGTAGAGCGAACATTCTGGGTGAGCCACGCATGGCACTGCCAATTTCTCCTGCCGCGGTTCGGCAGGGACTCCTCGCCCTGCTATCGATCTCGCTGCTCACGCCGGAGGTTTCTCCATGACGCCCGGCCCGCTGCTCCTGCTCGCTGCGTTGGGCACTGTCGCCGCGCTTGCCGTTGCCTACCGCTCGCGGCGTGTCTGGCTCGGCTCGATGCTGCTCTCCTGCGTTTCCGGACTGGCGGGTGCGATCGTCATTCTCAGCGGCACCGGCGATTCGCCGTGGACGTGGGCGCCGGCATTCGCCGTCTGCGGCGAGCGGATCGGTCTCCGGCTCGACGCCCTCAGCGCGCTCTTTCTCGCGCTGACATGCGTGGTCGGCGGCGTGGGCGCGATCTACGGTTGCGAGTATTGGAGCGACGCCGCGCATCCGCGCACGGCGCGGAGCGGACGGCTCTGGTGGAGCGCGCTGTTGCTCAGTCTCGGAGTCGTGCTCGTCGTCGCCAACGGCCTGCACTTCCTCATCGGATGGGAGCTGTTCACGCTCGCGGCGTACTTCCTCGTTACCTTGGACCGGCGACGCGCCGAAGTGCGCGCGGCGGGCTGGCTCTACCTCGGGGCGTCGCATGTGGCGATGCTGGCGCTCTTCGCGTTTTTCGCGCTGCTGGCCGAGCGCACCGGGAGCTGGGCGCTCGGGCCGCTGCTCGACCGTAAGGAACTCGCGCCGCTGTTCTGGCTCGCGCTGGTCGGCTTTGGGCTGAAGGCGGGCCTGTTTCCGCTCCATGTCTGGCTGCCGAGCGCGCATGCGAACGCGCCGAGCCACGTTTCGGCGATCCTCTCGGGCGTCACCATCAAGATCGGACTCTACGGTCTGATCCGTTTCAGCGGCTGGCTGCCGGTGCCGGACAGCGCCGGCTGGGTGGTCGTCGCGCTTGGTGCGGCCAGCGCGGTGCTCGGCGTGGCGTTTGCGCTCGGCCAGCACGATCTCAAGCGGCTGCTGGCCTACCACAGCGTGGAGAACATCGGCATCATCCTGCTCGGCTTCGGCTTCGCGTTGGTGGCCGCGGCGAACGGCGACCAGCTGTGGGGCGCGCTGGCGCTCGCCGGCGGGCTGCTGCACATCTGGAACCACGGGCTCTTCAAGGCGCTGCTCTTCCTCGGCGCCGGCTCGGTGCTCCACGCCACGGGTACGCGCGAGATGAGCCGGCTCGGCGGGCTCTGGCGGGCGATGCCGTGGACGGCGTCGCTCTTTACGCTCGGCGCGGTGGCGATCTGCGGCCTGCCGCCGCTCAACGGTTTCGTGAGCGAATGGCTCGTCTACCTCGGGCTCTTCGACGCCGCTATTTCGCACGGCCACGCCGCGTGGGCGGCGATCCCGACGGCCATCGCGCTGGCGATGACCGGCGCGCTGGCGATGGCGTGTTTCTCGAAGGTGTGTGGCGTGGTTTTCCTCGGCGCGCCGCGCACGGCTGTCGCCGAGCATGCTCATGAGTGCGGCTCCGCGATGCGCGGGGCGATGGTCGTGCTCGCTGTGTTGTGCGCTGCCATCGGTTTGGCTCCTGTGCTTTTCTGGCCAGCGATCGCCCGCGCGGTCGAGGCCTGGCACCCGGCCTGGGCTGCCGCTACCATCGCCACGCCGCTCGTGCCGCTGATGGGCTTCCACCTCGGGCTGGCGGTGCTCGCCGCGGTCGGCGGCTGGTTGCTGTGGCGACGCGCGCAGCGCGGGCTCCGCCGCTCGCTCACCTGGGACTGCGGTTACGCCGCGCCCACGGCCCGGATGCAGTACACCGCCGGCTCGTTCGCGGCGACGATCGTCGAGTGGTTCGACTGGATTCTGCGCCCGGTGCGCCACGAACAGGCTCTCGTTCCCGAGCAACCGCTACCCGCCGCGGCGAGCCGCGAGGAGCACACGCCCGAGACGGTGCTCGACGCGGTCGTCGTGCCGGCCGGCACTGTCGTGATGCGCGTGTCGACCGCCGTCCGCCGTCTCCAGCACGGCCGGATGCAGGCGTACATCCTCTACCTCGTCCTCGGCGTCGCCGCACTGGCGGCGCTGGTGGTGGCGGGTGCGAGCTGAAGGGACCATGAAAGCATTCGCCCTGCTTGTTCTGACAGTACTGTTGCCCTCTGCTATTGCCTACATGCCGCAAGAACCGCGGTCGCATGCCTCTGCGAGTCCCGAAGGGCGATATGTGGTCCGGGTCATGCCCGCGACTAGCGATGAAAGGGCTATGGCTACTGTCTACGAGCTGACGCCCGATGGTATACGCTACGAGAAGAGCCGCACCTTCCCGCTGGTCCACCGGAATGAACCAGCGGACGTCTTCATCACCGATAAAGGTGATGTCTACACATTCGACGACTGGGGCAGAGAAGGCCGGCAAATTGCTGTTGTCCGCTATTCTGCCGACGGGAAGAAGCCGAAGATTTTTGCCATGGGAGACCTGTTCCCGGCACCACGGCTGGCCGAGATCGAGAGGACGCATCGCACACGTGGACCGATCAACTGGAGAGGAGAAGGGCCGTATGGCCTACGCGGTGGCATGCCCATGTCTGAAGTGTTTGTTGTGCCAGATGTCCTGGGCGGACATCTGGTCTTCTCTGGCGACGATGTTGAGTACGAACCGGCGCTAGCGAAGGAACGCTGATTCGTTTTCTGCGGAAGTTACGGCATTTGACGTAACGGCGTTCAACGTAGTGAGGCGCGGGCCAGCGCTGTCGGGAGTGCGAGAGGTCGCTCGCTTGTCGGCCATCCACCCGAGACTAGTGTTCGGTGCATGACGGCATCCGAAATCATCCGGCAAATCGAGGCGCTCCCGCCCGAGGAGCAGGTGAAGATGCGTGATTGGATGCAGCCCCACGCTTTCGACGAATCGCTGGAGATGCTTGCCGCGCTCGATGCCGCGGCCCACTCGGCGGATACGCGGGGAACGACCTCTGCCGCGGACGCCCGGCGGAGCCTGCGGACATGGACTACCAGGTCGGCCTGACCGATGAGGCGTTGGCGGATCTTCGCGGCATTGCGGAGTTCATCGCCCGGCATAGTCCACGGATGGCGGAACGGGTGGGCGGCGAGCTGCTCGATGTGGCGGAGTCGCTGGCTGGGTTCCCGAACCGCGGAGTGCCGGTGAAAGGACGGTAGGAGATGCGGAAGGTTTTTCGCTGGAGCTATGCGATCTACTATCGGGTTAAGGCGCACGAGCGACGCGTGGAGGTGCTGCGCATCTGGGATGCGCGCCAAGCACCGTGGAAGTTGAAGCTTCCGTGACCGTTTCGGCGCCTCCATGATTCCTGCCTGACATCGCCGGCCCGCGCGCCCTAGACTTCGCGCCTTCGCAAACCCCACAGTTCCCTTTCCTCAATGTATCTGAACATCATCCAGATCGCCGAGTCGTTTGGCGTAGCGGAAGAAGTCGTGGAACGCTGGGTCCGAGACGAGGGGCTGCCCTTCACGCCGGATCGTGACCGGATGCTGTTCGACCGCACGCAGGTCGCCAACTGGGCCGCGTCGCACGGGCTGACGGCGCAGGCCGGTTTTCTCGCGCCGACGGCGTCGAGTGTGGCGGCGGGCGGCGGTGTGGCGGCATTGCTGCATGCCGGACGGATCTGGCGCGACGTGCCGGCGGCGGAAGTGGAGGCGGTTTTCGAGAAGGTCGTGGCGGCACTGCCGGGTGCGACGCCGCCGATCCGAAATCTGGTGGCGCAACGGCTGCGTGCGCCGGGCGGCGTGGTGATCGCTCCGGTCGGTGGTGGCTTCGCGCTGCCGCATCCGGCGACGCGCATCGCGCTCGGTCGCGATTCCGGCACGGTGGCGTTGCTGCTGCTGCGGGAGCCGTTCCAGATGCCCGAGCCGCCGCCGGACGATGTACCGGTGACGCGGATGCTCTTTTTCATCGCGCCGTCGCCGCGTGCGCACCTCGACCTGCTCGGCCGCCTCAGCCGCCTGCTGGGCCGCGGCGTGCTGCGTGAGCTGGTGCTCCAGGGCGCGCCGGACGAGGAGATATTCAAAGCCATCGCCGTGGCTGAGGCTGCGGCGGGCTCGTCGGGCAAGGAGATGACGAAGTGACTGTCGGTGCATTGTTATCGGTCGCCGCGCTGGGGCTTCTGGCCGGCATGGCTCTCGGGCCGCGCCACTCGCGCGCGTGGCTTGGCGCGACGCTCGTCGCCACGGCGGCGTCGCTAGCGGCGGCGCTGGCGGTGCTGTTCGGACTCGCACCCGAGTGGGAATGGCGCGGCGCCTTCGCGTTGGGTGGCGAGATGCCGCATCTGCGCCTCGATGCGCTGAGCGCGTTGTTTCTCGCGCTGTTGTCGACGATCGGCGGTGCCGGCGCGGCGTACTCGCGCGACTACTGGAGCGACAGCCATTATCCGAAATCGGCGGGACGGGGACGGTTCTGGTGGTGCGGTCTCGTGCTGATGATGGGACTGGTGCTGACCGCTTCCAACGGTCTCCATTTCCTCATCGCCTGGGAGCTGTTCACCCTCGCCGGCTACATGCTCATCACGTTGGAGAGCCGGGGCCGCAAGGTCCGCGCTGCGGGTTGGCTCTATCTGGCGGCATCGCATGTCGGCACGCTCTGCCTCTTCGCGTTTTTCGCGCTCGTGGCGGAGCGCACCGGAAGCTGGGAGCTCGGCCCGCAACTGCGCGGGTGCGCGGCGCTGGCGCCGCTGTTCTGGGTGGCGCTGTTCGGCTTCGGTGTGAAGGCGGGCGTCTTCCCGCTGCATGTGTGGTTGCCGAGTGCGCACGCCAACGCCCCGAGCCACGTTTCCGCGATCCTCTCGGGCGTGGCGATCAAGATGGGCGTGTACGGCATCGTGCGTTTCAGCGGCTGGCTGCAGGTGCCAGCGCAGGCCGGCTGGGTTGTCATCGCGCTCGGCGCGGTGGGCGCGCTGTTCGGCATCGCCTTCGCCTTCGCGCAGAACGACCTCAAGCGCCTGCTGGCCTACTGCTCCGTGGAGAACGTGGGCGTGATTCTGATCGGTCTCGGTGCGGCGATGCTCGGCGCGGCGCACGGCGATGCGGTATGGGGACGTCTGGCGCTGGTCGGCGCGCTGCTGCACGTGTGGAACCACGGGCTCTTCAAAGCGCTGCTGTTTTTCGGCGCCGGCTCGGTGCTCCACGCCACGGGTACGCGCGACATGAGCCGGCTCGGCGGGCTATGGACGAAGATGCCGTGGACGGCGTCGTTATTCGCGCTCGGCGCGATGGCGGTGTCGGGGTTGCCGCCGCTCAACGGTTTCGTGAGCGAGTGGCTGATCTACCTGGGACTTTTCGACGCCGGTGCCACGCGCAGTCCGGTGGCGTGGGCGACGATGCCGGTGGCCATCGTGCTCGGCATGGCCGGTGCGCTTGCGCTGGCGAGTTTCGCCAAGGCGGGTGCGCTGACCTTCTGCGGTGCGCCGCGCACCAAGCGCGTGGCGCACGCCCATGAGGGCGGCGCGTGGATGATCGGTCCGATGATCGTCCTCGGAGTCGCCTGCGTGGCGATCGGCCTCATGCCGGCGTTGCTCTGGCCGGCGATCGGCCGCGCGGCCGGGGCTTGGAATCCGACGTGGGCGCTGGCCGACGCCGCTCCCGCGCCGCTCGCGACACTCGGCGCCGTGCATGTGGTGCTCGCGCTGGTGGCGTTGGCGGCGGTGCTGTTTCTTGTGCGCCGCTCGCTCGCCAACGGCCTGCGGCGCGGGCTGACGTGGGACTGCGCCTACTGGGCGCCGACCGCGCGGATGCAGTACACCGGCGGGTCGTTCGCGGGGATCGTCTCCGGCTGGTTCTTCTGGCTGTTGCGGCCCGAGCGCGCGGTCCAGCGACCGCATGGGCCGCTGCCCGAAGGCTCGCGCCGCGTGGAGTACATGCCCGAGACGGTGCTCGAGAAGCTGATCGGTCCGGCCGGCGATGGCGTGTTGCGCGTCTCGACGGCGGTGCGCCGCCTCCAGCACGGCCGGCTACAATCCTATATCCTCTATCTGGTGGCAGGGCTGGCCGCGCTGGCCCTGCTCGTTTTCCTTTGGGGGACCCTATGATCCTGACGATTCTCTACGCTGTTCTCCGCCTCGCGCTGTGGCTGCTGCTCGCGCCGCTGCTGCCGGGCATCGTCAACAAGGTGAAGGCCTGGGTGGCCTGCCGGCGCGGGCCGCCCGTGCTCCAGCTCTACTACGACCTTGCGCGTCTCTGGAAGAAAGGCGTGGTGCTGAGCACACTGGCCTCGCCCGGCTTCATCGCCGCCCCGGCGGTGGGGTGGGTGGCGATCGTCGGCGCGGCGCTCCTGCTGCCGCTCGGTCCCGCGGGCACGGTGTTCGGTTTTCGCGGCGACGTGCTGCTCCTGATCTACCTGCTCGCGTTGGCGCGGTTCTGCACGGTGTGGGCGGCGCTGGAGACCGGCTCGGCCTTCGAGGGCATGGGCTCGGTGCGCGAGGTGAGCTACGCGGTGCTCTCCGAGGCGGCGATCCTTGCGGCGGTGCTTTCGCTCTGCGTGCACAACGGCGGGCTCTCGCTCGACGTGATCCTGGCGCCCTCGGCCGGGGCGGGCGCGGCGTTGCTGGCGGCGGGGCTGTTCACGGTGCTGCTGGCAGAGAACTGCCGCGTGCCGTTCGACGATCCCACGACGCACCTCGAGCTCACGATGATCCACGAGGCGATGATCCTTGACCACAGCGGTCCGCCGCTGGCGGCGATCCTGCACGGGGCCTCGGTGAAGCTGCTGCTGTTCGCCGTGCTGCTCGTGCAGGCGGTGCTGCCGGTTGGCGATCTGGGGACGCTGGCGGGAACGTGCCTGCTCGCCGGCGGTGTGCTGGTGACGACGGTGGGGGTCGGCTTGGTCGAGTCGCTGCTGGCGCGGCTGGCGTTCAAACAAGTGCCGTTCCTCCTGACGCTCGCGTTTCTCCTGTGTTTGTTCGCGCTACTGGTGGCGTGGAAAGGTGGTGCCGCATGAAGGCACGAACACATAACGTACCGACAGAAGGTAACGAAGAGAAGGAAGGGGGCGCCGGTCCGTTGGTAGGGCGAACCCTCTGGGGGAGCCGCGCTTTACGGCTCACCGGGGACGGTTCGCCCTACCTACCGAGCTGCGCTGTCTGGTATTCGTTCTCTTCGTTGCCTTCTGTCGAAATGAAACTTTTTCCATGAACGGTACCCTCAATCTTCTGATCGGCCTGACGATGGGGTTGAACCTCATGGCGCTGGGCAGCAGCCGCATCCCGTCGCTGATCCGCGCGATGTCGGTGCAGGGCGTGGTGCTCGGCTTGATGCCGCTGCTCATCGAGCACCTGTTCGGCTGGGGCGCGCTGCTGCACGCCTGGCCGGTGCTGCTGGTCGCCGTGGCCACGGTTGTTGTGAAGGGCGTGGTCATCCCGCGGCTGCTCAACCGGGCCATGCGTGCGGCCAACATCGACCGCGATATGGAACCGCTCATCGGATACGTGCCGTCGATCCTCCTCGGCGCCGGCGGCACGATCGCCGCGATGGCGTTGGCGCGTTCGCTGCCGTTGCTGCCCGAGCACGCCGGATCGCTGCTGGTGCCGGGCGCGCTGGCGTCGGTGCTCACGGGCTTTGTTCTCCTCATCGGTCGCACGAAGGCCATCTCGCAGGTCTGCGGCTACCTGATCCTAGAGAACGGCATCTACCTCTTCGGCCTGCTGCTCATCCACGCCACGCCGCTGCTGGTCGAGGCCGGCATCCTCCTCGATCTGACCGTGGGCGTGTTCGTCATCGGCATCATCGTCGACCACATCCAGCGCGCGTTCGACACTCTGGACACCCGCAAACTCACCGTGCTCCGCGAATGAAAGAACTTCTCCTCGTATTTTTGCCCCTGGCGGGTGCGGCGCTGGCGGCGATCTGGCGCGGCAATGCCACCCGACCGTGGCTCATGCCAGTCTTCGGCGCGGCGCACGCGGCGCTTTCGCTCTGGATGCTTGTCGTGCCGCCGGCCCAGCCGCTGGGCTCGTGGTTCGGATTCGATCCGCTCGCACGCGCGGTGCTGCCGACCGTCTCGGTGCTCTTCCTGCTTTGCGCGGCCTACGGCGTGTCGTACCTGCGGGTGCGCGCCGAGCGCCCGAACCGCGTCTTCGTTTCCCTGATGCTCGCCGTGCTCGGCCTGCTCAGTGCCGGCCACATGTCGCGTCATCTCGGCCTCCTGTGGATCGCGACCGAGGGCGTGACGCTCGCCGCGATCCCGTTGCTGCATTTCAACGCCACGCCCCGCGCCTTCGAGGCGACGTGGAAATACCTGCTCGTGGGCGGCACGGGCATCGCGCTCTCGCTGCTCGGCTCGTTCGCGCTCGGCTATGCGTCGCTGTACAGCGGAGGGCCAGGGGCGGGCGATCTGACTTTCGCGGCGCTCATCGCCAAAGGTGCTGTTCTCTCCCGCCCGTGGCTGCTCACCGCCTGGGTGCTGATCCTCGTCGGCTACGGCACGAAGATGGGCCTGGCGCCGATGCACACCTGGAAGCCCGACGCCTACGGCGAGGCGCCGGGAATCGTCGGCGCGATCCTCGCCGGCGGCGTGACGACCGTGGCGTTCACCGCGATCCTGCGTGTCCGCACTGTGGTGGCGGCGGCGGGGCAGGGCGCGATCGCCGACCGCACGTTGATCGCGATCGGACTCTTTTCGCTGGTGGTCGCGGCGCTGTTTCTCCTCGGAACGCGCGACTTCAAACGCATGCTCGCCTATTCGAGCGTGGAGCACATGGGCATCCTCGCCCTGGCGGCCGGACTCGGTGCGCCGGGCTTGTGGGCCGCGCTCTTCCACGTGTGGAGCAACAGCCTCACCAAGGGCTCGCTCTTTCTCAGCGCTGGCAACATCCGGCGCGCTGCCGGCGCGCGCACGATGGACGAGGTCGGCGGCATGGCAGCGCTCACGCCGGTGTCGGCGGGGATGTTCGTCGCCGGCATGTTCGCCGTCACGGCGCTGCCGCCGTTCGGGCCGTTCTTCAGCGAGCTGCGGATCGTGCGCGCGAGCTTCGGGCCGAACGGCAACATGGTGGCCGGCATCGTTTTCCTTGGCTGCCTGCTCTTCGCCTTTTTCGGGCTCACGCGCGTGGTTTTCGCCATCGTCGACGGCCGGCCGCGCGTGGCGACACGTGCCACGGGTCGCCGTTTCCCGGAGACCGCCGGCGTGATCGTGCCGCCGCTGCTCCTGCTTGGGCTCTCGCTCTGGCTCGGCCTCGCGCTGCCGGGAGTGCTCAGCACCGCATGGACCGATGCTGTCTCGCAGCTTTATCCGACACCATGAACGCCGCGAAAGAAGTAGCGAGTAGCGAGGAGCGGGTAGTGAGTAGGGCGACCCTTCAGGGCGACCACGCGATGTTTGCTTGGCGCGCTGGCGCCTGCGGCGTCGAGCGGTGCGTGCTGAAGCAGCGCACCACGCGCAGGCGTGCTTCGGAAATTTCGACTCTGCCATGAGTACCACTGAAACCCTTGCTCCGATCGCCAACGCCGCCTCGATCCCGTGGGCCGAGGTGCCCGAGTGGCCCGTGGCCGACTTCGTGCGCGTGGCCGCCGAGACGCTGGAGCGCGGTGGGCGCCTCTGCTCGCTGTTCGGTGTCGCGGACCCTATGGCAGGGCAGGGCGCGATCCGGCTCGTTGCCATCGTTGCCTTCGACGCCGAGAACACGCTCGCCGTCGGCCGGAGCCTGCCGTTTTCCGAGAAGAAGTATCCGGCGCTCACGACGCGCAACCACCAGGCGCATCTCTTCGAGCGCGAGGTGTGGGAGCAGTTCGGCGTCGAGCCGGAGGGCCATCCGTGGCTCAAGCCCGTGCGCCGCACCGCCGGCAACGCGCCGGCTGTGGGCGAGTTCTTCCGCGTCGATGGCAGCGAGATCCATGAGGTCGCCGTCGGTCCGGTACACGCCGGCGTGATCGAACCCGGCCACTTCCGTTTCCAGTGCGCCGGCGAAGAGGTGATCCACCTCGAGATCGCGCTCGGTTTCCAGCACCGAGGCATCGAACGCGCGCTGGCCGGCGGACCGCATCGCGCGACGATGGCGCAGATGGAGACCGCGGCGGGAGACACCACGATCGGGCATTCCACCGCGTACGCGACTATCCTCGAAACGCTTGCCGGGACCGAGGCGCCGCTGCGGGCGCAATGGCTGCGCGCCATCGCGCTGGAACTCGAGCGGCTGGCGACGCATACCGGCGACATCGGCGCGCTGGCCGGCGACGTGGCGTTCCTGCCCACCTCGTCGGCGTGCGGCAAGATCCGCGGCGATTTCCTCAATCTCACGGCACTGCTCTGCGGCAACCGCTTCGGGCGCGGCCTCGTGCGTCCCGGCGGCTGTCGCCACGACCTGGAGCCGGAGCGCGCCAAGACGATGCTTGCCCGGCTCGAAACGCACCTGGCCGACGCCGAGCAGGCGGCGACGTGGTTGTGGGACGCCGCCTCCGTGCGCGCCCGCTTCGAGAATGTCGGCTGCGTCTATCCGCAGCAGGCCGCGGCGATCGGCATGGTCGGCCCGGCGGCGCGCGCCAGCGGCCTCGTCCGCGATGTGCGCTACGATCATCCCGCCGGCT
Organism: uncultured Opitutaceae bacterium; assembly: GCA_964640465.1. Lineage (GTDB taxonomy): Bacteria > Verrucomicrobiota > Verrucomicrobiia > Opitutales > Opitutaceae > CAJCBL01. The sequence goes on from CAZXHR010000078.1 coordinate 18,501, forward strand.
GGCACCGTTTCGCGCAGGCGCCGGTGGCGGTGTGGTCGGGCGGTGACGTGCTCGCCCGCGCCCGTGTCCGCTGGCTGGAGATTCAGCGTTCGGGTCAGTTCCTCCGCGAGCAGCTCGCGACGCCGCCCGAGGGCGGCATCCGCGACGAGCTTGCCCCTGCGGCGCCGGACACGCTCGCCGTGGCGCTGGTCGAGGGCTGGCGCGGCGAGGTCTGCCACGTGGCGCTGACGGATGCCGCCGGGCGTTTCCGCCGCTACAAGATCACCGATCCCTCGTTCCACAACTGGACCGGCCTTGCCCTCGCCCTGCGCAACCAGGCGATCTCCGACTTCCCGATCAACAACAAGAGCTTCAACCTCTCGTACTGCGGCTTCG
>CAZXHR010000079.1:0-18848 GCA_964640465.1 uncultured Opitutaceae bacterium
AGCACAACAGATTCTGAATCTGTTTGTCTAGGTTCGATCCCTAGTCGGGCAGCCACTTTCAGCCCAGGACTCCCAAGTCCTGGACTTTTAGTTTGTGCGCTGCGGACCGATAGGGACGCAGCAACACGTGATTGCAGTTTCGTCCGTCCCCCGTTCCGGCGCTTCCCTGTGGAAGCGCCTGCTTGTGTATGTGCCGGTTCTCCCGCTGGCCACTGGACTCTGCATGGCTGCCCCACCCCTGCAGGCACTCCCGGAAGAGGCATCCATCAACGCCAGCGCCCCCGGTCTGCTGAGCACAGCTCAGGAGGTCCGCCAGCTCGCGCCGGTCCAGTCGGCCACACCACAGCCGGTTCAGCTCCACGGAGTGGTGACATTCGTGCACCCGACCGAAAAGCGGTTTTTCGTGCACGACACCACCGGGCAGATCGCAGCCAAGCCAGCCGAGGATTCGATTCCGCTCCCCGCCGTGGGCGACGTGGTGACCATCGCCGGCCAGACCGCTCCCGGGCCGCGCCTCCCCTTCGTGCTCGCCACCGCCATCGCCACGGAGGGCCGCGCCGACCTCCCCTTCGCGCCAGAAATCACCTACGCCCAAGGAATCGGAGGCAGGGAGGAACACCAATGGGTGCGACTCCGCGGCCGCCTCCTTCGGAACGAGTCGTTCGGCCACTGGCAACGCCTCTCGGTGGGCGCCCCCGAAGGCGAGTTCTCCGTGAGCATCCGCGACGATGAACGTCTAGACGTCCCCTTGGGCACGTCGCTGCTGATCCGCGGCGTCTGCAATCTCTGGTCCCCACCCGACTCGAGTGAAATCCGCGGCCTGTTCCTGTTCACGCCGTCGACCGCCGATGTGCGGACGGCCAACGAAGTCGCTCCCTCCAAGACAGCGTTGACCCGTTGTGACGACGTGCGCCGTCTCAGCGCGGCCGATGCCGACACCGGCCTGCCGGTGCAGCTGCACGGCGTGGTGACCTTCGCCCACCCGGAGCAAAGGATGTTCTACCTCAACGATGACACCGGCGGGATGCTTATCAGGATTGAAAACGAGTCCGACACGCTTCCCTCCGTGGGCGCCGCCGTCTCGGTACAGGGCATCACCTGCTCGGGCACGCCACTGTCCGGTGTACGTGCCACGCAAATCGAAACGGAGGGTACACTTCCCCTGCCTGCCCCACGCCCAATCAGCACGGCACGCGCGCTCACCGGCGCCGAGGACGCCCAGTGGGTCGAGATGCGCGGACGCCTCCGCCAGGTCGACGCCATCGGCGGCTGGCTGCGGCTCTATCTCACGACCGCCGCCGGCGAGATCACCGTGAGTATCCCCCAGCCCTCCGCCCCCGAGGCGAAGGTTGGAGCCTTTCTTGCCGTCCGTGGCGTCTGCCAATCATGGAACAACGAGTACAACCGCATCGGCGGCTTCTTCCTCTATTCGCCCTCGACCGCCGAACTCGCCGTGCTCGAGCCGGCCCCAGCCGACCCCTTCGCAGTGCCCGAGGAATCGATCGCAAATCTCGTGCGCTACCGCCCCGAGACACTCGACATGCAGCAGGTCCGCATGAGCGGCACTGTCTTGCTCCACCATCCTGGCCACTACGTCGTCATCCAGAATCCCACCGGCACAGTGCGCGCCTACAGCCGTGCGCCGCAGCCCATCCTCCAGCCGGGAGACCGGATCGAGATCGCCGGCGTTCCCGGGCGCCAAGGCAGCCGCAGCGTGTTGCGGGGCGCCGTCTACCGCCGCATCGCCCCGGGCCAGCCGCCGCGGCCGATCGTCCTACCCTCACATCCCAAGGCCGACACCTCACTCGACGGCCGTCTCGTTTCCCTCACAGGCCGGTTGACCAACGTGACCAGACACACGGGAAGCACCCGCCTTCTGCTCGAGAGCGGCGGCGTGCCCGTGCGGGTCGTCCACCCCAGCGTCCTAACGACCTCCTCCGCGCTCCGCCTCGGTTCCACAATCGCAATCACCGGCCTCTATAGTATCGAATACGACGAGGACGATGGCCCGTCGGCTTTCTCCATCCAACTGAGATCTCCCGCGGACATCGTCCTGCTCGCCAGCCCGCCCTGGTGGACGGTGTCCCGCGCACTGTACCTGCTGGGCGCGATTGGCACCTGCCTCTGTCTCGGCATAGCCTGGGTCGCAATCCTGCGCCGGCAGGTCCGCCGGCAGACGACCATCATCCGGCAGCAACTGGAAACGGAGGCGGCATTGAGCGAGCGTCAGCGCGAGATCATCGAGAACGCCAGCGATGCCATCTTCTCGACCGACCTCACCGGCCGACTCACCTCGCTCAATCCGGCCGGCGAACGCATGACAGGGTACACCGTAGCCGAAGCGCTTGGTCTCGAGCTCGCCGATCTCGTCGCGCCGGAAGACAGCGCCACGGTCGCCACCTTCCTCGCACAAGCCAAGCTCTCGCCCCATTCTTCGGCCTCCCACTTCGAGGCCCATTTCCGCACCAAGTACAACCAGACCTTCTGGGTCGAAATCAGCGCCCGCCCCATCTTCGAAAAAAAACGCATCACGGGATTGCTCGGCATCGCCCGCGACATCGCCAGCCGCAAGCAGATGGAGGAGCTGAACCGCCAGGTGCAGAAGGCGGATAGTCTCAACCGCATGGCGGCGGCCATCGCTCACAACTTCAACAACCAGCTCCAGGCCGTGCTCATCGGGCTCGAGATGATCAAGCTCGAGCTCCCCAAGAACACCTCCATGTCCGAGATCGCCGCTGCCGCCGAACGTTCGGCGCACCAAGCCTCCGAGATTGGCAAGCTCATGCTCACCTACGTCGGCCAGGCTCCAGGCAAACGCGAGACCATCGATCTGGTGGCCACCTGCCGCGCCGGCCTGACACGCCTGAAAGAGAAGCTGCCGCGCCCAGTATCGCTGGAGACGGATTTTCCAACAAGCGGACTGGATGTCTTCGCCAACCCCACCCAAATCCAGCAGTTGCTCGCCAGCCTCTTCACCAACGCGGTCGAGTCCATCGGCGACACCCCGGGCGCAGTCCGCGTCTCCATCGGCACCGTCCAGCCGGGCACGGTCCTCCAAGGCTACCGCCGGCCACTCCGCTTCCGCCCCCAGGATCGGACCTATGCCTGTCTCACCGTTGGCGACACCGGCTGCGGCATCGCCGAGGCGGACTTCGGCAAACTCTTTGACCCCTTCTACACCACGAAATTCACCGGCCGAGGCATGGGCTTGGCCGCCGTGCTGGGCATCGTGCGCGCACACGATGGAGCAGTCTTCGTGGAGAGCACTCCCGGCCGAGGCAGCTCGTTCCGGGTACTCCTCCCCGTGCACAAACCCGGCAACGGCGTACCCTGAGTCCAGCCAGCCCAATCCCACTCGGACAGACTCGGGCCATGTCCATCTCAGCCTGGGCGCCATCCTCGCACACGGGATCCATCCATGTCGCTCCAGATCACCTTCACCGCCAACGGAGTCAGCCATACCAGCGCCGCCGGCCAGACGATCGGCGACTTCCTGCGATCCTGCGGGCTGGTGCACGGCCTGATCGTGGTCAGGCACAACGGCATCGTCCTCACGGCCGCCGAGCCCGATCACATCTTCCTTCACAACGGCGACCGCCTGGAAATCGCCTACAACAACGCCGAAGGCTGAGCCGAGGCAGTCCAATCCACTGCCAGTCGTGCTCACAACGCCCTCGCGCGCCAGCTACCGCAGCATCGTCGCCACAGCTCAGCTCATCGTCTGGATGATCCGCACGATGGGCAGGAACAGCGCGATCACGATCGTCCCGACCGTCAAGGCGAGGAAGACGATCAGCAGCGGCTCCAGCAAGGCCGTCAGCCCGCCCACCGCGGTATCCACCTCTTCGTCGTAGGCGTCGGCCACGCGACCGAGCATCTCCGCCAGCGCACCGGTCTCCTCGCCCACCGCGACCATGCTCGCGAGCATGTCCGGGAAACGCCGCTCCGCCGTGAGCGCCGCCGCCACGGCCGCACCGGCTTGCACGCGTTCGCGCACCCGATCCAGCGCCGCGCCAAACACCGCGCTGCCCGCCGTGTCGCGCGCCACCTCCAGCGCCTGCAGGATCGGCACGCCGTTGCCGAGCAGCGTGCCGAGAGTCCGCGCAAACCGCGCCACCGCCGTCTTCCGCCGCAGCTCGCCCAGCGCCGGCAGCCGCAGCGCGACCTCGTCGAGCAACCACCGGCCGCGCCTCGTCGCCCGCACCGCCGCCTGAAGCGCAACCAGCCCGACTGCACCTAGGCCCAGCCACAGGGCATGCGCCCCCGCGAAATCGCTCGCTGCGAGCACCGCCTGCGTGAGCCCGGGCATCTCCGCACCGCGCAGCTGCTCCTGGAAGATCGTTCTGAACTTCGGCACCACGAATACCAGGAGAGCCGAGAGGATCAGCACCGTCACCGCCAGCACCGCCGCAGGATAATACAGCGCCGCCTTTACGCGCCGCCGGATGCGGTCCGCCTTCTCGAGAAACTTCGCCAGCTGCAACAGCGCCACATCGAGCCGCCCGCCCGCCTCGCCGGCGCGGACCATGCCCACATACACCTCGGGGAAAACACGGCGGTGCCGCGCCATCGCCGGCGCCAGCCCCTCGCCGGCAACGATCGCCGCGGCCAGCTCGCCAATCACGTAGCGGAAGGACGGACTGCGCTCCTGCCGCTCCAGCACCCGCAGCGCCCGCAACAGCGGCAGCCCCGCCTGCACGAGCGTCCCGAGCTGCCGCGTAAACTCCGCCAGCCCATGGCTCGTCACCGCGCGCCCGAGGCAAAACGGACGCCGCATCCGGACTTCCGCCTCACCACTGGCTGCTGCCGGCGCCGGCCCGATCCGTGTGGGAAACAACCCGCGCCGCTTCATCTCCGCCGCGGCGCGCTCCGCGTCGGGAGCATCCAAGTTGCCGCAACGCTCCCGTCCGTCCTCGTCGACCGCCGTGAATTCGAATCTCGGCATCCGTGTTCTGAATGCCGCGCTCCCCGCCGCCTGTGAAGCCCAATCTCACCTGCAAGCACAGGCCCTCGTTCCTCACGAAGGATTGGCCTGAGTCGGTCCCTGTAGGCCAGGGCGTCGACCTGGCTTCCCCCCGGGACATCTCACCGCGGTGGCCTTCAGCAGGCACCCTTCGCGCAATTCCTCCGCCACATGGTGAGGTGCCTGAAAGGCGCAGTTAGGACCGACAGAAGGTAACAAAGGGCACGAAGTGTGAACGAGTTGGATGCCCAAATCCGTGGCCACGGTCTTCACTTGGCAGGTGAAGGGAGCGTACGCGGGCGTGCGGGCACTGAACTCCCTTGATCTGCAGTGCCTTTGTTTCCTTCGTTACCTTCTGTCGTCTGCGGAATTTAGGCTGAGGCGTTAACGCGATTCGCATTCCGCGCCACCACCGGTTCGGCTCTGGTCCCTCGGGCCCGTCTCTCGGCCGAATCGTCGCGCCTCAGCGCGCCGCCAGCACATGCTGGTTGGCCATCAGGATGCCGCTGAGCATCGCGCCGGTGATGCCGAGATAGCCTTGGTCGGTGCCGATCAGCACGAGGTTGGCAAAAGGCGTGCGGCCGTCGCGGATCTTGCGCGGCGCGCCGTAGATCGCCCCGCCGAGGTGCCCGGTATAGCGCTGCACGGTGAGCGGAGTGAACATGTCCGTTGCGACGACGGAGCGCTCGAGCACGCCCGCCGCCACCGGAGCCAGGAAACGCCGGGCGCTGGCGGTCATCTCGGAGAACCAGCGCAGTTTCTCGGCGCGGTACTGCGCCGACGGCATCGCAGCCCACGCGGCATGGCTGGCCAGGCTGGTGACCCGCAGGCAGCCCTCGGGCATCGTACGCCCGCCGAAATCGAAGTTGTTCGGCATGCAGATCACCCCGCTGCGCAGGTCGACGGGCTGCGTCGGATTGGCAAACTCGAAGCGGTCGGAGTCGTTGAAGAACACGATCGTCTCATCCCAGCCGAATTCGTGCGGCTGACGGTCGAGCATCTGGATCGTCTCCACGAAACCGAGCCGGTCGTCCGACGCCGGGGGGAACGGCGTGCCGCCGGCCGCCGCAGGATTGTCCTCCCAGAGCAGGCGCGTCTCGTCGGCCCCGGCGGAACTCAGCACCCAGTCGGCCGTCACAGTCTCGCCGTTGTCCAGCTCCAGCGCGGTCACCCGGTCGGCGCCGGTGCGCAGCCTGCGCACGCCGCACTTCATCCGGCGCTCGCCGCCGTTCTCGCGCAGGCGCTCGGTCAACAGCCGCATCACCACGCGGATGCCCTCGAATGGCCGGGCGAAGCCCTCGAGGTAGACGGCCTTGAACATGATCACGAACTGGAGGGCGTCCATGTCGCGCGGCGTCGCGCTGCCATAGTAGAACAGCGGACACAGCAGCATGTCCTCCAGCACCGGTTCGGAGATATGCCGACGCAGCATCTCGCGGGCGGTGTACCCGGGTGATACGGTCACGGAATCGTCGAAGGCGCGGATCTCGGCCACGAAGCGCCGGTAACCGTCGACCTGCTCGGGAAACGCGCGCGCGACCTCCGCTTCCAGCACGGCCGGATCGTTGGTGAAGCGCAGTTCGCGCCCGGGGAAGCGCACCGCCGAGCCCAGCTGTGGACAGAGGTCGAGGGCATCGCGCTCAATGCGCAGCTGGCGCAGGAGTTTGCCCAGCGCAGTGCCGCGCACCTCGCGCGGCACGAAGTTGGTCATCGCGTGCAGGCCCACATCGTACTTGCGGCCGCCGGCGCCATAGAAGCTGTTCAGACCGCCCACGACGTTGTGCCGCTCGAACAAGCATACCTTCTTGCCGAAATGCGCCAGCCTCACCCCGGCGGCCAAGGCGGACAGGCCGGCCCCGATAATGGCGACGTCGTAGTGGGTGGCTGCGTTGGGCATGGTGCGGTTCGAGAAGAGTCCCAGACGTTCGCGTCCGCCCCGGCGGCGATCAATGCCCAAGTGGGGCAGCCCGCAACGGCCCAAAGTTTCTGCCTCCTCCATTGCCATGGCTTTCCCCTCGGACGCGAAGTCCAAATCGGAAAGCCGTGCCTCCACTGCGCTTCCATCCCCGCTCCGGAAGGCGATTCGCCATTACAGCTGCGGCTGCTTTGGCCGATATTTCTCACCAAATCGCTCGTTTATTCACCCTACGACTCCCGCACCCCGGGAGATCTCTCGATGGCCAACGTTCTCCTTCTCGACGCCAATGAAGTGGCGGGTCGCGCCATGCAGGGGATTCTCGCGCGCGCCCACCACCACTGCATCGCCGTCACCGCCAGCGCGGATGCTTGGAAAGTGCTGCACGACTTCGTGCGGATCGACGTCGTATTCCTCGAGCTGGAGCTGAAGGGCGAGAAGGGAGCCGATTTTCTCCACCGCCTCCGCGAAGACTGCTTTCTCAAGCAAGTGCCGGTCGTCGTCTACACGACGGTCGGCGATCACGAGACCGTCCGGCGAGTGCTCCAGTTCAAGGTGCAGAACTACCTGATCAAGCCCTACAACGACGAATACATCTTCCGCGAAGTCACCAAGGCCTGCACCACACCTTGGCGCGCGCTCCAGTTCGAGGAGGAAAAGTCGTTCTGCGCCCAGATGGGCTACACGCAGGACAACCTCCGCGCCATGCGCACCGAACTGGCCGACTCGCTGGAGAAGAGCATCAACTTCCTCGAGAGTTGCGCCACCTCGCGCAACCCTCCCCAAGTCGCGGCACGCATCGACACCCTCTCCGAAAAAGCCGAGACCTGCGGCGTCTGGGGTGTCGTCGAGTACATGGCCCTGCTCAAGGACAAGGCGACGCAGAACGACTGGACCTACTTCAAACGCTGCCATGAGGAGCTCACCTACGCCCGCGAGCTCATTCTCCTCCATCTCGACCCAAAGCACGTCACCGCCGGCTCGATGACCGAGGAGGACAAGGTCGCCCAACAGGAGTCCGAGGCCCGCCACCTCTGGATGCTGGCCGATGTCGACAACAGCGGTCCGATGATCTCCGGCGAGGAGGTGCTCCTCCAAGTCGAGACGCTCCCCGCCTGCCCCACCATCGACTCCGTCGCCGCCGTCTTCCAGATGACGGCCGAGCGCACCACCACCAACCTCACCCAGATCAATGACCTCGTCGCCAAAGACCCGGCACTCGTCACCCAGGTCCTGATCGCCGCCAACCACCTCCAGCACGACGAGATGACGGTCATCGACGACCCGCGCACCGCCGTCGGTCTGCTCGGCAACCTCAAGCTCAGCGCCCTCGGCAAAACCCTGCCGCTCATCCCCGCGCGCCATCTCCACGTGCCGCCCATCTCCTGGGTCCAGTTCTGGATGTTCCAGGTGGGCGTCGCCCGCCTCGCCGAGTTCACCGCCAAATACCTTGAGTTCGAGCTGATCGCCGGCCGCGCCTACACTGCCGGTCTTCTGCACGATATCGGGAAACTGGTGCTCCTGAAGCTCTGCCCCTTCGGCTTCCCCGCGATGGTCCACTATGCGAAGGAGCACAAACTGCCACTCCACGCCGCCGAGAGAAAATACGTCGGCTGCACCACCCGCGAAATCGGTGAACGCTTCGCCCTGAAGCAGGGTCTGCCCACGGCATTCTGCCACGTCATCCGCTGGGCCGAGGAGCCCCAACTCGCCGGCGACGATCTCGAACTGGTCGGCGTCGTCTCCCTCGCGCGCGACCTCTGCCTCTACAACCACGTCGGTTTTTGCGGCGACACCGTCAAGGACACCGCGCCCTCGCTTGATGAGACCGCGGCCTGGCAGGTTCTCCGCCCGCGCGTCTTCCCCAGCTTCAACCTGAAGAAGTTCGAGTCCGAAGCCTTCGCCCTCTGCATGGAGCTGCGCCAAAGCCTCGCCGGCAAGCAGCAGGAAAACGGCTGAGCCGGCTCCGCTCGCTCCGCAGCTGAGCCCGTAACAGCGCGGCGGGAAGCAAGCCGCGCGTGTTGAGCCCCCGCAGGGGTCGTGTCCTGCACGGCCCTCCGTCCCGAGTGATCCGCTGGCGGCCGTCGCCTACCGCCCCAGCGCCTCGTGGATCGCCGCGCCCAGCCGCTTCATCCCCTCCTCGATCCGCGCATCGTCGGAATTGGAGAAATTGAGACGCAGGTGCCGGTCGTCCGGCTCGACGAAGAACGCCGATCCCGGCACGAACGCCACCTTCCGCGCGATCGCCACCTTGAAGAGCTCCATCACCGACACGCCCTCGGGCAGCTTCACCCACAGGAACATGCCGCCATCCGGCTCGCTCGATTTCACGTCGGCCGGGAAATACCGCTTGATCGCCGCGACCATCGTGTCGCGCTGCCGCCCGTAGAGCGCGCGCACCTTCGCGATGTGCGCATCCAGATCGTGGTCGACGAGATGCTGGTACACCACGCGCTGCGAGAAGTAGTTCGAGTGCAGATCCACACCCTGTTTCGCCGTGACCATCAGGTCCATCAGCTGCCGCGGCGCGCAGACCCACCCCAGCCGCATGCCGGGCGCCACAATCTTCGAAAACGACCCGAGCAGCACGCTCTGCGGGCAGTACTTCTTGAGCGGCGGCAACGGCTCGCCGCGGAAACGCAGCTCGCCATACGGGTCGTCCTGCACGAGTACCACCGGCCGCTCCGCGCAGAGCCGACCCACGGTCTCGCGCTTCGCCGCCGAGTACGAGAGCCCCGACGGGTTCTGGAAATTCGGCACCGTGTAGAAGAGCTTCGGCTTCCGCTCGTCCAGCGCAGTGCGCAGCTCGTCGATCGCCGGTCCATCATCCTCGAGGGTCACCGTCGAGAACTTCACCTCGTAGGCCGAGAACGCCTGGATCGCGCCGAGGTACGCCGGTTTCTCCAACAGCACCTGGTCACCGGCGTCGAGCAGCACCTTGCCCAACAGGTCGAGGCATTGCTGCGATCCGTTGGTGATCATGATCTCGTCCGGATCGACGCGCAGCTGCTGTTTCTCCCAGTAGCGCCGGGAGATGAACTCGCGCAGCGGCCGGTAGCCCTCTGTCGTCGAATACTGGAGCGCCGCCGTGCCGGCGTCGCGCAGCACCTTCACAGCCGACTCGGAAATGTCGCCGACCGGGAACGATACCGGGTTGGGAAGTCCGCCGGCGAACGAGATGATGTCCGGGCTGTCGGTTACCTTCAGGATCTCGCGGATGACGGAGCGCTGCATGCGCTGCGTGCGGCGTGACAACAGGGAGGTAAAGTCGGGACCGGAATGGCTCATGGCGTTGAAAGAAAACGGTACAACATCCCGCCCGCTCCAGCCCGCGTCGAGGCGAAATCCCGGCGATTGATCGGTGCACGCGGGTGATTCCGTGTGGCGAAACCCGCCAAGGATTTCGCCCAGCGTGCAAATGGGCACCGGCCTTCGACCGGGTGCCCCGGTCCTAGCCGCAGTAGCCGGCACAGCCATCGGCGTCCAGTCGAAGACTGGACCTACGGATACCGGATCGCCCAACACCCATCCGGCAGCCCGCGACAAACCGCGCGACGCGCCTCGGCCGGATTGGCGAACGTCGCGACGGTCCTCATCTCACTTGTGGTCCCACGGCAGCTCGACCTCGACGCGCTTGTGCTTCCACACCTCGTAGCGCGTGAAGAGCTTGCCGGGGTTCATGATCGCGTTCGGGTCGAGCGCCTGCTTCACCGCGATCATCGCGCGGATCGCCGGCTTGCTGTGCTCCAGCGCGAGGAACGGCGTCTTCGCCAGTCCGATACCATGCTCGCCGGAGATCGCCCCGCCGAGCCGCTTCACGCCGCGCATGAGCTGGCCGAGCGCGCGCACCGCGGCGGCGCGCTCCCGCTTGTCGGCGCGCCAGTACATGATGTTCACGTGCAGGTTACCGTCGCCGAGATGGCCAAAGGTCGGCATCGCGAGCCGGTGCCGGGCCTTGAGCTTCTCCAGAAACTCGGCGAACGCCGCGTAGCTCTTCAGCGGCAGCACGATATCCTCGTTCAACTTGCTGTCGCCCAGGGCAAACATCGCCGGCGAGCACTTGCGCCGCACCGCCCAAAGTTCTTCGGCTTCGTCGCGGCTGCGGGCCGCGCGCGAGACGACCGCGCGCTCCTCGGCCCACGCAAGAACGACCTTCTTCTGCTCTGCAACCTCGGCGGCCGTGCCAGCCAGCTCAAGCAGCAGCACCGGTTTCTTCGGCGCCTCGGCGAACACCGGCTTGCCGCTCGCGCGCTCCGCGCACTCAACCGACGCCCGGTCGAGAAATTCCATGATCGCCGGCTGCACGTGCGAGGCGATCAGCGCGCGCGCCGCCGCGAACGTCGCCGTCTCGTCCTTGAACGCCGCCAGCAGCGTCCACCGCTCGGCCGGCGCCGGAATCAGCTTCAGCACGGCCTCGGTCACGATGCCTAGGCAGCCCTCGCTGCCGATCCACAGGTCGCGCAGGTTGAAGCCGGCCGCCCACTTCTTGAATTCGCCCGCCCACTTCACGCGCTCGCCCGTGGGCAGGAAGCCCGTGAGGCTGAGCACGTAGTCGCGCGTCACGCCGTACTTGCCGCCATGCATGCCGCCGGCGTTGCAGGCGATGTTGCCGCCGATCGTGCTGTACTCCTTCGACGACGGGTCCGGCGGGTAGAACCAGCCGGCGGCCGCCGCCGCGCGCTGCACGTCGCCAACCTTCGCGCCGGCCTGCACGACCGCCAGCCCCGCCTCCGCGTCAATGCGGATCTTCGAGAGCTTCGAGAGGTCGAGCACCCAGCCACCAAACCGTGGCGACGCCGAGCCGGTGAGCGACGTGCCGCCGCCGCGCACCGTCACCGGCACGCAATGCTCGTTGGCCAACGCCAGCGCCACCTCGACGTCGGCCTCCTTGCGCACGCGGATCACCGCATCGCAGTCGAAGGCGATCTTGCTGCCGTCGAACGAGCCGGCGAAAAGGCTCTTCTCATCGGTGAGCACCACTCGGGAGCCGAGTCGTTTCAGCAGTTGTTCGGTTGGTTTCGCGTGCGACATGGCCGCGGAACGTAGGCGCGCCGCTGCCGCAGGCAATCCTACTGTAGGCCAGGTCGTCGACCTGGCCCGCTGAGAACGCACGCGGCGCGCCATTCGGCCGTGCGCCGCCACGCCTCGCCGATCACTTGCCGAACGCGAGCCCGGCGCCAAGCGTCACCAGCATCTTCTTCCAGTTCGGCTCGCCCACGGTGCCGCTCACCACGAACGCCTGCCGCACCGGAAAGTAGCCGAGGTCGTCCTTGGTGCCATCGAGCAGTTTCGCCTGCTCGAGCAGCGAGCCGAAGTTGCCCTTGCCGGCCAGCCGCATCTCCAGATCGATCGGATACTCGTCGATCGACAGGCCGGCGACATGTCTCGCCTTGCCGGAGCCGCTCAGGCGCTTCTCGGCCGAGCGCACGTCGATCGAGCGGAACTGGAGGTTCATGTCCTCCCCGCGCAGCAGCGAGATGTCGATCCGTTCGAAACGGAACTCGCGCATCTCCTCGACAAGCTGCGCCCCCGCGGCCACCGCCGGCTTCTGCTGCTTCTCCTTGGAGAGCAGACCGAGCACGAGCCCGCCGAGCTGGCTGGCCGCCTCCACGCGCTTGTCCTTGATGCGCAGCACGCCGGCCCCGCCCTTGAGCACGAACTCGCCGCGCACGCCGGCGAGGAGATCGTCGAGGTTGTTCCCCTGCCCCTCGACCTTCGCGTCGATGTCGAGCACGGCCTCCATCGTCGGCTCCTCATCGGGGCTGGCCGCGCGCAGCCAAGCGCCGAGGTCGAACCCGGGGAACTTGAAACTGCCCTTCAGCGCGTACGGCGCGCTCCTGGCGGCGTCGAACGCCACACCAAACGCCGCCTCAAGCGCCGCGCTCTTCGTCGTCGCCATCAGCTTCTCGAGTTGGAGCTTCGTCGCGTCGCAGACGAACGTCGCCTGCACGCCAGTGACCTCCTCCGACTCGAGCACGAGCCGCTTGAGGTCCACACCGACGCGGCCGTCGATCCCGGTCCAGAACGCCTGCGTATCCTTGGTCGGGCTGCGCGATGCGGCCGCAGCCTTCGCCTTCGGCTTCCCAAGGGCCGGCTGCGTCGCGGGCGGCTCCGCCGTCTTCGGCATGAGTGCCGCAAGTCCCACGACATCGCGGAGGTAAACCGTGTCGCCGCCGAGCGTGGCCGTCGCCTTCCGCACGCCGTCCGAAATGGTCCATTCGCCATCGAGCCGGAGCTGCGAGCGCCGGCCGCCGTTGTCGAGCGTGAGCGGCAGGGCGATCGTGCCGCGGCCTTGCGCATCCTGCCTAGCCTCGAGCTTGAGGCCGATGGCGCTGAGCGCAGCGGAGGAGGACGAGCGCAGCGCCAGATCCAGCGAGTCGACCGACCAGGCCGCACCGTCGACGGAGGCTCGCAACGCGAGCTCGCCGCCGAGCTGCTCGGCTAGCACCTGTTTGCCGCTGGCCACGCGCACGCCTGCGAAGGCGAACGGGCGCAACGTCGCCGCCGACCACGCACTGCCCGCGCCCTTCAGCCGCAGCTCGCCGGAGCTCACCGTGCCGGAGAGCGAGGTGTCGCCAAGCCACGGTTGCACCCAGGCAAGGGGCAGATTCGAGACCTCCAGTCGCAACAGGTCCTTGTCCGGCTGGGCATAGGACACTGCGCCGTTGTCCATCCGGTAGGCGACCGGCTGCAGCGCCTCGATCCGCAGCACCGGCCCGCGCGTGTCGTTGAGCAAGGCGTCCAGTTTGGAAAGGCGCAGCTCGCCACCCTTGGACTCGACTGCAAAGTCGGCTTTTCCGGTAAGCAGGCCAAGCCCGGCGAACTCGCTCCGCAGCCGCTGGAGCTTCGCAGCGCTTGCCGTCGCCTGCCCCTCCGCGGTGAAGTCGCCCGAGGAGACCGCAAACGCGAACTTTCCCGTGGCATCGGCGGTGAACTCGGGAACCCGCTGCAGGTCCACCACGCCCTCGAGCTGCGCCTGACGCAGCTTCAGACTCCAGCCACCGGAGACATCGGCAGCCCCGGCGCGGTGCTGGAGACTGGCCCGGGCCACCGGCTCATCGCCGGGCTTCGCGGTCGAGAGGCTGATGGAGGCTTCGATCGTCTCGGAGCCATCGCCTGCGCGCGCGATGGCGAGCGTCGTCACCAGCCCATGCTCGGGAGCACCGGGCTTGGTGCGGGGCATGGCCAGCGTGCCATTGATCCCGACGCTCTGGATCTTCCCGTCCGCGGCTGCGGCGAGCGTGAGACGGCCGACCCAGTCGAGTTGGGCGGCCGCGGCGCCCTCGGCGCTGTCGGCGTACTCGGCATGGATATCGGCCGCGGACTGCTTTCCCGGCAGCAGCAGGCTGCCCTGCGCCGAGAACCGCATTGTCTGCGTCGCCGAAATCTGGACCCTTCCGCCGACCTGGACCGAGCCGACCGTCGCCTTCACCGGCAATTGCAGGGGCGCGAGGAAACCAGCGAAGGCCTCGGCGGCCACCTGCGGTGCCGGTTGCGCCGGAGCGTTGGCGGGCGCGGCCGCCAGCGCGACCTCGGCATCGGTCGCACTCAGCTCGTCTACGAAGAGCTCGCGTCGCGTGAGCAGCGCCCAGCCGTCGTAGCTGGCGCGCACAAGGGGCAGACGCAGCATCGTCCCCTCGTAGTTGGCTTCTATGCCACGGAGCTCGGCGCTCGAGAGGCCGACCGAAACGCGGGCGACCTTCAGCTCAAGTCCGGGAACGCCGGCTACGGCGCGCCGCAGCAGCCAGCCCTGGGTGACGGGCAGGCGTACCGCGACAAGGGCCAATGCGACCGCGAGCAGCAGGGAACCGAGAACGAGTAACCACGTGCGACGTTTCATGGGAGGAAAGGATCGATCTGCGCCCCGGGTTGTGCCCCGCGGGGGCGGAAAAGCAACTCGCCGCGCTCCGCGGCGCCGCGCCTCATTCGGTCTTCGCCCGTCGCGCTGCCGTGGTGCGCAACTGTACGATCAGTCCGACCAGTCCGAGCCCGAACGTGAGGACCGGAAACCACCAGCGGCTGATCAGCAGGCTCGGTGTCAGCTCTGGGCTGCGGAAGCACACCTGCCAATCGACGCCGTCGACGAAGCACGCTGTCGCCAGCGCCACGCGGAATGCCCCGTTGAAGGCGGTCGCGGCGCAGATGAGGTACCGTTGCATCACCATCGCGAGCAGCCCGCACAAGGCGCCCGCGGCCGCACCGATCAACTGCATCGCCGCCATACCGGTGAACGGCACCAGCGAGAGCACCACGACGTAGCCGAGTGCAAATCCTGCCAGAAACACGCCGACGAGGTAGAGCGCGAACGAAAGCACCAGCCCGACCATGGCGCCTACGGCCAGCGCCACCCAGCACACCACCTCGCTGCAGCCGGCCTGTCCGGCGGCCGCTGTCGCCAGCAGCCCAAGCACGAGCGCGCCGAGCAGCGCGATCGCCACGCGGAAGATGCGATAGCCGAAGAAACAGTCGAGCAACCCCCAGCCGAGGATCACTGCCGCCCCGATCATGTTCGTAGGTTCAACCGCTCCGGCCATCACGTCCATGCGAGGCAGCTTGGCGAACTTTCTGGCATATAACACGCACTAAATTTCTGGAGACTGTTTGTCGGCACCTCCCGCGCGCGACGGCCGGCGGGCAAGCCCGGTGTGCCCTTGGGATATCGGGCAAGGGACATGCGGAATGAGGCACAGTCCCGTAGGGGCCGAGTCTTGCTCGGCCCCACCGTGCCATTTGCCGACGGTCTGTCACCCGGCCTCGGATGCCGGATCCCCGCACTTTCGGTTTCCCAACACCCGCCGCATCCCCAAGCTCCGTCGCCAATGATCGGTGTCTTCGATTCCGGCTTCGGCGGACTGACCGTGCTCGCAGCCCTGCGCAGGCAGCTGCCGCAGTACGACTACCTATTCCTCGCCGACAGCGCCCGCGCCCCCTATGGCGCGCGCAGTTTCGACGTCATCCACGAGTTCACCCTCGAAGCCGTCGAGTGGCTCTTCAACGAGGGCTGCACCCTCGTTGTCCTCGCCTGCAACACCGCCTCCGCCCGCGCCCTGCGCACGATCCAGCAACGCCACCTGCCCGACCGCCGCCCCGACCGCCGCGTGCTCGGCGTCGTCCGTCCCTCCGTCGAGGCCCTGGCCGGCCTGCCGCCGGGCGCGATCCCGGGTGTCACGCAGCCCTCGCTCGCCGAGGGCACCGTCGCCGTGCTCGCCACAGAGGGCACCATCGCCTCCGACTCCTTCGGAATCGAGCTGCGCAAACTCGCGCCGAATCTGGAGTTGATCCAGCAGGCCTGTCCGCTGTGGGTACCACTCGTCGAGGCGGGGGAAACCGAAGGCGCCGGCGCCGACTGGTTCCTGCATCGCTATCTCGACCCCGTCCTCGCCGCACCCCGGCCGCCCCAGCGCATCCTGCTCGGCTGCACCCATTATCCGATCCTCCTTCCCGGTATCCGCCGGATCGTGCCTCCCTCCATCGAGGTGCTCACCCAGGGCGATATCGTCGCCTCACGGCTGGCCGACTGGCTCACGCGGCACCCAGACCAGGAAAGCCGCCTTGCGCACGGCGGCGATCAACGTGTCGCCACGACCGACGATCCCGCCTGGTTCGCCGCCACCAGCGCCCGCCTGCTCGGCACCCGGCTCACCGCCGAGCGCGCCCGCCTGCGGCCCCTCGCCTGAAGCTTTCCGCCGCCAGCTCCAGATTTGTGCTGATTCGCACCGCGCGCCCGTTTTCACTCCGCCGCAATGTTCGAATCTCTCACCGAAAAACTGGGCAACGCCCTGCGCAACCTCCGCGGCGTCGGCAAGCTCTCCGAGGAAAACATGGCCGAGGCGCTCAAGGAAGTGCGCACCGCCCTGCTCTCCGCCGACGTCCATTTCAAGGTTGCCCGCGAGTTCGTCGAACGCGTCCAGACCCAGTGCGTCGGTCAGGATGTCCTGAAAACCGTCACCCCCGGCCAGCAAGTCGTGAAGATCATCCACGACGAACTGGTGACGCTCCTCGGCGAAGGCTCGACTGCCCTCTCCGGCCAGCGCCCGCTCAAGATCCTCATGGTCGGCCTCCACGGCTCGGGCAAAACCACGACCACCGCCAAGCTCGGCCGCCTCCTCAAGAAACAGGCCTACCGCCCCGCCGTCGTCGCCTGCGACGTCTACCGCCCCGCCGCCATCGACCAGCTCGAGATGTTGGCGACGAGCAACGAGCTCGGCTTCTTCTGCGACCGTGCCTCCAAGGACGTCCCCGCCCTCGGCTCCGCCGCGCTCTCCGCCGCCCTCGCCGCCGGCCACGACGCCATCATCTTCGACACCGCCGGCCGTCTCCAGATCGACCACGACCTGATCGAGGAGGTGAAACAGCTCCGCGCCCGTATCCAGCCCGACGAGGTCCTCCTCGGCGCCGACGGCGCCCTCGGTCAGGAGGCCGTCAACGTCGCCCGCACCTTCCACGAGGCGCTCCAGCTCACCGGCCTCGTCCTCACCAAGCTCGACGGCGACGCCCGCGGCGGCGCCGCGCTCTCGATGAAGAGCATCACCGGCGTGCCGATCAAATTCGTCGGCGTCGGCGAGAAGAGCGAGGACTTCGAGACCTTCCACCCCGACCGCATGGCCTCGCGTATCCTCGGCATGGGCGACGTCGTTTCGCTCGTCGAGAAGGCCCAGGAGGTCATGGACCAGAAGCAGGCCGAGCAGATGGCGGAGAAACTCCGCAAGGCCGACTTCACCCTCGAGGACTTCCTCGCCCAGATGCAGCAGGTCAAGAAGCTCGGCTCGATGGACAAGGTCATCGGCATGCTCCCCGGCATGAGCGGCGTGAAACTCGACGACGGCGCCGAGAAGCAGATGGGCCGCACCGAGGCGATCATCCTCTCGATGACCAAGCAGGAGCGTCGCAAACCCGACCTCATCAACGGCAGCCGCCGCCTGCGGATCGCCAACGGCTCCGGCGTGAAGGTCGTCGAGGTCAACCAGCTCCTGAAGCAGTTCCAGCAGATGCAGAAGGTCATGCGCATGATGCGCGGCGCCAAGGGCGCGAAGATGATGCGCCAGATGGAAGCCATGCAGCGCCAGGGCGGTTTCCCCGGCATGTGACCGCCGGCCGAAGTCCCCGGCACAGTCTTGCAGCGTAGGGGCGGTGTCTCGCAGCGCCCGTTCCAGCCCAGCGTCTTCCCGGCGCCGTTAACCGCCTCATCGGCCGCACACGGCCCGACCCTCCGCGTTTCTCCCGTCACGCGCCTTGCTCTCTGCCGGGCGCCGCCACACAGTCCCGCATGGAAAAGCGCAAATTCACCGAACTGGGCCTCGCGCCCGAGCTCCTCAAGGCCGTCGACAAAATGGGCTTCGAGGAGGCCTCCCCGATCCAGACCGCGGTGATTCCGCTCATCCTCGCCGGCCGCGACCTCGTCGGCCAGTCCTCCACCGGCTCCGGCAAGACCTGCGCCTTCGCCATCCCCGCCGTCCAGCTCGCCGACCCCGCGCTCAAACAGACGCAGGTCCTCATCCTCTGCCCCACCCGCGAGCTCGCCCTCCAGGTCGCCGAGGAGGTCGCCAAACTCACCCTCTTCAAGCGCGGCATCCGCGAACTCCCCGTCTTCGGTGGCCAGGCCTACGAACGCCAGCTCCGCGGTCTCGCCGCCGGCGTCCAGATCGTCATCGGCACTCCGGGACGCGTCCTCGACCACCTTGAACGCGGCACGCTCAAGCTCGATTCCCTCAAGCTCCTCATCCTCGACGAGGCCGACCGCATGCTCGACATGGGCTTCCGCGACGACATCGAGCGCGTCGTCCAGGCCGCGCCGGAGAAACGCCAGCTCCTGTTCTTCTCCGCCACCATGCCGCCGCCGATCCGCGCCATGATCAAGCGGAACAGCACCGCCCCGGAGAGGGTGAAGAGCGTGTCCCGCGCCCAGACCGGCCCTCAGGGCGCCCGGGGGTCCTGCGCGGTCGCGCGCCGCGCGCAGCTCGAGGCGGTGCC